>NZ_SPHN01000001.1:0-137461 GCF_005844145.1 Enterococcus sp. BSD2780061688st2 D3
TATCTTTTGTTATTTGTCAAGAACTTTTTTGAAGTTTTTCTTGATTAGATCAAGCTTTTCAATAGGTTCTTTTCAAAAGACTTAGTTATCTTATCACGTGTTTTTATGTTTGTCAATGAATTTTTCTAAATAAATTTCATTGAAGTTTTCACGTTTCAACAACGTTGTTTACTTTACCATTAAAAAAATAAAAGGTCAAGTTAAAAATAAATTTTAGCTAGACCTTATTTTTTTCTTCTTATTCTTTTAATCTCTACCTTTGTATTCAAAAAAAGAAAAATCTGCGTAGCTGCCTTTCTTTTTATTGAGATCATGGACCCCAACTCCAACAAAGTTCCCTGTAAAGCCTCCAGATAAAGTGGTCACGTCTTTTGCAGATCCTACCACTTCCCACCGTTCATTCTTTTTTTCCTTCACTTGGAAAAAAGCCTGAGTATCCTTCACATCAACTTTTAAATAGACTTGCTCTCCATGTAAAGGAATTGCCCAAGTATCTAAATACACTTCTCCTTTCACTGATTGGATCATACGCAAGCATTTCCCTACCGTTTCATCCCAAGTAACATAGCAATAGTAATAATTTTCTTCATTAAGATACAATGTTAATCCAGCCATCTGGTTAAAGTGTGTTGGTTCATACTCAAATGAGGTAGTCACTTCAAAAGAAAAATCTGTTTGACGTATAGCAAGCAAATGATGATCAAATGTAGATTGGATCGATTCTCCAGCATGGATTCTCAAGTAGCCCTGACGACTATTTACATCACACCATGTACGTTCTGGTAGAATGCGACGGGTATTCCATATCGGACTGATACCTCGTTCAAAAGTATCCAAAAAATGATGATTTACCTGTTGTTCGACTTTCTCTACTGTCTGAACTGTCGTATTTTTTTGTGGTGAATTTCCCTCACTCTTTAGACTCAACCAGTGATCCTCTGTCCAATATACCTCCTGAATAGCTGTTTCCCGCCCTAAAATCGCTGCATCTTTTAGAGGTCTTGTACAGAGATAGGCCATATACCACTGTCCATTCTCCGTTTGGACTAAACTACCATGACCTGTGCACTGTAGAGAAGAATCCGGTTTATCACTTGCTGTTAATATTGGTGAGTTGGGGGCTAGTTCATAAGGACCGGTTATTGCTTTACTCCGACAGACAGTAACCGAATGCCCTCTTCCCGTTCCACCTTCCGCCGTTAATAAGTAATAATAGCCATTTACAAAATACAAATGTGGTGCTTCTGTTTTTGCAAGAACAGTACCAGAAAATATTGGGTAGATTTCGCCTATTAGCGTCTCTTCTTTAGGATCATATTCTTGCAAAACAATTCCTGCTGATTTATTAGGAGTTTCTATCCGATAATCCCACTGTTCATTTAAGAGCCATTTTTTTCCTGTGTGTATGTCATGAAACAAGGAAGGATCAAAACCACTGCTATTTAAATAAATTGGATCAGTCCATGGTCCATTGATATCTTTTGCTGTCATCAAATAATTATGCGCATCTTTAAAAGGGCGAGCAACACTTTTTACATCTGTAAAAACAAAGTAGAATTGTCCATCAGCATAACTAAGTTGCGGAGCCCAGATGCTGCCGTTCGTTGGATTCCCCTTTAAATCTACTTGGTGGTGCAAGATATCTGTTACATAATGCCAATTGACTAAATCTGTAGATCCATAAACTCTTGCACCTGGCAACCACTCAAATGAAGAGACAACAATGTAATACATATCATTGACCCTCAAAATATTAGGATCTGGATTAAATCCTCTTAAAATAGGATTTTCAACTTTTACTTCATACATTCCCCACTTGTCCTTTCTTGATCTTGATTCGATAGACTGTTAAAACAGCAGCCATAAAATAGAAGAAGGTAAATGGAAAAGCAATAAATTGCGTACCCAGTAATAATATCAATCCTGCAACAAGGTATAAACTAGCAGCGATGATCAAATATTTTTCTTTTATTGAAAAGAATACAGCGACTACAAGAAAAATCAATGAAATAAATAAGGTGATGGCGAACAGCCCCGTCATATCCTGTAATAAATGAAATGTATTGTCCAGCGTTCCTGTTTTTTCCAGTTTCAATGCCTGATAACTTGTTTCAAAATCTTTTATGGACATTTTTTTCAGTGTTACTGCTAAACCGCCAAAAAAGACTAGCGCCAGTATCCCGCCAATTATACCTACTATTGCTTCCCACTTTCTTTTCATCTTATTCCCTCCTTTCAAAGTGTATCCAAGATGGTCTTATTACCGTTCCTGGATACCAATTGTTCCGTTCAAAAAAGTAAGCACTCTTTTCATTCTCTTTATTTTGCCAATTGTCCCAACCTGCTGGATGGATATGGTTCGCCATCTTACAACTTTCAAAAACGACCTTAGCAAAGGGACGCCATGGACGGCCTAGATAAACTGGCGCTGTATTTTCATCTGCCGTTACTACGCAATTTTTAAAGTGATAGCCGTTTTCTTGATCTTGAGGAGTGGAGGCGGCTGTAATATACCCAACATTGTTACTCTGACGGCTATGGATCGTACAATGAATAAAGTCAGCTTGTGCTCCACCGAAAATGAAATCGATCGTCCCTTCGATCCAACAATCTTCGTATAATTGTCTACAAAAACGATGCACGTCATCTGCCGGTGTAACGAAAGGAGTACCATCTTTTTGAAGCAGAGGTAATGGACCAGTGCAAAGTGTATCCTGGTAGCCACTCAAACGACAATTTTTAACCACTGTTTGATGACCCATATTGAATAACGCCACTGCTTGTCCCACCTTTTCGCCAGGACCAGCCGTGTTTGAAATGGTTAAGTTCTCTAAAGTGATGCTATTTCCTTCTATTAAAACAGTACTTGTTCGAAAAGTTCCCCGTTCAGAGTCATCAGATAATTTCTGCTTAGCGTAATGATTTCCTCGTATCTCAACATTTCCATGACCACTCATAGTAAAATTAGCTAAGCGACACGCAACGTTTTCCAGATACACTCCTTCTTCGATATACAAAACTTTCTTAGTTTCGTTTGGCTGTTTCGCCATATAGGCGACTCCTTCTTGAATCGTTGAAAAAGCCGCGGGATTTTTCTCACTTTTCTTGCTGACCCATTTTTCAATTTTCATACTACAACCGCTCCTTTAGAAAATCTCTCCATATTTTTCTCATTTCCTGGGTTTCCATGTGACCACCAGTAACTGATTGGGAAACGAATTTTTCAGGATAACCAAGTCGTTCGTATTTTTCATTCAATCCTTGTCGTAATTTTACAACACCTTCATCTAAGCACATCGTATCGTTTTTCCCCACTAGACTCAGCCTATGTCTTGGTGCAATCCGCTCTTGTATTTCTAAAGTTGAATATTCTGTTAGTAAATTAGGTACGTAATAATAAAAGCCATGATGATCAAGTCGACGATGTTCGAGTAACGTTTCGATATCCACTTGTGCCGCTAGATCAATGCACACCTTCACTCTGTCATCTAACGCACTCGTCCACCAGCTCATTAAACCTCCCATAGACATCCCGATGGTCGCTAATCTATTTATATCAACATCCTCTCTTGTCGCTAAATAGTTGATCAAACTGATGACATCAAAGATCCTCATGCCCCATAATGTTTTACCAGTTAACAAAAAACGCTTATATAATTCACTTTCTGAAATTCCTCCACGTTCTTCAAATCCCCAAGCATCAATTGCCCAAACGGCGTACCCCATGTCTGTTAATTCCTTTGCAAAAGAAGGGGATGCAAGGTATTTTTCACCATACAGCAACTCGCTTTTACCTTTAGTAAAATCACCGCCGTGTGAATGAAGGTAGATCACCGTTGGAAACGGCCCCGATTTATCTGGAAATGCAAAAATCGCAGGTACCGTTTCCAATTCATTCAATTCTAGTTGATAACATTCAACTACATACCCATCTTGCTTCCGACGAGTCAGTTTTTTTCCTTGCGGTTTTTTTGGGAACGAAGATATACCTAATAACTCAATTAGCTTCATAAGAAAACTGCTTTTTCACGATCAATTCTTCCGGATCGTCTGATTGTGTAGAATGCAATCCAGAAATTTCTATTTGTTCCGTATTTTCTAACACAAAAGCCGGCCCATCGTGATTTTCTATAGAAATCTGGTTGAATGTCACTTGTTTTGCAAACCCTAGGTAAAATCCTTGTTTACTCATCTCACTTAACCCGGTCATCATTGCTGGCACTCCCGAAATCGCCTCTTCTGCCATTGAAATAGCAATGCGATCAAAGGTGATTTCTTGAATAAACTGCTCTGCCAATCCATAAATAAATCCTGCTGATGCATGAACATTTCTTGCTGTAATATCGGAAAAATGGATTCTGCGAAATTTCGGCGTACGTTCATCAATTGGATAAAGTATTTTTTCCCAAACATATGGTTCCTTACCGCGAGGCCCACAGAAGTAATACAGATTCAAGATGAACGGACACATCACTTGGTCCATGACAATATTATTGATACGCACATCTTCCACGATACCACCACGACCACGTCTCGATTTCAGTCGGATTCCTCGGTCTGTTTCTTGAAATACGCAATTCGAGATGACTACGTTTCGAATATCTCCACTCATTTCACTCCCTAATACCACTGCACCATGACCATGGACCATCGTGCAATTGACAATCGTGATATTTTCACACGCAACTTTTTCACTAGTGTCTTCCGTGCCAGATTTGATAGCGATGCAATCATCTCCCACATCGATATGGCAATTACTGATCCGGATGTTCTTGCAAGATTCTGGATCAATTCCATCTGTATTTGGAGAATCAGCTGGATTCAAAATAGTCAGATTGTCAAAGGTAAGATTCTCACATAAAATTGGATTGATTGTCCAACTAGGGGAATTGATAAGTTGGATATCTTTAACAGTAATACGTTGACAATGGTGGAAACTGATCAACTTAGGACGGGGATATGCCAAATTCTGTCGATCATTTCTAAAAGTATCCCACCACTTCTTTCCATTACCATCTAATTTTCCAAATCCGGTTACCGAAATATTCGTTTGTCCTTCAGCGTAAATACAAGAAGCATAAACTTTTTGATGCACCCCTTCCCATCGAGAGGAAACAACTGGGTAATCATTCGGATCGTCTGAAAATTTCAGTACGGCTCCAGCTGACAAGTGCAATTCGACGTTACTTTTCAAAAATAATGCCCCAGTTAAAAATTCGCCTGTCGGTATGAACACACAACCGCCACCATTTTTATTTGCTTGATCAATTGCCTGTTGAATGGCTTCGGTATTCATTTTTTCTGTAGATGCCCCAAATTCTAGAATGTCATACATTACAATTCCTCCACTTCAATCAATGCTTGTAGAAAAGCACCGACACCTTTCTGATCATTACAAATAATTGGTTCACTGATGTAGTAAGCATAAGAACCATCTCTTTGATCAGCACCTCCAAGACCAGCGACTTGGCAATTCTTATTTAGGTTAAGCCATCCTTCTTTTGTTTCTAATACAAACTCATCAAGTAACCCTTGATGTGATTTCTTGATTTGGTCGTACCATTCTTCTTTCTTTAAAATGCCTAGACGGACTGCTTTCGCCATTGCATAGACGAACATGCTACTTCCTGATGCCTCCAAATAATTTCCTTTACGCTGGGTTTCAGTCGTTACTTGATACCACGTTCCACTATTCGTTTCTTGGTAAGGTAATAATGCTTGTAGCGTTGTAACTAAGATCTCTTTCAGTAATGAACAATCGATTTCTTCATGTAAAAGTTCATACGTATCAGCAGCTGCCATCAAGTACCAACCAATTGATCGACTCCAAAAATGGTGTGACAAACCTGTCTCTGGGTCCGCCCAAGGTTGGACTTTTTTCTCATCCCATGCATGGATCAACAACTTTGTCTTAGCATCGAATAAATGTTTATAGCTGATTTCAAATTGTTGTAATACATCTTGATACTCTTTCTCTTCCGCAAACTGATGGATGAATTCTGCATAAAAAGGTGCCCCCATGTACAATCCATCTAACCAGATTTGGTACGGATAGATTTCTTTGTGCCAAAACGCACCTTCCGATGTCCGTGGATGATTGTCCAACTGTTGCATCAATAATTCCGCAGCTTTTTTATACTTCACTTCACCAGTTTCTTGATAAAGTAGAAAGAACAATTTTCCTGTGTTCACATGATCAATATTGAATTCTTTCACGCTATAGCCACGAATAGATCCATCCTCTTGAACAAAATAATCGATATTCGTTTTGATGAAATCAAAATATTTCTGTTCCTTCGTTTTCTTCCATAATAATTGAAATCCTTTTAAGACAACACCATAGTCATACGACCATTTCCCTTTGTACCATTTTTCTTCATATAAACGAGGTGTTCGTTCCATGATACTTTGCGCTAATTTTTGTGACAATTTTTCCACTATTTTTTCTCCTTTATCGTTCAATTAAAAAAACTAGAGACTAGAAAAGAAGGATTTGGCTCCGTTAAATAAGAAGATATTCAGAAAGATCACTATGCAAATTCTTCTGAACTTCGGCTTATTTTCCAAGGAGCTGTTTCTATTTCTGCCATTTATTCGTATTTAGAGCGTGAGACAAAAGTGTTTCTTACTTTTGCCTCACGCTCATTCAACGCAATTAAGAATTTTTCATATTGTTTCTATCCTAGTCTTACTTTTGCGCTGCTTTGTATGCGGCTTCATATTCTTTCGTAATTTGATCTCCACCTTGTGCTTTCCAATCAGCTACGGCTTTTTTGAACCCAGCTTCATCCGTTTGACCCATGATATATTGCACAGTGGCATCGACTACGATTTTTTGGATTTCTGAACCAACTTCATTATTTTTTTCTGAATCTAAAGGTACTGTTGGATCAAGAACAGCAAATTTTGTATTTTCTTCAACTAACTGATTCGATAACTCTTTTTCAGGATCAGCATCTTTGAATGAGAATGTGATTTCACTTGGTCTTGAACTTGATAACGGTTGCACATCTTGTTGCCATAGATCCATGTCGATAAAATTGATCGCGCCATCATCTTGAAGTTCATAATGCGTTCCTTCGATCCCACCAGTCATCAACTTGTACACATCTTCTTCCAATAGATCATCTACGAATTTCAATAATTTTTTCAGATGTGCTTCATCTTTTACAGAAGATTTAGGGAATGCCAACAATCCACCTACACCGTTTCCTTCAGACCATACATGATAGTCGCCGTCTTTACCATCAGAGATTTTATTTACTGGTACTAATTCCATTCCTTCTTGAATGCCTTGACCCATTTTCTTCAAGTTTTTGATGTCGATCATTCCAGTGTAAATCCCTGTTTTACCTTGTGCAAATTGCTCTTGTTGGTCAGTCTTTTGCGTTACCGCAAAATCTTGAGCAAGATAGCCGTTTTTATATAGATCTCTTGAATAGTTCATTGCTTTCATATATTCTTCTGTATCAAATTCTGGTGTGAATTTTCCTTTATCATCAACAGCCCAGCCATTTGGCGCTCCAAAATAAGAAGTAAATAATTTGAAGCTAGTATAACGGATATCACTTGGTGCACGATCCCCAAACCCTACAGTATCAGCAACACCGTTACCATCTGGGTCGTTTTCTGTAAATTGTTTCGCTACTTCATATAATTCTTCTGTCGTTGTCGGAACGTCTAATCCCAAATTATCTAACCAGTCTTTACGGATAACTAAACCAGCACGTGCATAATCTTTTTGTAAAGGTACACCATACAAAGCTCCATCGATGCTGGCAGCATTTACTCGGTCTTCAGATATTTTACTTAAATTTTTATAATCAGAAATATAATCAGAAACATCCCAGAAAACGCCTGATTTTAGTGCGTTACGTACAGAGGAATTCTTCAGCATAGCGATTTGCAATGTAACGATATCGCCCAGTTCATTTGAAGCTAAAGCTGTAGTTAGGCGTTCCTCTTTCGAAGCATCAGGTATCCAGTTGAACGTAATTTCTGTATCTGTTTTTTCTTCGATCAGATCAACGATTTTATCAGTTGGTGGAGAAGCTGTGTGCAGTACATTCAACCAAGTGACTTTCGTTTTCCCATCTTCTGTTTCTGATGCACTTTTTGTTGAGCTACTACCACATGCTGCTAATGCGAGTATCCCGGCGAAACTAAGACCTAATTTTACGAGCGTTGCTTTTTTCATAAATTTTCTCCTTCACTATTGTTAGTATTTTTTTGTCATTTTCTGTTTTTTCTATATATGAGTTCTTCAATTCCAGACGATAAAAGATTTGGTTGGCTGTCCAAGTAATCGCGAAAAAGAAGAAGCTACCACCAATAAAAGTTAAAACACCCGGTATTGCTTGTATCAGGAGCAAATAAACACTTCCTACAACTACCATTAAAACAAGTGAATAGTGCAAGTGGGAAAAGCCGAACAAAAATGCCATTTTCATTTTGAAAAAGTACCCTTTCCATTCATAATGAGCCATGATTGGATAGATGTAGATTGCCGAAAGCAAGTAAAAAAATACAATGACAAATAGTGCAATCCGCAAATACCAATTCTGTACAAATAGCAGATCAACAAACAGTATCCCGCCGATGATGCTATAGATCCAGCTCATTATCAATGCTTCGCGATAACCTTCTTTAAAATAGTTGAAATAGGTTCGTGTTACTGGAAATGATTCTTTAGAGCGTAATAATTGACGAATCACTGCGACCATTGCATAAGTTGCTGGTCCCAAGGTAAAAATCCCCAGGCCTGCAATGACCAAACCGCCCCATAAAAAATTCAAATACACTAACTGCAATAAACGGTTCAAACGACCATTTATCTTATCCAATGATTGCAGCATGTCTTTCACTCCTTCCTGTGTTTAATACACACCATCTTCTCCTAGTTTCTTGGCAATCTTGTTCGCAATCACTACCATGAACAGGCCAACTACACCTTTGAATAGGCCCATCGACGTACTAAAACTCAACTGTCCATTTTTTAATCCTGCGGTATAGATATACGTGTCAAAAATTTCTGCTACGCTACGATTTAATGAATTTAACAATAGATACATATGTTCAAATCCTAAGTCCAGTGTCTGTCCGATTTTTAAAATCAATAAGGTGATGATCACCGGTCTGATGGCTGGCAACGTGACATGCCATGTCTTTCGTAAACGTCCAGCTCCATCCATTTCAGCTGCTTCATATAATTGTGTATCGACTGCTGTGATGGCAGATAAATAAATGATTGTCGACCATCCTAACTCTTTCCAGATTACTTGACCGATATAAACAGTTCTTGTCCAATCCGGCGAAGTCAAAAAGCTGATTTTACCCAAACCTACATTGGCAAAAAGTTCATTCAATACCCCGCCGTCCACATTTAAGAAAACATACGTGATCGATACGATGATTACCCAAGACATAAAATGAGGAATGTAGATGATCGTTTGAATCCCATTTTTCAAGCGTTTGTTTGTCACTTCATTTAATAGAAGAGATAGAACAATCGGCATCGGGAAAAAAACAAAAATATTCAGTCCGAATAAAATCAACGTGTTTCTTAATAAAGTAAAAAATGTCGGTTCTGTAAATAAACGAATAAAATGTTTGAACCCTACCCATGGACTACCTAAAATACCAAGGTATGGTTGGTAGTCTTGAAACGCAATGACTAGCCCCCCCATCGGCAAATACTTAAAGATCACAAAGTACAGTATTCCAGGTAAAATCATCAAATACAAAAGTTTATTTGTTTTGATTCCTGCAATCGTCTTTCTTCGCTTTCGTATTTTTTCTTCTTGTTTAGATAGTGCCAATTGAAACGTTTCTGGTTTTTTTACACTTTCCATAAGCCCCTCCTTGTTTTGTGATTTTTAGCTTATGGTATTATCATAAAGAATCCATTTAATTACGTATATAATCATTTTCACTGTATGTAAAACGCTTTCAAAGAGGCGCTTTACGCTACAACTAATGAATCTTTTCACAATTAATGATACTTTGCATTTTTTCTTATTTGTTCTTTTTCTCCCCTTTTCAGACTACCAAAAAAATGATTATGTACGTAATTTTATCCAAATGATAAATTAAGCGTATACAAATATTTTATTTATTAAAGGAGGACATTCTACGATTATGAAAAAGAAAGTCTCAATTGGAGAAAGAAGTTTTAACATTTTTAATAATACCTTTTTAATCTTACTTGCTTTAATCTGTATCGTGCCATTCTTAAACATCATTGCTACCTCATTTGCTTCCACCCAAGAGGTCGTTGAGAAAAAATTCATCTTATTTCCCACGACCTTCTCATTGGATGCCTATCGGTACATTTTGTCTACACCAACTATTTTTAAAGCGTTAGGCGTGTCAATTGGTGTCACAGGTATTGGAACTATCGTGAGTATGTGTGTTACCTCATTGATGGCTTATGGTTTATCAAGAAGATATTTATTTGGTAGAGGATTCGTCAACTTTATGGTTGTATTCTCAATGTTGTTTAGCGGCGGGATGATTCCTACATTCTTAGTTGTCCGATCACTTGGGCTAGTCAATTCTTACTGGGCCATGATCCTACCAGTGACTGTCAATGCGATGAACATGATCATTATGAGAAACTTCTTCCAAGCACTACCTGATAGTTTAGAAGAATCAGCCAAAATGGATGGTTGTACTGATTTTGGTGTATTCTTCAAAATCATGTTGCCTTTAGCTTTACCATCTATCGCAACGATTTCTTTATTCTACGCAGTTACTTATTGGAATACGTACATGACAGCAATCTTGTATATCAATGATTCTGCGAAATGGCCGATCCAAATCTTACTTCGTCAGATCGTTATCGTTTCAAGCGGGATGCAAGCGGAAAGCAGCGCTGTTGACATTGTCCCGCCGGCTCAGACAATCAAAATGGCTGTTATCGTTATTGCAACTGTTCCTATGTTGATTGCCTATCCATTTGTTCAAAAATATTTTGTAAAAGGTGCCTTGGTCGGTTCTGTCAAAGGTTGATTTTACAAAAATAAAGCTAGTATGGACGAGGCTCTTCATTCAAGCCACTAAAAAGCCGTATCACTCGAAGTACTTATTTTCGAGATGATACGGCTTTTTTGAGCAAGAGCGTGGGACAAAAGTAAAAAACACTTCTGTCCCAGCCTCCCATCCATATTCTTACAAGGAATCATCAGCTGCTCTTCTTACGATATTCTCCAGGGGTGATCTGCTCTTTCTTTTTAAAGAAACGAATAAAATTCTGTGGATTGCGATACCGTAACCGCTCTGCGATTTCTTTTACCGAAAAATTCGTTTCCCGCAACCACTGTTTCGCGACTTCTAATCGATGATTTTGAACAAAATCGCCGAAATTTTCGCCAGTTTCTTTTTTAAATACGCTACTTAAATAATTTGGATTGTAGTGCAAGCGATCTGCGATAACATCCAAAGACAAGTCTTGATCATACTCATTATAGATGATATGGATGATATTTTCTGAGAGCGTCTTGAACTCTTGCTCAGTGATTTCTTGAGATCCTCGTGTGATCGGTATAACTAATTGATTTAGTACTACTTTTTCTAATTCTTTGGGATGATAAGTATTTAGGACTTTTATATAGAGTTGTTTTAAATCTTCAAAATCAGTTGTATCTACACCCAATAATTGTCCTAATTGAACTAACTCATTGATCAAGCGGATGACTACAACCTCTCTACTTAGAGGATTTTTATTTTGCTTAAACATTTCTACTATTAGTGCATGCAAAGGTTCTTCGATTTCCTGCTCACCTGACCGAATGGCTTCAAATAAGCGGTTTTGTTTTTCTACCGGATAGCGGATCAATGTTTTTTCATGATCAGCAGACACGATTTCCTGATAAAAAATAATTGAATTTGGTCCTGTGTTTACCCGATAATAAAGTGCTTCTTTTGCACGGTCAACGGATTGTTTACTTTCATTTAACGTTTCAAATTGTTCACTGACACCGATGCTTACCGTCAAATTCAAGTACTCTTTAATCGCCTTTTGGATCTGGCGACAATAAGCCATCACTTCTTTTCTTGCTTCAGTGTGTCCCTTTTTCATTCGATAGATCGTTGCTTGCATTTCTTCGTTCAATACTATTGGGATCATTCGATTTTCTTTTGGAACGATTTCCGCAATCATATTATTGATTGCTAAAAGCAATAGGTCACGTTCACCGCCATGGCTATCTTCTAATAGATCGATTTGAACAAGTGCCGTGTAATAACATTCATCCTCTGCACTGTAACCAAATTGCTGGAGTCGCTGCGCCAACTCCCGTTTTTCTACTCGATTTCGGAATAAACTAAGAACGAACAACGTTTCAAGTTGTGGTTTTTGTGTCACTAGATTTGCGCTTAATGACTCATTCTCACCAATGATTTGACTGACTGAATGGGCTACATCATCTAATTCTTTTTGGTTGAACCCTTGAGATTTGAGATTCAACCGCTCTTGGATTTGAGAAATCGGCCGAGAAAATCGCTCTGAAAAAGAATAAGACAAGAAGCAAACCAAACCAACTAAGGTCATAGAAACGGTAAGCAAACCGATTCTTAGATTTCTGATCATTGTTCCGACAGTACTTTGGTCGACTTCTAAACTATATATCCAATTATTGTAGTCTGATTTCAGTAAAACATAGTTTCTTCCGTCTTGATGCAGTACCTTTGTCTTATTGTATTCAAGTAAATCGTCTAGTTTTTGATACGGTAGATCATTTTGGGAAGAATGCTCTTCATTAAATAGTATCCCTTGATCATTTTCGATCTTGAGGACATCATCACCACTTTGCTCAATGGTTTTATTGAGTGTATAATTGTCGATCGACGCAATTCCCAGTGCATATTTATCTTGGACAAACATTGGTAATGCAATGATCATTTCAATTCCCTTAGGCTGTTTTTTCCAGAATAAATTATTATTATTATTTATGTATTTATTTCGATAATTGCTGATTTCTTCCTCTGAAAGCTGACTTAACGAACCATTGATTACTCCCCATTTTCCTTTTAAACTGATCAGATCATAGGTATTATCATCCATCACGATCGTTTCAATAAAATTCAATTCTTTTCGTACTTCAGAATAGACAGGGTATTCCTTATAGGAAAGAGGCTTTGTAAAAATATCCGAAAAATTTTTTGTCGAGCCATAGGTCGAGAAAGAATACTCAATGGTACGGATTTTCCATTCAATATTCGTTTTGATTTGTCTGAGTAAGCTTTCTTTATCAGATAAATAATTTGTCTCGATCGATTCATAAGTCGTTTTATAAATAAATAGACTAAACCCTAACACTAAAAACGTACCTAGTAAAAATATCGGTAAAAAAATCTTATAAAATAATGTACTTTTCTTCATTTTCTCCCTCTTTTTCTAAGAAATAAAAGGCTTACATTTTATGTAAAATTGATACTCATCTAATCAGATGAGTATCTTCTTCTATTAGAATAGCATATCTCAAATGGAATATCCAAATAAATTTTTAACGTGTGCAACATACTATTACCAAGGCTCTATTGACTTATTACCCTTAACATAATATGATGAATGCGTTAACAAAAGTCGATAATGAAAGTAATGATTCCATGGTAACTATCAAAGATATTGCAAAAACAGCGGGAGTTTCCCACACGACTGTCTCTCGCGCATTAAATGACAGCCGTTTGATAAAAGAAGAAACAAAAGAAAAAATCCGAGCGATTGCGGCAGAGCTGAACTATGTACCAAACTTCAGTGCAAAAGGGCTCGTCAATCAAAAAAAATATTTGATTGGCTTATTCTTCTCCAGCCTTCAAAAAGGAACAAGCTCAAGCTTTTTAGCAGAGGCGATTTCTGGTGTCCGCCAAGCTTTAGATAAAAATTATAGTTTATCGGTCGAAAGTATTGATACGTTGGTTCTTTCTGAAATCAATCTGCAACGCTATGATGGAGTGATCATTCTGAGTCAAAGTGACGAAGATCAACCGTTGATCGATTATCTGAAAAATAAAAATTTCCCTTTTATCGTGATCAACCGACATGTAAAAGATCCAGAAATTCTCAATGTAGTCGCTGACGACTCTGCAGGCGTTTCTCAAGCAGTCGACTACGCGATCCGCTTAGGACATAAAAGAATTGCGTACATTGGCGGCTCAGAAAATTTCCATTCAACGAATGAACGAAAAAAAGGGGTGTTGCATAGTTTAAAAAAAGCGAACCTCCCAATCGACGAATCTTTGTTTTTAAACGGGGACTACAGCTTAGAGAGCGGCTGGCAAAATATGAATCGGTTACTTGCACTTCCCGAACGACCAACCTTGGTTTTTTGTGGGAATGATGATACTGCTATCGGTGCACTGCGAGCAATCAATGTTGCGAATCTGCAAGTACCCAAATCGATTTCTTTGATCGGATTTGACGATTCGCCAGTTGTGTCGTATCTCACTCCTCCCCTTACAAGCGTCCACAAACCAGTAAAAGAAATGTGTGAACAAGGGACAAAGATACTCCAAAATCGAATAAACAATCAAATAATAGAGGATAAAAAAATCCAATTAGCAACTACACTAATGATACGAGAATCAGTCAAAGTATACGACGAAAACTTGGCAAACGGAAAATAATACACCCGAGATAAAAAGTAGAATCTTCTACTTTTTTACATAAAAATGTTAACGTGTGCATAACACAGAAAGGACAATAAAAAATGAAAAAACTAACGAAAGAACTGGTTCAAAAAAACAATGCTCCTACAAAAATTTTACAATTTGGAGAAGGCAACTTTATGCGTGGTTTTGTTGATTGGCAGATCCAGCAACTAAATAATCAGGAGCTTTATCGCGGAAACGTGACAATCGTCCAACCGTTACCCATGGGGCTTGGGGAAATGCTGAACAATCAAGACAATTTATACACGGTTATTTTGCAAGGATTATTGGATGGAGAAATCATCGATTCCTCAGAAGTCATCACAGTGGTTGATGATGTGATCAATCCTTATCAACAATGGAACCACTTTTTGTCATTAGCTGAAAATGAGGACTTAGAATTCATCTTCTCCAACACAACAGAAGCAGGTATCCAATATCTGGAAAGCGATCAACTCCAAGATATGCCTCCAGAAAGTTTCCCTGGGAAATTGACTGCTTTCTTATATAGAAGATTTGCGGCAGGCAAAGCAGGATTGACGATCATTCCTTGCGAGTTGATTGATCGAAATGGAGAAAAATTAAAAGAAATCATCTTGCGTTATGCACACCAGTGGGATTTGGGAGCAGAATTCATCACATGGCTCGATCAAGAAAATATATTTTGCTGCAGTTTAGTTGACCGGATCGTTCCTGGCTATCCAAGAGAATCAGCTTTAGTCTTCAACGAACGACATGGTTATGAAGATCAGCTGATGGTCAAAGCAGAACCATTCATGTTATGGGTGATTGAAGGACCTGAAACAGTAAAAGAAAAATTACCATTAGTTGAAGCTGGATTGAACGTTGTATTTACAGAAGATATGACACCTTATCGTGAACGAAAAGTCCATCTTTTGAACGGACCGCATACTGCTATGGTCCCTGTAGCTAGATTAGCTGGGTTAGAAACGGTTGAAGATGTGATGAAAGATCCACTTTTTTCAGGCTACATCGATCAATTGTTTGCAACAGAACTGATCCCGATGCTCGCTTTACCAGAAAGCGAATTGATCGTATATGCAGAGCAAATCAAAGAACGCTTTTTAAACCCATTTGCTAATCATAAATTAGAAGCGATTTCATTGAATAGTATCGCTAAATTCACTACGCGACTGTTGCCTGTATTCAGAAGATATGCAGACGAAAAAAATCAATTACCCCCGCTTATGAGCATTTCTTTAGCTGCCTTGTTACTGATGTATCGCAATGACCAAGTAACTGTTCATGATGATCCGGTGATCGTTGAACGCTTTAAATCCGCTTGGGAACAACCAACTACTGCTGTAGCTACTTTATTGCAAGATGAGACTCTCTGGGGCACTGATTTATCTAAAATAAATAACCTAACAGCAACGATCGAATCACTGATCGAAAAAATTGAGGCTGCCGATATTCGACAAGTCGTCAGTGAAATGGAAGGAACGATGATGAATGCTTGAAACTACTGTCACTCCTTTACCCATCATGAAATTAAATCAAAGAGATAGTGTGGTCGTGGCCTTATCCCCTATTCCTAAAGCAACACAGCTTGTCGTAGATCAACAAATCGTCACAACATTGGAAGATATTCCACAAGGTCATAAAATTGCATTAGTAGATTTAAAAGAAGGCGAAAATGTCATTAAATATGGTTATCCGATCGGTCATGTCACTACAGATGTCAAAGCCGGAGAATGGTTGCATACCCATAATGTGAAAACTAATCTTTCAGGTGAATTGACTTATCATTTTCAGCAAGATGTCCACCCTATCAGCTATCCTTTTGAGAACCGCACTTTTCAAGGTTATGTCCGAAAGAACGGAAAGGTAGGCATTCGAAATGATCTGTTCATCGTTCCAACAGTTGGTTGTGTAAACGGGGTTGCAGAACTGATCGTCAAAGAATTCAAGCAAAAACATCCTGACCTAGGGAATTTCGATCACGTAACGATTTTAAAACATCCCTATGGCTGTTCCCAACTAGGAAAAGACCACTTGCAAACAAGAGATATCTTAGCCGATGCAGTCCATCATCCGAATGCTGGCGGAGTTCTCGTCTTTGGATTAGGCTGCGAGAACAATACAGTCCCAGAATTCAAGAAAACTCTCGGAGAATATGACGATGACCGAGTTAAATTTCTCGTTGCCCAAGAAGTCTACAATGAGATTGAACAAGGTGTTGCCTTACTAGAAGAATTGTTAGAAGCTGCTGCTGAGGATCAACGCACAACAGTTCCTTTGAATAAATTAAACGTGGGCCTGAAGTGTGGTGGTTCAGATGGTCTATCAGGTATTACAGCTAATCCACTCCTTGGTGCATTTTCAGATTATCTTATCTCTCAAGGAGGCAGTACGATCCTGACTGAAGTACCTGAGATGTTTGGGGCGGAACAAGTATTGATGGCACGTGCAGAAAATGAGGAAGTATTTGACTCTATCGTCCATCTGATCAATGACTTCAAACAGTATTTTCTTTCTTATGGAGAACCCGTTTATGAAAACCCTTCTCCAGGGAACAAAGCCGGAGGGATAACGACCTTAGAGGATAAATCGTTGGGCTGTACCCAAAAATCTGGAAGTTCCGCAGTTGTAGATGTTCTTCAATATGGGGAAAAGATCCGAAAAAATGGGCTTAGTTTATTACAGGCTCCTGGAAATGACCTAGTTGCTGCTTCTGCCCTTGCTTCTTCTGATTGTCAGTTGGTCCTATTTACAACTGGTCGTGGTACTCCTTTCGGCTCTTATGTGCCAACTTTAAAAGTTGCGACGAATACAACATTGTTCGATCGAAAAGGACATTGGATGGATTTCAATGCTGGCGAACTACTGAAAGAACCTATGGAAAGCATTTTAGAACGCTTTATTACAAAAATCATTGCTGTTGCTAGCGGTGAAGAAACTAGAAATGAGCAGAATGATGTAAGAGAAATTGCCATCTTCAAAAATGGTGTGACACTATAAAGCTTACGATCATAAAAAAAGAAAGAAGGACGACAAATGTTTTTATCAGAAGATTTTTTATTAAAAGATGAATGGGCAAAAAAATTGTATCATTCTTATGCAAAGAAAATGCCCATCATTGATTATCATTGCCATTTAGACCCAAAAGAAATCTACGAGAATAAAAATTTTGAAAATATCACCGAAGCTTGGTTAGGTGGCGATCACTACAAATGGCGTCTGATGCGTGCCTGTGGTGTGCCAGAGGAAAAGATTACTGGTAACGCTTCTGATTTCGAAAAATTTCTAGCATGGTGTCAAACTGTACCAAAGATCATTGGCAATCCACTCTATACGTGGACCCATCTTGAACTAAAACGTTTTTTTGATATCGACCTCCTTGTTAACGAAGAAAATGCCCAAGAAATCTGGGATCAAGCAAACAAATGTTTAGCAACACCTGAATTCAAGCGACGAGAAATTGCAAAAAATGCGCATGTTAAAGTTATATGTACGACCGATGATCCCATCGATGACCTCCACTATCACCGCTTATTAGCTGAAGAAGAAACAGAATTGCGCGTTCTCCCTTCTTTTAGACCAGACAAAGCATTGAATGTCGATAAAGAAGGATTTAAGCAGTGGGTCACAGCGCTAGCGGAAGAAACGGAACAACCAATCACAACCTACGCACAGTTTATTGAAGCTTTGGGACAACGAGTAGATTATTTCCATCAACATGGCTGCCGTGTCTCCGATCATGCGCTAGATACATTGCGTTATGCAGAGGCAGACGAGGAGCAATTAGAAGCGATCTTCCAGAAAGCTCTGGCTGGCAAACCATTAGAAAAAGCGGATATCGATGCTTATCGTACAGAAACACTAAGCCGACTATTCCAATTCTATCATTCCTACAAATGGACGATGCAACTGCATATCCATGCCTACCGGAACTGTAATACACGGATGTTTGAGACATTAGGACCAGATACTGGCTATGATGGGATCAATGACCTGTCATTAACTGTGCCATTACAACAGCTATTGGACCGTGCTGAAAGTACCGATCAATTACCTAAAACGATCCTTTATTCATTAAATCCAAATGATTATCCGATCATCACTGCTTTGATGGGATGTTTTCAAAAAGAAGCACCTGGTAAATTACAATTAGGATCAGGCTGGTGGTACAACGATACGCGTGCGGGGATGAGAGAACAGCTCACACAATTTGCTGATGGAAGTGCTTTAGGTAATTTTGTTGGTATGCTCACGGATTCCAGAAGTTTTCTTTCGTACACTAGGCATGAATATTTCCGTCGTGTACTTTGCGAATTTATCGGGGAAATGGTCGAACGCGGTGAAGCGCCAGAAGATGTTGAACTACTCGGCAACCTTGTAGAAAATATCAGCTACCACAATGCCCAACACTATTTTGGTTTTTTTGATTAGTCACTAGTGGACAGTTTTTGCTATGTCTACTGTTCCCTATTTCTTTGATTATATGCTTGAGGCTGGGACAGAAGTGTTTAACTCCGAGAAATAAGAAGAAATGAACGAAAATTGCTTTTCACAATTTTGTGGATTTCGGCTTATTTAAGAAGGAGTTGCTTCTGCTCCCACCATTTATTCGTTTTTTAAGGATGAGACAAAAGTATTTCTTCCTTTTGTCCCACTCTCGATTCTTTTTGAAGAAAAAGCGTAAATAGATAAAAAGGACACTCGTACTAGCAACTACTCCCTTTACCATGAGTGTATCGTTCCTCCCTAGATTTCAGAAAAAAATACAGTTAGAAAGTAGTGAAAAAATGCCAACCATCCATATTGCTGGAGATTCTACTGCCTCAATAAAAGAAGAACAAAAACGACCAGAAACCGGTTGGGGAGAAAAATTTGCTTCCTATTTCACTCCAGCTGTTTCCCTCAATAATCAAGCAATGAACGGTCGGAGCACCAAATCCTTCATTGAGGAAGGACGTTTAGCTCGTCTAGTTACTACATTTAAACCAGGCGATTTTTTGTTGATTCAATTTGGACATAATGATCAAAAAATACAAGCAGATAAGGGAACCCTTCCGTACGGAGAGTATATTGAGAATCTTGCGGTTTTTGCCCGTACAGCCATAAAAGCAAATGTCCATCCAGTTTTTCTGACTCCAGTCACTCGGCGAAATTATTTGCCCAATGGCAGGTTAGACGTCGATTGTTTAGGCGAATATCCTAGTGCAATGAAACAATTTGCAAAAAAAAATAATTATCCGTTGTTAGATATCTTTTCGTTATCACAGCAGTTTTTACACACCTACACAGAGGAACAAACAAAAGAATTTTATTTGCATCTAAAACCTGAAGAAAACAAAAATTATCCAGATGGTTTGGAGGACAATACCCATTTCAGTCCATTAGGAGCAGAAAAAATAGCACACTTGATCGTTCAAGAAATAAAAACACAACAACTACCGCTTGCTGAGTTATTGAAAGAAGGTGTTTAAGATTTTCCCACTTAATTTAGGGATTCGAGCACATGACTTAACCATCACTACAAAAGAAAACTTGGTTCAAAAGTTGCAAGAGTTGCGCCTTTCTCATATCCAATTTGCACCACAAAAAGCGTTTCCGAAAGAATTGACGTTAGGCAACATGACTTTAGGGACAGCTAGTCACTTTGGCACTTATTTCCAAAAAAACGATATTGAACTTTCTATACTGGGGTGTTATGTCAATATTTCCAGTGAAGATAGTCATATTCGAAAACAAGCGTTAGCTACGTTCAAACATCAGATTTCACTTTGCTCAGCTTATGGAGCAAAGATGATTGCTACAGAAACTGGTAGTGTCGGGACTGGCTATACTCCAAGAAATTTTACCGAAGAAGCGTATCAAATTGCTCGAGATTCTGTCATCGAAATGGTCAAAGAAGCAGAAAAGTTTGGTGTAACCGTCGCAATCGAAGCCGGCATCAATCATCCGCTCTACTCTTATCAATTAGCTAAAAGATTGATCCATGATGTGGCTTCTCCAAATCTAAAGCTCATATTAGACTGCGCAAATTTGATTTGTCCTCAAAATCACGGAGAACAAAAAGCAATCATTCAAAATGCCTTAGAAGAACTTGGTCCTCATTTAGTAGCGTTGCATCTTAAGGACTACATCATCAAAAACAAAACCATCCAGATGGTCCCAGTAGGCCAAGGCTGTTTAGATTTCCGCCCTTTGTTGCACTTTGCAAAATACGACCGTCCTCTGCTGTATACGACCCTTGAAGCAACACCGGAAAAATCGGTTGTCCAGGCAGTAACCCATTTAGAACGTCTTTACGACATTTGCTGAGGTATGAATGATGGAAGAACATATCAAAGAGAGTTATCTAAAAGAACAAAAGAATCCATTTTATATTTTATTGACACTTTATCAAGGCAATTATGGACGCTTTGCTCTATCCAGTCTATTTTTTGTGATCAAACACTTGCCTTCATGGCTCATGCCAATAGCCATTGCGAACGTGATCAATGTAGCAACATCAAGAGATACTACACAGATCCATACAATTTATGTAAATGCTCTATTTATGTTTTTACTGATTGGCCAAAATATTTTGACCAATTACTTTCATGTCAAATATCATAGCTCTTCGATTCGCCAAGTAGAAGCTGGGCTCCGTGGAGCATTGATCAAGAAAATCCAAGAATTATCGATCCCCTATCAGAAGGAGATGCAGTCTGGGAGGATCCAATCAAAGATCATTCGTGATGTTGAAGCTATCCAGACTCTCTCGTCGCAAGTCTTTGTAAGTGCATTGAATATTTCAGTGAATTTATTCGTAGCTCTGGGAATCACCTTATACAAAAGCCCAGTAGTTTTTCTCTTCTTTTTAGCAACCGTTCCATTTGCCGCATTAGTTGTTGTTTTCTTCCGCAAGAAAATCAAACGGTCAAACTCAGAATTCCGTCAAGAAATGGAAGAAACTTCAGCAAAAGTGTTTGAAGTAATCGAACTAGCTCCGATTGCTAGAGCTCATTCACTAGAAGATCATGAAACAAAACGTTTGAATACCCATTTTTCTCAAATCTATAAAAAAGGATTCCAATTAGATATATTGCAATCGGTTTTTGGTTCTGTGAGTTGGGCTAGTTTTCAAATTTTCCAATTGATCTGTTTGATATTTACTGGACTATTAGCGCTACAAGGAAAAATCCAACCAGGCGACGTAGTGATGTACCAAACTTACTTTACAACTGTCGTCAACTCAGTTTCGGGGATCATCACCCTCGTTCCAACGATCTCAAAGGGAATGGAATCAATTAGTTCTATCGGGGAAATCATGGGTGCTGGTGAAGTAGAGCGCTATCAAGGAAAAAAGAAAATAAAAAAAATAGACGGCCATTTTTACTTCGATCATGTCAGTTTTCATTATTTAGATAAACAACACCCCGTCATCGACGATTTCACCTTAGATGTCCAACCTGGAGAAACAATCGCCTTTGTTGGACCGTCAGGCTCAGGCAAATCTACGCTACTGAATTTATTGATTGGTTTCATCCAACCTACTTCAGGAACGATCTATCTCGATGAACAACCGTTGACGCAAGTGGATATGCGATCTGTTCGGCAATTTTTAGCTGTCGTTCCACAAACGACATTGCTTTTTTCTGCATCAATCAGAGAAAATATTACGTATGGACTGACGAACATTTCAGAACAGCAACTAGATGCAGTGATCGAAGCTGCACAGCTACGTTCATTGATCGAAGAGCTTCCCAATGGATTGGACACCTTAGTCGGAGAAAATGGCAGTCAATTATCTGGTGGCCAGAAACAACGGATTTCCATCGCACGGGCCTTGATTCGTAACCCTAAAATCATTTTATTGGATGAAGCTACTTCAGCCTTGGATACACAATCGGAAAAAAAGATTCAACACGCACTAGATTATTTGACCGAAGCAGCGACCACATTTATTGTTGCCCATCGACTTTCTACCATCAAAGAAGCAGATCGCATCATTGTGATCGAGAAAGGAAAAATCATCGAAACTGGCACCTACGAAGAATTAATGGCTAACAAGGGGTATTTTTATCAGATGCAGCATGAATAACGAAAAGTACTTATTTACGTTTTCGTATTCCTTTGTAGATAGCAAAAGGCACAATGATGACACAAAATAAGACAATGATGTCTATCAGGTATTTTTCATCAAATACAGAAGAAACTACTTGGGCAGTTGTCAAAGAATAAATTGCTGGGAGTAAGAGAATCGTGAAAAGATACGAACCGATGATTTCCCAAAAATCTTTCCAAGAAAATTTTTTATTTTTCATTCTGATACACCACCTTACTTTAAATCGTCAACTGAATCTTTAAACGAGAATCATCTGGAAAACTATCTCTAGTATAGCAGATACACCTTGATAGTTAAGAAACAAACCTGTCTTTCCAACTACTTTCAGCATAAACAAAAAATCTCTGCATACAACGATCGATTGTTATCGTCTATACAGAGTTTTTTTGTTTTATCTTGAATCGGAATCAAGAGAACGGACAAGAGAAGCTCTTTGCTTAATCTGCAATTCTTTGACTGCTATCCCATGAAGGATCACAGTTTTTCTGGAGACTCTACTATCTGAACGTTGCGGTATTTTTCTTAGATCGATCCTCTTTTTTGGTGGCTCAGACGTTTGGTGAAAAGTGCTTGAGTGCCGTTGCATATTTGATCGCCCCATCGGGTATTCTGACTGTTCAGACTGCTGGTTATTTGCTTGCTTCATTTGATGATGAGTTTGCCAAGCATTTTTACAGGATTTAAAGTTGTTCACATGTCGTTCTACTCGTTCGTTGAGTTTAGTATATTTATTTTTTCGTATGTATTTCATCAGAAAGTTCTTCTTGTTTTGGCGCCTTCCAGAAACTTCTTTATTTAAACTAGCTAACCAATTAATACTGCTTTCATAGTTGGTAAAGCTATCCACAGTCTGCTTCTGTGCATACTGCCATGCGGCATCTTGTACCGTATTTTCTAGTTTCATCAGATACGTCAAGAGTGTTTTAGTCTTAGATTTTGCGCATAGTTCCGTCATTCGTTTGAAATTAAAGCATGGCGTATTCTCAATACCTAAAAAATATTTTTCCTGCTCCATCGCTAGCTCCCCTTAATATTCTGTATTTTAGTTACTATCTAAGTAACCATAGCAAAAAATGTTGGAGAATAGTGGCAATCGCAGAACTCTTTTTTCTTCAAACGAAAAAAATAATCTTCCCTCAGAATTGCTCATTGAAGCAGTCAAAACAATAAACGTATTTTCTCTACTTCTCATATTTTATACCTCATGTTTCGACCATCTTAAAATCTGGAAAAGCCATTTTTCACGCTAAATCCATTCAAAAAAAGAGGTTGGGACAGAAGTGTTTAACTCCGAGAAATAAGAAGAAATTCACGAAAATTGCTTTTCAAATTTTTGTGAATTTCGGCTTATTTCCGAAGGAGTTGCTTCTGCACCCACCGTTTATTCGTTTTTAAAGAATGGGACAGAAGTGTTTCTTACTTTTGCCCCAACCTCTTTTCCATTCTTAGCTTCAGTCCATACTATTCAAGACTTCTATTCACTATATAAATCTCTGACTGGTGTCATGATGATTCGGTTTAAATCATTAATGATCGTGCTGAATCCTTGTTCTTTTTGCATCAAATCATTGATAACTTCTTCTGCTTGGATTTTCATTGCCATCTCTTGGGCTTTGGCTGCATCTTCATCACTGAATTCTTGGCCGCTCATTTGTTTTTCTTGCAATTCGATTTGCATTGCTTGGAAATCTTTAAATAACTGATGCGCTTCTTCATTGGCTTTTACTTTTGCATAAGCTTCTTCCAAAGCCTTGAATTCTGGTAATTCGCGGATTTCACGTTCAATTTGATTTGCGCTATCATAAATATTTGACATAATTAGCCTCTTTTCTTTTTTTATTCCCTTTTATTGTAACATTTGTTTATCCGTTTTCATAGAGTCTACTCTCCTTGGTATTTACGCCAAAGATCCTTGGCTGCTTCTCCGACTCCTTTGACACCATCTTTCACTAGATCGCCAAATTTTTTCAGGCCATCTTTTGCCTGCTCGCCATACTGATTCAGGTTATCTTGCCACTGACTCGTTTCTCCGTTAGATTGCGTGTCATTGTTCACTTGATCGGCAGCAACGACTTGTCCGCCTGTGGCATATGCATCCGCCACACTAAAACTACTTTTATCCGTATAAGGAAGGATTCCTTCTGCTGCTGACTTGAAGACTCTCCCGACAACATTCCCACTGGTACCTTCTAAATAGTGGATCTCACTCGATTCTTCGTATCCCATCCAAGTAGAAATCACTACGTCAGGGGTATATCCTACGATCCATTGGTCGTTGGCTTTGGTAGAATCAAAGTTGGTTTCAGTAGTTCCTGTCTTTCCGGCTACTGTATAACCGGCTGGATTTGCCGCAACTGCTGTTCCATTTGAAAATGTACCTAAAAGCATACTTGTCATTTGATCAGCCGTTTCTTCAGAAATCACTTGTT
The DNA here is from genome assembly GCF_005844145.1 of Enterococcus sp. BSD2780061688st2 D3. Classification (NCBI taxonomy): domain Bacteria; kingdom Bacillati; phylum Bacillota; class Bacilli; order Lactobacillales; family Enterococcaceae; genus Enterococcus; species Enterococcus sp. BSD2780061688st2 D3. The sequence continues at coordinate 25,159 of NZ_SPHN01000001.1, forward strand.
TTGGCTTTTTGCTCGTATTGTCAACGATCACTGCACCAGTAGAATCAACGATTTTAGTGATTAAATGTGGTGTATACATTTTTCCTTTATTGGCAAAAGCACTATAAGCACCTGCCATCGTCAATGGTGATACCCCTTTTTCCAGACCACCTAATGCCAGACCATAGTATTTGTCTGATTTTGATAAAGGTAACCCAAATTCTTCTGCTTTGTCGTATCCTTTTTGCAAGCCAATCTCATGGAGCAACCAAACAGCTGGCAAGTTCAAACTATTGGCGACTGCTTGATACATTGGAACACTACCTTGATACGTTCCATCAAAGTTATGCGCATCGTAATACGATTGTGGTTCATCTCTCAACACACTTGACGGCGTATAACCTGCTTCTAACGCAGGTGCATAGACACTCAGCGGTTTGATCGTTGAACCTGGTGATCGTTCCATTTGCGTGGCAAAACTAAATCCACGGAAAACATGTTCACCACGTCTCCCGACCAGTGCTTCAACGCCACCACTTTGTGGGTCTAAAGCAACGGAGGCGGATTGGACCATTGCGCCATCTGCAGCATTGGCTGGGAATATTGCATTATTTTGATATGTTGCTTCTAATTGTTTCTGATAGTCTTGATCCAATGCGGTATAGATTTTATAGCCTTTATTCATCACATCCGCTTCATCTAAACCATACTCTTTTACCGCTTCATCAATGACCGCATCAAAATAATAAGGGTAGCGATAACCCGATTCAGAATTATCATATGTGTCGTTGAGGTATTGACTGATATCGGTTTGACTTTCTGCTTGATATTGTTCTTTTGTCAGCTTCCCATTTTCTTCCATTACACTTAATACGGTATTTTTTCGATTGTTTGCATTTTCCGGATGATCAATCGGATTATAGATTCCGGGACCTTTTAGCATTCCCGCTAAGGTTGCTGCCTCAGAGATCGTTACCTGGCTTGCATCAACGCCAAAGTATTTTCGTGAAGCGTCCTGCACTCCCCACACTCCATTACCGAAATAGGCGTTGTTCAAATACATCGTCAAAATTTCTTCTTTGCTATACTTCTTCTCGATTTCGATCGCTAAGAAAAGTTCCTTTGCTTTTCGATCAAAGGTTTGGTCAAGTGTCAAGTACGCATTTTTTGCAAGTTGCTGTGTGATCGTACTTCCGCCACCACCGGATGTTCCTCCGGATAAAACCATTCTCACCGCTGCTCTGGCAATCCCTTTGATATCAAATCCATGGTGTTGGTAAAAATTTCGGTCTTCTGTTGAAATTACCGCATCTTGTATATGAGGGGAAATCGCTTGTAATTCGACATATGTTCCTTTTTGTGCATAAAGTGTTCCTGCTTCTTCATTCTTTTTATCATAAATAACTGTTGACTGGCTTAAGCCAGATTTCAGGGTCTCAACATTTGCCTGTTTTGCTAAAATAAAAAGATAGATACTGGTGATCAATACAACAATGAGCCCGAGTAATAAGATGACTTTATTGATGTGGTATTTTTTCCAAATCCGTTTTCGCCATCGATGAAACTGTCCGAGATAAGGTCTGATCCATTGCCAAAAACTGATCAAAGCAGCTTTTATTTTCCTTAAAATGCTTTGAAAATCCATAGTTACTTCTCCTATCTTTTTGATTCAATCGTCTTATTTTAACACAAGTTATTTTGTGTTACTTCCTGCTTAAGATGTATAAAATCGACTTTTTGCAATCGTGCCGTTAGTTTAGCATACCAAATGTCAGAAATCGTTCATTTTTTTCTTAAATATATTTTAAAAATGATACAATGAAACTGCATTTGACTAAAAGGAGTAAATTTATGGAAATCACGATTACCTTACCTAGCACCCATCCTACAACAACCGTTCGAGAATTGTTAGAGCAAGAATGGCTTGTTCCAAGAAAAGTCCGCCATTTCTTACGAACACGACGGAATGTTTGGATCAATCAAGAACCAGCCTTGTTTCATTTTGAAGTTCACGGTGGCGATCATATCACCTTACGTTTCGAGGAAACAGATTACAATTATCAACAAATCCAGCTAGGAGCGGCAGAACATATCCATCCATTATATGAAGATGACCATCTGATCATCCTCAACAAACCTGCTGGAATGAAAACTCATCCCAACGAGCCCACAGAAAATGATACCTTGCTCAATCATCTGGCTGCCTATCTAGCAGATAAAGGGCAACAGCCATATGTTGTCCATCGCTTGGATAAAGAAACAAGTGGCGCTATTTTATTTGCCAAAAACCCTTTTGTTTTGCCCATTTTAGGAAGAATGTTAGAACAAAAGAAAATCTACCGGCGCTATCAAGCAATTGTTTGGGGAACGATCAATCATGACTTGGTTCTTCAAGACAAAATCGGGCGTGACCGTCATGATCGAAGAAAACGAGTCGTCGATAACAGAAATGGCCAAACCGCGCTGACACGTGTGACAGTCGACCAAGTAAGTCATGGGCAAACCCAAGTCTATTGTGTATTAGAAACTGGTCGAACTCATCAGATCAGAGTACATCTGGCAAACTATGGTCATCCGATCGTTGGTGATCCGCTTTACCAAGAGCGTCCTGATAAACGTCTAATGCTTCATGCTTTAGAACTGCATATGACCCACCCATTCACTCAAGAAAAAATCATAGGAACAGCAACCCCTGGTCTATGGTAAAAAAACACGACATGTCAGCTTTACTTTCGCTGATATGTCGTGTTTTCATTTTTAGAGGACAGGAATCCCCTGATTATTTTGTTTGAGCTAACTCATGCTCTGCTAATAACAAACTACCGATGATGCCACTCTCATTAGGTAGTCCCCAACGAACGATATATTCACTGACTGGTGGTGTTTCCATATAACCACCCATCAGTTCAACAAATTGTTGACGGATTTTGTGAAGCAAGTGGTCCTGATTCATGACACCTCCACCTAAAATGATCTTTTCAGGAGCCAAGGTTAGTGTATAGTTGACTAAAGCTTGCGCAATATAAAAAGCTTGCATATCCCAGACTGGATGATCTTGAGGAAGGTCTTGGCCTTTGATCCCCGTGCGTGCTTCAATGGAAGGTCCAGCGGCTAATCCCTCTAAACAATCTTTATGGTAAGGACAGGTCCCTTCATACGTATCGTCTGGATGTCTCTTGACCCAAATGTGCCCCATTTCCGGATGTGCGATCCCTGAAAAGATGTTTCCATCTATCACTACGCCTGCCCCAATTCCAGTTCCAACAGTCAAATAAATACAACTTTTTTTGCCAATAGCCGCGCCTTTCAATAATTCGCCATAAGCTGCAGCATTCACATCTGTCGTCCATGCAACTGGAATATCATAATGGTCTTTGATACTCCCCAAAAAATTGTAATTCGTCCAACCTTTTTTTGGTGTGGCTAAAACATAGCCATAGCTATCTGTACTCTTGTCAATACCGATAGGACCAAAAGAACCGATGCCCATTGCTTCTAACTCATATTGATCGAAAAAATCAAAGACTTGCTTCAATGTTTCTTCCGGCGCTGTTGTAGGAATACTGATTTTTTCTACGATAACGCCTTCATCAGACACCGCACAAACAAATTTTGTTCCACCTGCTTCTATCCCACCATACATTTGCTATTCCTCCTTAAATCCGATTGTCCGAATTTCATAAGGCTTAAGATTTGGATCAACCGTTTCTTCCCATGTTTCTTCAAGTAGATTCAACAAGTGTCCAGATTGACCATTTTTTTCTATCTGTAGTTTTTCTAAATGACTAGACATATTGAATCCTCTTACTACTACTTTATCACTAAATTTGCTCCGTTTCAAAGCTGTAATTGCAAACGTTTCACCTGTACAAGATAAATATTGATTTTTTTGTGGAAGTGTTCCTTTTTGTTTTGCTAATTGTTTTGTTGAGAAAGGAATCTGTGCAGTATAGGCATGCTGATAGCTAACGAATTTTTCTGCCGTTGGCTGTACTTCGATACTATAGTTAAATCGATATTCTCCTAAACATTGTGCCTCAGGAGTTGGGAAATATCCCCAGTCACCTAATTCACCTACGCAACGTAATAATGTCAAAGCAATCACACCGTCATCGACAATCTCATATTCATTCAGTCCATAGTTTCCAATTGTTACACCGTACGTTTGATCCTTTAAGTGAGTAAATGCATGCTGGTGTTGTGGATTCGTAGGATTTTCCCAATCTTTTGCGACAGTATTAGGACGTGTGACTACTTCAAAGATACTATCTGCCTCATGTTGTTCCACATGTAACTTTGTCGGAAATAAGACACGCAAACGGTGGTCTTTCATTTGATTATCCACAGTTGTTTCAAAATCGATTTTCTTGCTATTTTTTCTTAAAGTAATCAGTGTAGTCAGCTCTAATACCGCTGTTTCTGTGGAACGCCCTGCTTTTCTATGCCGAAATTCGATGACCATTTCTTGTTCTTTTTCTAGACGCTCATCTGCCGCAACTGGGATCACCATCTCTTGCGTCAATCGGATTTGTGCGAGTTCTCTTGTATCGGTCACGATTTCAATTGTACTATTGCTTATTTCTTTAGATAAAATCGCTTGGTCATTCTCAGGTTGTTTGAAGATATATTCATTCCCAACATCACCCACATCTTCAAAAACTAATAAGTCGTCTAATACAACCCCAGTGACTTTGTCTGTCAAAGTGAGTGTCCCGTTTGACTGGATCTCTAACTGAACTTGATCATTTTTCAGCACTCGTCCAGCATCTTCGATCAGCGTACCGGCTTGTTCTTCGGCCGCCCCTTCAACTAAAACAAATGTTTCCCAAGAAAAAGCAGGCATTTCAGTTATAGGTAAACGAATTGTGATCGTTCGTGCCATATATGGTACCCTAAACCGATCTTTTGGTAAGTCATAGCCAAACGCGACTTTCTCTTCTGAGATCATTGCGGATAATTTTTTCCCGTCGACTGTTTCGACATGATACACTTTCTTTGGTCGCTGTTCTAATTCCGCATAAAGTGCTTCTGGTATTCCTTCTGCAAACCGTTTTCTTTCTAATTCGATGCTGATTCCTGCTTCACCTGTTTTAGGCGATCCAGCAGTATTGAACACAACAAATGGATAACTAGCTTCTGGTATTCCACTCGTATCGATTGCTTCGCCTAGTTGTCTCAGTGCTTCATCTGCCAGATACTTCCCTACTTCATTGGCTTTTTCAAATCGTGTGATCATTTCTCGATGCACAGAATCAACGGAACAACCGCAGATGCTGTCATGAGGATGATTTTGCATCAGTGTCTTCCAAGCATAGTCTAGTTGATCATGCGGATACTCTCCTGTTACCTCATACGCCATCGTCGCCAACGGTTCTGTAATATTTTCAAGTTGTCTTTGGACTTTTGTGTTCCACTGTTTCAAGTATACTCGTGCTGAAGCTGTGTTTGCTAAAGTGTACCATCCATCCGTTTCTTGACTCGTCAGCTCACCTTCAACAGCCCCCAGATCTTTTGGTAGATCTTTTTGGACTGCCTCAAGATAATCCACAAAGTTAGAATGGACGAACTCATAATCAGGATATAGTTCATTTGCTAAACGGATTGCTTTTGATATATCTTTTTGAACTGGTTGATGGTCGACCCCATTCATCATCAAAAGATGGTCTGTCGAAGCATACTGTTCTGCGTCTGCCAGTTTTTGCTTCCAAAAAACTTTTGCTGCTTCTTTTTCTGATGGTATTTCATTGCCATTACTATACCAGTTCGCAAAAAGCAACCCAAAAATCTCTGTTTGATCAGGTCCTTTCCACCACATCTCAGAATACTGAGAAGAGTAATTTTCCGCTTCTAATACTTGATTATCAAATCCAATCGGCTTAACACCTCGCCCAAATGCGGCTGCCTCTAATCCAGCTTGTTTCATCATCTGCGGTGTTTGCCCCATATTGCCAAAGGTATCTGGGAAATAACCAAGCATGACAGGTGTTCCCCATTTTTGACTTTCCTCCATGCCAATCAGCATATTGCGCACATTTGATTCTGAGCTGATCAAAAAGTCATCTTGTAAAATATAGAACGGACCGATCCGTAATTTTCCTGCCGTGATTGCTTGCTGAACCAACTCTCTCTTTTCAGGTCGAACTTGCAGATAATCATCTAGAATAATCGTCTGCCCATCAAGATGGAAACTATTGAATTCTGGATCTTTCTCGAATAATTCCAGAAGATCATCCATTAATTCAACCAATCGCATGTGATGTTGTTCGTACGCCATGTACCACTCTCGATCCCAATGGCTATGAGAAATGATATATACTTTCTTTTTCATATGTTTCCTCCTATTTCGCTACTCGAATATCAAAATAATCCATGACTAATTCACAAAACATCATATTTGCCCAAGAGAACCATTCTCTCGTGTAATTTTGCGGGTTGTTCACATCAAAGCCTTCGTGCATCAAGTGTGTCCCCGCATCTGTCGCTACTAACAAATCTAAAATCCGTTCTTTTTCTGCTTTATCCTCAGTCGTCATCCCTTCCATCGCTAAAGCAATTGGCCAGATATAGTTTTCAGGTGTGTGGGAAGAACCTATTCCCTTCGCATATTCTCCTTCGTAAAAATATGGATTCTCTTTACTCAATAGAGTCGCTCTAGTTGCAAGGTACTGTGGATCATCCATCGAACCATAGCCTAGATATGGTGCAGAGATCAGATTAGGTACATTGCTATCATCCATGATCGATGTATTTCCTAGACCATCCACTTCGTAAGCGTAGATTTTTTCCCCATTTTGATTTTGTGTATAGGCAAAATCATCAATGCCTTGTTGGATATCTGTCTTTAATTTTCTCGCTTCTTTTACCAATGCTTCTTCTGAAAGAATGTTTGTAAAGATATCTTCTATATACTCTAAGACCACAACAGCAAACATATTGGAAGGAACTAGATAGCCGTATTGGCATGCATCATCACTAGGACGGAACCCTGACCAAGTCATGCCAGTCGGCGCAACTTTGGCACCGCGCCCATCATTTACTAAAGTATCCTCTTTGCGTGTCGTGTCACGCACAAATGTATACGGCGATTTTTCATGGTCCTGTTCTGTTTTGAAGACGCCTAATATTTTTTTGATACCTTCTACAAAAGAGGCATCGAATTGATCTGTGCGTCCTGTATTTTTATATAATAGGTAGGCCAATTGCACCGGATAGCATAAGGAATCGATTTCATATTTCCGTTCCCAGATCCAGTCATTCATCTTCGTATGATCGTTTTGGTGGCCCGCCCCATTCGCCTCTTCGTTGAATGCGTTCGCATAAGGATCGATATTGATGTAATTGAACTGTTTCTTAACTAACCCACTGATCATGTCGGCTAAATCTTCATCTTCTTTTGCCAGTACAAGATACGGACGTACCTGTGCAGTAGAATCACGTAGCCACATCGCAGGAATATCGCCAGTTAATAAGAAAGTCGTTCCATCCTCATGACGTTTTACAGTCGTTAACAGTGTATTCGCAAATGCCGCAGAAAAGTTTTCCGCCCAATCCGCATGTTTATCTCCGCATTTTTCTGTTATTTCTTCCATAAATTGTTTAACTGAATTTGGTATGTCTTTATAAGCCATTATTTTCCCTCTTTCCGGTTTGGTATATCACAAACGAATTATACCTCTCTGTCATAAGAATGTCTACGCTTTCAAAATGAGATTTTTCTTATTTACTTTTCCCTTTTTTATGCTATCATTTATCTATGATATATCATATAAGAAGGTGTTTTTATGGATCAACCGTTATACCAAAAAATATTCAATGACCTAAAAGCTGCTATTGCTGACGGTTCGTTGCCAGTCGATAGCCAAGTCCCTACAGAAAAAGAATTATCCGCAAAATATCAAGTAAGTCGAATCACTTCGAAACGAGCCCTTACAGAATTAGAGCAATTAGGATTGATCTATCGGGTACGTGGAAAAGGAAGCTTTGTTAAGGCCGCAACTAGTGTGGAACAGCATGCAGTGCTTCCTAAAAATAGTCGTATTTTATTCCTATTACCTTTTTTGTCAGATCTTTCCGTAGGTGACTTTACCAAAGGATTGAATCCTGTCATGCAAGAACAGCAGTTGGAAGTCATGATGACTACCCTAGATTTTCTCACGAATAAAACAGCACATGAACTTATGCAGGAATTTGATGGTTTGATCTATTATGCTTTTGATACAGATCATCACCTTGATTTGCTCTTTGAACTTTCATTGAAGCAATTTCCAGTGGTCATTTTAGATAAGAAAATCTATGAATTACCTTTTCCTACTGTTCTTTCAGACAATTTCCAAGGCGGTTCTCTAGCTACGGAACACTTAATAAAAGAAGGACATCAAAAAATTGCGTATCTTTTTGGCGAACAGACTCATCCACAATCTGTACGCCAACGTTATTTGGGTTACTTAGAGGCATTGAATAAAGCAAAATTACCTTTCCATACCCCATTAGATGATAAAAGTGCTACGATCGATACCTTGATGAACTATGTCAATGACCATAAAGTAACAGCTTTTGTCTGTGAAAACGATCTTGTCGCCATTCAAACGATGAACTACTTGAAGCAACATGGTTATGACATTCCTAATGACTTTTCAGTTATCGGCTTTGATGATATCCAGGCCGCTGCTCTGGTCGATCCTCCATTAACCACTGTAGCTCAGGATTTTCATAAATTAGGGGAAATTGCAGGAAGATCGCTCATTGAATGGCTACAGACAAAAGAGATACCCGCGGATAGTAGTTATCCAGTTTCATTTATCAAACGACACTCAACAAAGGAGATGTAATATGGACATCCAACAAATCGATACCCGACACGGTACCGCGAATCAACCAAATTTCTCCAACGGGAATTGCCAGCCCTACACTGGCGTTCCTTTTGGAATGAACTATTTTGCACCACAAACAACAGATCAAAAAGGCAGTTGGTGGTTCCATCCAGAAGATCGTGTGTTTCAAGGCTACCGTCTTACTCATCAGCCAAGTCCTTGGATGGGTGATTTCAGTCATTTTGTCATGACTCCTTTCACAGGGGAATTGCCAGAAAATACGTTATTCCATGCGCAAAGCTCTTATCGACCAGAAGAAAGTATCTTTGCACCAACACACGTATCTATTCGTCAATTGCGTGACGGAACACAATCGACCCTCATTCCAAGTATGTATGGCGGGATCTTAACGATTGATTATAGCAAAAAAGAAAGCGGTTTACTTCTGACTTTTCCTGGAAAATATTCTCTAAATGTAAAAGATAGTCATACCGTTTTCGGCCAGATCACGCATTTTGCCGGCTCAGAAGATCCTGATTTTACGTTTTATTTTGTTCTAAAATTCAATCAGCCGCTCTTAGCGAAAACTCGTGTAACAAATTCCGGTGAACAAGCCGATTCCATTCCATTGTATTTTGGTGATGTTAGGAATTTAGTTGCTCAACTGGGAACTTCTTTTATCAGTGAAGAACAAGCTCACTATAATTTGAACCAAGAGCTTCATCAAGAAGCTGCTGATTATTTGAAAAATAGCCGAAACCAGTGGCAAGACTACTTTGATCGCATAAAAATCGAACATCATGATCCAAAACAAACACGTACCTTTTATCATAATCTGTATCGGACTTTCTTATTCCCACAGACCTTCTATGAGATCGATGCTAATGGTCAAAAAATCCATTATGATACGACTAGCCGCACTGTAAAGTCTGGTGTACTCTACACAAATAATGGCTTTTGGGATACGTATAAAACTGTTTATCCTCTTTATTCCTTGATTGCCGTGGAGAAATATGAGGAAATGCTCGAAGGCTTTTTAAATAGTTATAATGAAACCGGCTTCTTACCAAAGTGGCTCTCGCCTGATGAACGTGGATTGATGCCAGGCACATTGATCGATGCAGTTATCGCAGATGCGGCGGTGAAAGGTATTCGAGAAGATTTGATGGAAAAATTTTTAGAGGCGATGCATAAAGGTGCTACTGTTCAAAGTGCGAACCAAAACTATGGACGACAAGGAACAAAAGACTATCTTGAATATGGGTATGTACCAAGCACTTATCATGAGTCGATCAACCATACATTGGATTATGCCTACAGTGATTTTTGTATCAGCCAAGTAGCTAAAGTGCTAGGAAAAGAAAAAATCAACCAACATTATCAGCAGCAGGCATTGAATTACCAAAATGTTTTCGACCAACAAACAGGTTTTATGCGTGCCAAAGATGTAGACGGAACTTTCAGAGAACCTTTTTCTGCTATCCGTTGGGGCCAAGATTATGCAGAAGGTAGTGCTTGGCAAAGTAGCTTTGCTGTCTACCACGATTTCGCTGGCCTGATCAACGCCCATGGCGGAAAGCAAAAATTTGAAGAAAAATTGATCGAATTATGCAACCAAGCACCAAGCTTTGAAGTGGGAGGCTATGGTTTTGAGATCCATGAAATGAGTGAAATGGCCGCTATCGAATTTGGTCAGTTAGCTATCTCGAATCAACCAAGTTTCCATTATCCTTATCTTTTTAGCTATATCGGAAAACCAGAAATGGCTCAACCTTTGCTCAAACAATTGTTGACACAGACTTTTGATGATACGCCGACCGGTTATCCAGGAGACGAAGACAATGGCAGCATGGCTGCTTGGTATATCTTCAATAGCTTAGGATTTTACCCTGTAACGCCAGGAACAGGCGAATACGTTATTGGAATGCCACTGCTAGATAAAGCAACCATTGCCTTATCTAACGGAAAGACGCTGACTATCGAAACGTCACCTAATCAGTCGCAGCATCAATTTATTCATGAAGTAAAAAGAAAAAATCTCCCTCACACAGATCTTTTCTTTACTCACGAAGACTTGTTAGAAGGCGGAACGATTTCTTACAGATTAGGTATTGTGCCAAACGCAGCTTACCACCACGAAAGTGCTCTACCTTATTCCTTGTCGGAGGAAATCGATTAAATAGTTTCAAACGATAGCTTTTATTTTGCTATTCTCCCTATAAAATAAGCTTGGATGAACGATTGATTCACTATAGAAGGACTTTCTATAATCGAAAAAATCAACATCCAAGCTTATTATTAGCTGTGCTTAAACCAAATTATCCCAAGAGGGTTTCCAAGAATGGCTCCACCAGATTTTCTGTCTTAAGTGAGGCAAAAAATCACTTTCTTTTCCACTTGATCCAAACAACCGACCTTTTTTGTTTTCAGTAGCAGAACTCTTATTGATTGTTTTTGATCAGAGCCCCACGAGTTTATCGTCAGTGGATATTCTTGGAAATTTTTCTGACTTTTTCACAGACTAACCTAAAAATTTAAATACATCTTCTCTATCATAGAGTTTCAATACTTTTTCAAAGATGAATTGTGTCAGTAAAGCCGCAATCAAAGGCACAACTAGCCAACATACAAAAGTAAGAACGAGACTCAATCCTGCATCTAAAGAAGCTAAAGGTCCGACTAAACCAACGACGCCAAATCCAGCAGATGACGGTGTTCCAGAAATAGAAAACAGTGCAACTGGAATAGCGGAAATCACCGCACTGACCAAACATGGAACTAGAATGATTGGTTTTCGAAACAGGTTAGGCATCATCATTTTCATCGCTCCGAGCGCAATGGCGATCGTTACTCCAGGTTTATTGACTCTCCACGAATTCACAACTAAAACGATTGTAGTAGCTGCAACACCCATAGCAGCTGCCCCCGCAGAAACGCCGTTTAATTGGATCGCCATACCGATTGCTACTGTAGAAATCGGTGAAATGATCAAAAAGGCGAAAGAACAACCAATCAAAATCGACATCAATAGAGGTTGTAGCGTGGTAAAATTATTGATCAATGTACCGATTGCTGAAGTAATAGCTGTCACATAAGGATACAAGTAATACCCGATCAAACCGGCTCCTACCCCAACAACAATTGGCGTCAATACAATTGCGACAGAGCCAAAACGTTCACCAATCAATAAGATCAAAAGAACCGCTATCGAGGCAGTAAGCATCGTGTTAATGATGTCTCCTGTTCCAGAACCTACATAAGTTCCTGTTTCCCCAAGATCAGGCGCAAATTTGACTACCCCTGAACCTACAAAAGCTGCTCCAGCAACTACCATCATTTTCATTGGATTAAACCCAAATTGTAATGCAATCAAACCGCCGATGATCAATGGCGTTGCTAACTGAAAAACAACTGCCATTTGTGCGATTGTCACTGCTATCGAATAATCACTAAAATATTTTAAAATGGCTCCTAATACTGCATTTGGGATTAAACCAATGATGATTCCTGTAGCGGTTCCTGCCAGTACCTTATTTAGAAAAATTTTTGGTGATAGATGTTTTGTCTCTTCCATATAATCTCGCTCCCTCATTTTACATTTAAACTATCTTCCTTTGCATGAACAAGTTCTGTTAAGAAATCGCAATACGGCGTAACTATGCCATATTTCCTACCTTTTCTAGAAATAGCACCGTTGATATAATCGATTTCAGTCAAGCGATGATTCTTGATCAAGTCCTGATACATGGAAGGATAATGCATTCCAATCGTTGCTGGGTCAAAGCATGATTCACAATGTGCAATCACCTCTGGAATATCTAAATGGATATTTTCAAATGCAGCAACTTTCGCAAATTCATTGACGATTGTTTCAACCATTTTATGTGCGGTCGTGGTCTTGCCTAATCCAGCCATATTCACGTCTAAGATCGTACACAGCCCATTCATCGTTCCATTCACACATGCTTTTCGATAAATAGAATAACGAATATTGTCAGAGAATTTAGCGTTTAAACCAGATTCCGCTAATTTACGCGCCAATTCTTTCGCTGCTGCTTCTTTCCCAGCACCTAAATTTTGTAATTCGACTGAACCGTCACCAAATAATTTTACTTGGCCTGGACCTTCTAAGCCGGCTGTCCACATTGTATTCCCGATATAGATATTCTCCATTGGAACAAACTTCTCGATGATATCTTCGTGACCGATACCATTCAGCAAACACAATACTTCCGTATCTTCTTTGATCAACGATTGAATGTCTTTCAACATTTTTTCCAACTGCATCGCTTTCGTAAATAAAATGATCAAATCAACTTGGTCAGTTTCACCTACTTCTGATTGCAAAAGGATCGGTAAATGGGCCACTACTTCTTTTCCGTTGTAGTTCGCTCTTAGTCCATGTTCTTGGAGTTGTTGGACATGTTCTGCCCACCCATCGATCAACAAGACCTCATTTCCTCCTTGTTGTAACATTAAACCAAAGCGGCTGCCCATCGCGCCAGCACCTGCAATAGCAATTCTCATTTCTTATTCCTCCTTTTTTGAACATTATACCCGTGTGGGATTTGCTTCACAATCTCAACTAGTCATTTATCTAAATTTTTTTTGAATAAATGATACTGTTCATCTTGTTCTATTTTCAATGATTCTTTCATTCGTTGTACCATTCCTTAGTTTGACATCCTTTGTTGTAGTTTGCTGTTGACGTTCATTTGCATCGATTTCAGAGGACCAATCAGGCTTTTTTTCTTATCCCGTCAGTGAAACGAGGAATGGAGCTTACCATCCATAGGAATACTGGAACGTTTTTTAGTCAGTGATGAATTTTCCTTTTACTAAATCGGAATAGTACTCAATTGCTTCTTTATACTCTGTACGTAGTTCCTGTTTTTTCTTACTCTCCATCTGTTGCTTTGTTTGTGACTCATCGTATAACTTGGTATAGACGTATAAAATAGCCGGTTTATCTTCAGATTTCTTGGCGATCTCTAACGCCTTTTCTAAAGCTCCTTTCCCGATATACACCCAATAAAGCAACAAATCATCACTTGCTTTTTTTGATAGTAGCTCTAAGATCCCTCTTTTTTGTTTGTCAGCTAATGTGGCTACATGGACTGAACTTACCGCCAATACATATCGAGTAGATTCCGAAAGATCAGCGATTTTATCCTCTCGTAACACCATTAAAACTCCTGGATAATCCTCATCAATAAATAATGCTTTTGCTTGGCTGAGACGTTCGAGTGTTGGTATTCGTTTTAGCTGATAGTCGCCAACGATCCCCATAAAACAACTTGTCAGGAAAATAAACATCACCATTCCCCATTTGTATAACCTATACTTACACTTTTTCACAAAGAAATTTTCTGTTTGACGTTTGTTTTTTTGTTGGACGATCCGTGTTCCTATCAATTGATGGAGCTCGTTGATCGTTTCTGCTTCTTGTATTTTTTTGGAAAAGACGTCCCTAAATACACTGATGCCTTCCATCAATCCTCGATAATCAGTTTCAGGATGTAAGATAGCCAAGAGCAGCGCACGATACTGTTTAATAAATAAGGACTGCTCCGCCACATAAGGAACTACAGCTTGTATGAATCCCCGATGTGCGATCCTCAATTCTTCACCAAAAATAAATAGATTGTCAGGATGGAGATACGGTTGAACTGGGCTACCTAAGAAATCCACTAGATCTCCCATTTTTTGGGCAATCACCAATCGTTGATAAGGATCGATCTTCTTTCCTATTTGTGCTAAAGACTGCATACCTTTTTCTTTGTGATATCGGATCACTAATTTTTCTTCTGTAGAGGAGAGGATTTCTCCGACCATGAAATTTTTTTGTTTCTCTAAAAATAAACGGTATTGATCCATTCTTTCTAGTTGATATTGTGTTTCTTTTAAAGTTATCACCACATAATCTTGTGTCTCTTGCAAGGTAAGTTCTTCTGTGCTTTTGCTTTGTCCATTCAAAACACCAACCCCTCGATTATTCAACTTTCTTTTATTGCGAAAGAATCACCAGTTCTTAATGGATCATCAGCTAGGACATCCTCTTCCCTCAGTCGAATTGCTTTATTTACTATCACTAAGTCAAAAGAGGGTGGCAACTGTAGCTGTACCTAACAAAGCTTTTTTCACTCATTTTGCTATGCCGCTATGTACACATGACTACGTTTAAAACCCAAAGGAATGCGCATCTTCTTGGTCTCGTTGTGCAACCGTAGTCGCGTAATTCGTTAGTTGCCGATCAATGTTTTTTAGTAGCTCCTCCATCTTTTTGATACTTCCTTCTAGTTGGTTGTATTGTTCAAGATATGCTTGAAAGGCTCGGCCTTTCCATTCTTGGGCAATTTGCTGATTCATCGTATTGACTCTTAGCATTGCATCCTGTAGTTGTGTTGATGCTTGCGAATAAACTTTTGCTTGAGATTTTAACTGCTCTGGTGTGACTGCAATTATTCTTGACACCGCTCTCCCCCTCTCAACGTGTTGACTATCCACTTGCTATTTTATTGCTCAAAATAATATACGCCTCTCTTTGTTTTTTATTCGAGGTCAAGACAACGTTTATTCGAGAGTCAGCAGCAAAACTGATTTTTAGATTTGTCTCACTCTCTCTAGTTGCAGAAAATGCTTGGAGAATAGAATTGGAATGAATACAGTCTGACTTGTTAAAGAAAAAAGCGGCAGGAATGAAGTATTCCTCAAAAAGAGGCAACTTCTATTCCCGCCGTTTATTCAGAGCTAGTAAGAAAAAAATTTGACTTTTTGCTAAATCATATACATGCTATCCTGCCGATTTTCCACTTTCGTTACGTACATCAAAAATGACATTCTTGATCATTCATCATGTGCAACTTGACACTCTAATCGATCGAGTAGCGGTGTATAATCTACTTTGGTAAAGTCAGTAACATCAAATTCATAAAGGGTTCCTAGTGCGAAACGATCATATTGTCGCGCATTAATTATTTTTTTAAATGCTTCTTTTGTGATGTGATTCGTGCCCATTGATCGATCTTCTAACTGGTCCCCATAGTGGTAATGATCCATGATATAACTAAGATGCCGTTCTGGTTCGCGATCTCTTTGATGACGACGTGCCCATAAAACCTCAAAATCAGCGACTAAACGAATGGTAATCACTTCATACTCATATTTTTTTGCTAAAAACTGCAGTTTCTCCTTTTGTTTGTCACTAAATGGATATTCGGAAACGATCACTTTTTTACCAGCTTCCATATATAATTCCAATGCGTGATAAAAGAATGGATAGACTTTGTTTTTTTCTTGTTCTGCTCGTTCTCTTAAATTATTAAAACCAAGCGATTCTGCATAATATTCCTTGATTTCATCAAGTGTGATCGTATACATGGTAGGAAATCGTTCACGAAGTTTGCTCATTAAGTAGGTTTTGCCAGTTCCAGGACTCCCAGCCAAAAGAATGAAATACTTTTTTCGTTTACTTCGTTTCTGCATAGATCCCATTTCCTACATTTAAAAATAACCCGATTTTATGCTTGATGATTTCCTTTACAGCTTCATTGGCTGGGATAACATTATAGCGTAAAGATTTGCTGATTTCTGTTTCACCGAAAGTTGTTTTAGCCGTTTTGGTCCAGTTTACTAATAATTCTGTTCCAACATTGAATTTGCGAATGCCATTGTTGATCAATTCTGGATAATCTTCTTCTTTTACGCCTGTTCCACCATGAATAACTAATGGAACATCTACTACAGCGTTTATTTCTTTTAATAATGGAAGATTCACTTCCGTTTTGGATTTGAACTGACCATGATTCGTCCCGATTGCGATTGCTAAAGCGTCCACCCCTGTTGCTGCCACAAACTCTACCGCATCTGCTGGTTTTGTATAGATCTTATCATTCTCAGCTACGTGAATTCCTTCTTCCGTACCTCCAATCGTCCCTAGTTCTCCTTCTACAGAAACACCATGAGCGTGGGCATATTCCACCACAGCTTTTGTTTTTAGAATATTTTCTTTAAAAGGTAAATGAGAGCCGTCATACATCACAGACGTATAGCCACTATCGATTGCTTGCTTGATATCATCAAAGTCACGTGCATGATCCAAATGAAGAACTGCATCGATCATTTCTTCATTGGCAATGGTTTTTACCACGTTGACCAATACATTCATCCCAATATATCTTGCCGTATCGACACTTGTTTGGATAATGATTGGTGCCCCCATCTCTTTCGCTGCACGTAACATTTCCGGCAACATTTCTAGATTATGCGTATTAAAGGCACCTACCGTAAAATTCAATGCTTCTGCTGTTTTGGTTACTTCTTTTAATGTTGTATACATTTGTTCATCCACCTTTATCGTATTAGTTGTTTCCTTTGATCGTGACTTTTTTGGCTATTTGCCGCATATCATCCATTTTCCCCATATAATAATCAATCCCTTGATCATCACCTTTACGCGCAGCCTCACCTCTTTTTCTGTTGTAAAGGGACATCAATCGCTTATACCCATCCCCGATACTTTCTTTATGTGCCAAACTATTTTCTAAAGCAGAGATTGCTTGTTCGATTTCATCCAAATCAGCATAGTCAAGCCCTATTTGTTCAAATAGTTTTGCCTGTTTTTCTGACTCTTCACAACTAGCAAGTTCTTGCTCAAGCTTTTTGATTTCCTGCTGGAGTCTAGTACATTCTTCCTCAGAAAGACTAGGCATTTCTTTTGGTACTTCTTTTTTCTTTTTTTTAAACCCAAACATTTTCTTTTCCTACTTTCCTTTTAAAATACTTTTAAGATAGGACTTAAGATCCATGCATAGAATAAAGCTGCAGCGACTGTATCGACATCTGTTGCAGTCGCATTGATGAAGCCCATCGAATTGAAGATCGTTACGAGTAGTGCAGGCAATAATGTAATAAAAAATCCATGGGCAATCCCGCCAATGATGGCACCGCGTCGTCCACCAACAGCATTTCCAAAGATTCCTGCTGTACCACCTGCAAAAAAGTTAGTCAACATCCCTGGTAGAATCATCGCTAATCCAAACAATGGTAAAGTAAACATTGCAATGACTGTCCCGATCGTCGTCGTTATAAACCCTAAGATCACTGCATTTGGACTATATGGAAAGAACACTGGGCAATCTAAAGCGGGGATGGCATCTGGCACTAATTTCATTGCGATCCCGCGAAAGGCTGGAACGATCTCACCAAGCAATAATCGAACACCAGCTAATAAAATATAGACCCCGACAACAAACTGTATTGCTTGCAAGAAAGCAAACATAATGTAATTTTGCCCTCCTGATAATTCTGTAGCAAAAGACTCTCCGGCAAATAATACCGTGATGATATAAAGAGGAACCATGACCACCATGACCGATAAGTAGGTATCTTGTAAAAATTCAAAATGAGCAGGTAATTTGATGTCCTCGATCGACTTTTTATTCTTGCCACGTTCACCAAAAAGCTTGGCTACTCCTGCTTCAAACAAATATCCGATCGTACAAAAATGGCCTAACGCAATGTCATCAGAACCTGTGACTTTACGAATGATCGGCTGAGCCAATGCTGGCATGGCAATCGCAAAAATTGCACCAATAAATCCACCAACCAGTATCAGCACAAGTCCGCGTAATCCAGCAAAATAACCAAAAACAGTTGTCATAGTAGCCATCCAAAGTATTGCTTGACCTGTCAAGAAAATATATTTCCACTTTGTAAAGCGTGCCAGTACTATATTAAAAATAAAAATAGCTAAAAAAGTTAACGCAATATCTCTACCTAGCCCTAGTTCATTCATTGCTTGTCCATTGATTGCCTCAATAGATGGAATGATTCCTTGCATTTGAAACCCTTCGGTAAAGATTTGACCAAAGTAGGTCAGACTCCCTACGATGATACTTGAACCTGCACTTAATACTTGGAATCCCAACAATGTCTTCAACGTTCCCGAGATGATCTGACCAGTGGATTTCTTTTGTAACACTAGTCCTAACATCGCAATCAACGCAATGGTGATCGATGCCTGAGTCAAAATATTTTCTATGATAAAATTGATGACGCCCATTGTCTCTCCCCCTGTATGGTATTTTTAGATAGCTCCCTTGTTCAGTAAAACTGGCGTTAATTTTTCTTCAATTTCACTTTTTGAAACGATATTTTTCAAATAAACCATCGCAGTACTCGGATCAAGCGTAAATTTTTCAAATTGTGAGCGGAAATTCTCAGCAGTGATAATCACATCTGGTCTCATGGAGACAGCGGATGAAATATCACAGTGATCCAATTTAGCTTGCACTCCTAACTTATTCAAAACATCTTCTGCGGACATTTGAGCTGCAAAACTACTTCCTAAACCTGCACCACATACAAATAAAATATTCAGTTTATTCATTTTCTTCTTCCCCTTTTTAACTACTGAAACAGTAGTGTTTTAAACGTTTCGATTGTTTGGCATTTGATCAGTTTGGTTAATTTCTCCTCATTGTTGATCAGTTCAATCAATTCTTTCATGATTGTCAGATGTGAATAAGAATCTACAGCAGCCAGGCAAAAAATGATTTTTACAGGGTCCATATCCTGATTTCCAAAAGCAATCGGCTGTTTTAGCGTAGTGACACTAACGCCTAATTGATTCACTCCGTCTTCCGGTCGTGCATGAGCTAACGCTAAGTGCTTCCCAATCACGATATAAGCACCATATTCCTCTACCGCCTGGACCATCGCATCGACATAGCGTGGTTCAACGATGTTTTCCTTTACTAAGGGCTTAGCGACTAATTCAATCGTCTCCTGCCATGTTTCTGCTTTTTCTTGAATCAGAATATGACTGTCAGTCAATATATCTTTTAACATTGGTTGAATCTCCCTTTTATTGATCTCTAAATCGTTTTTTTCAAATAATGTCTCTAAACGAGAGTAGATATGACGATCAATCTTTCCTCCGCTTCCTTCTACTATCGCTAAAATATCAGTGAACAAGCTAGTTGATTCTTTCGTTTCAGGCCTTATTCGCTGAAAGTTATGATGAACTTTTAAAAATTCTGCTACTATTGGCCGATTATTCTCCGTTAAGATTGGATCAATAACAAGCACCGGTTTACTTTGATAAGCTAAGTTGAATGTACTGAAAATCAAATCAACGTCTAATTTATCCACTAATGGTACTTCTTTGGAACTCAATACTGCGAGAACCTCGATTTGTGGAAATTTTTCTTTGAGATTCTCTGCTAAAAGATTTCCCGTGGCCACCCCATGATTGCAGACAACCACCGATCTATACTTAGCGATGACATTTTGTCGAAGTGCACTAGCGATAGTTGAAAAGTGAATGACTAGAAAGGCGATTTCATCTTCGATCACTTTACCAGAAGCTACTTCCTCGATTACGGGCATGAATTGGGCAACCACACGATAAATCGGTTCATATGTCGTACGGATATTTTCTTTTAGTGGGTTGATGACTTGCACATTGTTTTGTATCCTCACGATCAGTGCAGCGATGTGCTTGTAGAGATTCTCAAATAGTAGTTCTTCCTTTAGATGGAATGGGATCGCTGTTGTTTTTTCAACGAACTGGATCAATTGAATCGTCAACAATTGTGCTTGGACCCACTCAAACGTATTGGAAATATCTCGTGAATTGAATGTTTCGATCATAAATCGCAAGTAATTACGTTCCACCTGCGGAATCTCATCCAACTGGAATTCTCGTCGTATCTGCTCGATAAATTCAGAAAAATCTGCTTGTTCATCATCAAAATTTTTCCAAGTCAATGTCGAGATCCACTCATGCTTTTTCACCCTCTGAATCCAGATCAATGTAAGCAATAAAAGTTGACTTTTATAAATCTCATCTTCTTGTCTTGCTAGTATATGGGAATAGATTCTTTCTATTTTTTTGATGTCTTCTGTAGAAAAATAACGATAGAATATCTTTTGTGAGGGCGTGACCTTGAGTTCATCCGTAAAAGAAAAATCGATCCTTCCTAATTGTTTGTTGATCAAATCGTAAAGCATCGTACGGATCGTGCGCTCTGCTCCTTTGTATACCAACCCCTGTTTTCCATAACTAACGATTTCGATACCATATTTGTTCAACGCCGCTCTCAAACGGCGGATATCTTCATCCATCGTACTCTTTGAAACCATAAAATCTGCTTCTTTACGATTAAGAAAAACAGGTTGAGTGTCGTATGCGATGGCTAAGACTAACGCAAAGATCCGTTCTTCTCGACTCAATATCTCCTCATGAAATGTAGCTAATTTTGCCATTAACTTTTTTCTTTCATCCTCAGTCAAACATAATAAAAATCCTTTATTTCGTATAGATTTTATTTCTGACAACTTCTGGTTCCTTAACCAGCTGTTAACCTCAAGGATGTCTTGACGAATCGTTCGCTTACTTACATGGTATTCTGACGCTAACTGCTCCGCGTTGACCGGATAGTGATATTCTCTAAACTTCTGAAGTAATTCCACCGTTCTCGTTTTCATCATTTGATTTTCCTTTCTGTGCTAAGTATATGTTTGCGCTTACAAATAAAAAAGTAGAACTTTGTGCCACTTGAACTGGCAGACAATCAAGCATATCCGTTTGATGTTTGATTATTATTGAGAAAACAATTCTATTAAAATATAGTATTCTAAGAGTACACAAAATCAAATCAGTTTTTTTCTTCGTTTTTCTTTTTTGCTAAGAGCGTGGGACAAAAGTAAGAAGCGCTTTTGTCTCATCCGTTAAAAATGAATAAACGGTGGGAGCAGAAGCAACTTCTTCTTAAATAAGTCGAAATTCACAAAAATTTGAAAAGCAAATCTCTGAATTTCTTCTTATTTCTTGGAGTTAAACACTTCTGTCCCAGCCTCATTATCCACTGGAAAGCTAAAATTCGAGATGAAGTCTAATCATTTTAGGATTTTTCAACCATCTGTTTTCAACCCATTGCAGTATAGCCATTTTCTTTACTCTGAACTATTTTTTTGATAAAAATAGAGCTTGAGACAAAAAGTAAGAAATACTTTTGTCTCAAGCTCTAGATACGTATAAACAACAGAAGCACTCTTGCGAAAGATAAGCCGTAATCCACAAAAATTTGAAAAACAAATCTCTGAATTTCTTCTTAATTTCTTGAGTTGAATACTTCTGTCTCGACCTTTTCATGATTATAATAGATAGGTCAAATTCCCCTTATATTCTACTATCCTATTCGATGATACCCTGTTTTTTTCATTAACGTTTACATTGAAAACTCTCTGTTATCTGAAACCTGTAATTCTTTGCTACGAAAAGCTTTGGTTATTTCGCTGACAATCAATGGCACTAATGATAGCAAGATCACGATCAACCACTCCATGCCCGTAAGACTTTGAACTTTGAAGATTTCTTGCAAGAATGGAATGAACAAGACAGCTAATTGCAATGCTAAGCTAACCAAAAAGGCTTTGTTCATGGCACTGTTAGAGAACACACCAATGCTGAAGATGGAACGTGTTTCACTACGTACAGCAAATGCTCGGGTCAATTCACCAAAGACAAGTGTGGCAAACGCCATCGTGTTTGCCGTACCATCGGCGACGTTCGGATTAGACAAGACATATTCCCCTAACCAATACGCAGCCAAGGTGATGACTCCGACTAGCACACCATAAAAAATCATACTAGCAGCAAAACCATCAGCAAAAATGCTTTTACGGGAATCGCGAGGTTTTTGTTTCATCACTCCCGGTTCCACTGGTTCCATTCCTAACGCCAATGCAGGCAGTGAATCAGTCACAAGATTCAACCACAGTAGTTGGATCGCTACCAATGGCATTTGATGGAAATTCAAAGCGGTAGCAACGAAGATGGTGATGATTTCACCGATATTACAACTCAATAGGTACTGAATCGATTTTTTGATATTTGAGAAGATTCCTCTTCCTTGTTCTACAGCATGGACGATCGTTGCAAAGTTGTCATCCGTCAAGATCATATCTGCAGCACCTTTCGCCACATCTGTTCCAGTGATCCCCATTGCACAGCCAATATCAGCAACTTTCAAGGCTGGAGCATCATTGACACCATCACCGGTCATCGCAACGACCATGCCATTGGCTTGCCACGCTTTAACGATCCTCATTTTATGTTCTGGAGAAACACGGGCATAAACAGAATACTTCGCTACTTCTTCTTCCAACACTTCTTGCGGCATCATATCTAATTCTACCCCTGTCATCGCAAGATCGCCTGAACGGAAAATAGCTAATTCCTTGGCGATTGCGACAGCAGTCAATTTATGGTCGCCAGTGATCATAACTGGGCGGATCCCTGCATCATAACATTGAGCGACCGCTTCTTTGACTTCTTGACGAGGCGGGTCGATCATTCCCACTAGTCCAACAAATGTTAATTGGTTTTCGATATCTTCTGAGAGTAATTCTTCTGGAATCTCAGTGATATCTTTATAAGCAACACCTAGTACCCGCAAAGCATTCGACGCCATATCCGCATTTTTAGCAGCAATCTTTTGTGCATCTGCTTCATCGATCGTACAACGATTCAATAAAACGTCTGGTGCCCCTTTTACCATGACGCGATAGCCTTGTTCAGTTTTATGAATCGTACTCATCAGTTTACGTTCCGAATCAAAAGGAATTTCAGCCACACGTGGCAGACTTGTTTCTAACTCATTTTTGTCTAATTTTTCTTCATATGCTTTACTTACAAATGCCGTTTCTGTAGGATCGCCGGTCACACGGAACTCACTACCGTCAACAGTCAGCTTAGAATCATTGCATAATGTTCCGATTGTCAACAACTGTTCTTGTGTTTCATTGCCGTGAACGAAAGTTTCAACTACCGTCATTTTATTTTGAGTCAGTGTTCCTGTTTTATCGCTACAGATTACTGAAGCAGCACCTAACGTCTCAACAGCAGGTAACTTTTTGACAATCGCATGACGTTTAACAAGACGTTGCACTCCTAAAGCTAACACGATCGTTACGATCGCTGCTAGACCTTCTGGAATAGCAGCTACGCCAAGAGAAACTGCCATCATAAAAATTTCTAGGATTGGGCGACTATACAAAATCCCTACGACAAACATCAAGATACAGATACCTAAACAAATGATCGATAATAATTTAGAGATTTCTGCCATTTTACGTTGTAATGGAGTCGTATTATTATCTTCTGCGATCAACATATTCGCGATTCGGCCAACTTCAGTGTTCATTCCTGTGTTAGTGACTACACAAGTTGCACGACCATTAGTGATTACAGTAGAGGAGATCAGCATATTCTTACGATCGGCTAAAACCGTATCATCAGGTAATCCCTCCAATGCTTTTTTATTCACCGGAACAGATTCTCCCGTCATGGCAGATTCATCTGCTTTTAGATTTGCTGCTGACAAGATCCTTACATCTGCCGGTACTAAATCGCCAGCTTCTAATTCAATGATATCTCCTGGGACCAACATCGCTGTTTCGATATGTTCCATTTTTTTGTTACGGATAACTTTAGCCAATGGCGCCGACATTTTTTGCAATGCTTCTAAAGATTTATTGGCATTGTTTTCTTGAGAAATCGAAATGATCGCGTTGATCACCACGATCAGCAAAATGATGACTGAATCAGTCCAATCTTTAAAGCCACTGGAAACATACGACAAGAAAGCGGCGATCAACAACACGATGATCATTGGATCTTCTAATTGTCCGATCACTTTTTTCACTATACTTTCTTTCTTTTTTACATCCAATTCATTTCTTCCGAAGGACTGCAGTCTCTTTTCAGCTTCTTGACTGGATAAGCCTTCTTTTATATCAGTATCCAGTGAGCGCAAGACTTCCTCTTTCGATTTGGTAAACCATAGTTCCACTACTTCCATCTCCTCTAGTTCCATTGTTCTTTAACCTTTTTTACCATCCACTCATTCTTTATCAAAAAAGTGGGGCTGGGACAGAAGTGTTTAACTCCGAGAAATAAGAAGAAATTCACGAAAATTGCTTTTCAAATTTTTGTGAATTTCGGCTTATTTAAGAAGGAGTTGCTTCTGCTCCCGCCGTTTATTCGTTTTTAAAGAATGAGACAAAAGTGTTTCTTACTTTTGTCCCAGCCTCTCATATTCAATAAGGAGAAAATCGTAAAATATGTTTTTACTTTCTTAAGATATGAATAGCAAATCCGCCAAACTCTCCGGCAAGATATATGTTTTTTAGTTTGTTTTCTTCGTCATAAGCTGCTGTCTCCATATTGAAGGAAAGTCCTTTAGCTTTTAGCTCTGCTACTGCACTTTCCAAATTGGCAGTACGCATAGCAATATGTCCATTTTTTCCTAAGAAAGGAGATTTCATACATTCAAAATAATCACCAGCAAATTCTGATTTTTGTCCATGCCGCGGTGTCAAATTAAAGAGCATACTCAATTGGTTTGCAAGTTCTTGTGCTTCGGTCTCATTCTCCATATTGATACCAATATGTTCTAATTCAAAGTGATTTTCCATTGTCTTACACCTCCTTCATCGTAGTTGTTCTACTTTTTTCATTGTTACATTGGGAACATCAAGGTTGCTCCGACTGTTACAAAGATGAGACGAATAAAATATTGGGGGATCGTGAATTTCCAGAATTGAGCTGCTGTATACTTGCCTGTTCCTAAAATCATCGCTGGCATTCCATCAATTGGCAAGAAGTGTCCACACCAACCTGCCATAACGATGGCACAAGCTGCCGCAGTTGGGTCTAACCCTAAACTTCGACAAGTGGCGATTGCTAATGGAGTAAATACATAGACAGTTCCTATGGTCGAACCAGTCAGCGTAGCCAGTAGACTAGTTAAAATACAGAATACTAAGATCATCACAAATGGATTCACATTGTCTCCCAACATACCAGCAACAGAGGTCCCAACTAGATTGGTCAATCCAGTGCTACCTAATGCATCCGCCACACCAATAACACCAGCAGACATCAAGATGATTGGCGCACTGATTGCATTGCGGATCTCTTTGAAATCTAAGACACCGATCAATAAAATCACGGCAACAGACAAACCCGCCATTGCATAGCCGGCATCGCCAATTCTACTTTGTAGCAACATACCGATCACTGCAAAAATAAACACACCATAAGTGGTTAGTTCTTTCCATCTCGGCAACTGGGAAGCGTTCTCATTTGTGTTGACCACATCCACATCTTTGCAGTCTTCTGAGGTAGGGTGATCAGGAAGAAATTTATACTGAATGATACAGTTGACTAAAAAACCCATAGATAAAAATAAATTAACAATTGCAAATTTGAAAACAGAAACTTCTGTCATGATTCCGGCAGAATTCAAGACGGCGATCACGATTCCATATTGTAAGGCTGTATTGAAAGGAATCAACGGGTGGTTCGTCGCGAACCCTGCCGTTATGATCACTTTTGACGGTGGTAATTTCTCCGAATAAGGCAATGTCGATAACAATCCAAGTGTCAATACATAATAAGCAGTTGACCCTGTGCCGAACAAGCTACATCCTAACATCACTACCAGAATGATGAGAATATAAGACTTGAAGCCACCTTTGTTCGCCATCGAAAACATGGCTTTTTTAAAGAAGACGATAAAATTGGTCTTCTCCAGAGCGGCAATAATCGCCATGAACTCAGCCAACATGATGATGGTCGAATTTGAGAAACCGGCAAATGCGCCTTTGATATCAGTAATACCAAAAATGACTAACAACAAACAAGCAAATAATGGCGCTGCCCCGAAGGGAATTCTTTCAATCATTACTAAAACAATCATTACTACGGTAATTGCTAATGCAATCATCATTTGAATAGTCATTGTGTCCTCCTCTAGTCATATGCATAAGTAGCAGGAGAGGATGACATAGGCTAAAAAGACAAAAATACAAAGGATCACTCTTTTTTGGAACAGGTAGAATTGCAGCGTGGGACAAAAGTAAGAAACACTTTTGTCTCATTCTTTAAAAACGGATAAACGGTGGGAGCAGAAGCAACTTCTTCGGAAATAAGCCAAAATTCACAAAAATTTGAAAAGCAATTTTCGTTAATTTCTTCCTATTTATCGGAGTTAAACACTTCTATCCCAGCCTCTTCCTGTTCAGACAGTCTTCGTATTCACTTATGTCACATCTCTCTCTTCCCACTGCTTTCACCTACAGACAAGCAAATAAATGCTTATAAACTTCTTAGTGCATACCTTTTGCTGTGGTTTCCTCTAATACTTTTTTCAGTGCCTCGATGCCTTCTGTTGGAATCTGATTGAATGGCGCACGGCATTTTCCTACATTATTTCCAAGTAACGCTGCCGCAGTTTTAACGATTGTATTGGGATTACCATATTTGAAGCAATTTCTGAAAGCTTGAATACTTTCATTCGCCGTTTTTGCTTCCTCGACCTTGCCCTCTACGAACAGATCATAGATTGATGCCATTGTTTTTGGATAGACATTGGCACAACCAGCAATACCACCAGTTCCTCCTGCTAACAACGTCCAGATGATCAACTGATCATTTCCTGACAGCGTGTAGAATTCTCCATTTGTTTTTGCTTTTCCTGCATCGATATACCCTAAAATATTGGCGAAGTTTCCACTTGAATCTTTTGCTCCAATGATATTTTCGATTTGCGCAAGACGAGCAACTGTTGCTGGTGCGATGGCATTGCCAGTTCGAGCAGGGATATTATAAAGCACGATTGGCATGTCAACTGCTTCGGCAATCGTTTTGTAATGCGTGTAGATTTCTTCTTGACTAGCTGCTGCAAAACTTGGTGCAATGATCGACAAAACATCTGCACCAGCGGCTTGTGCCATTTTACTTTGGGCAATCGTTTCTTTTGTAGAGATTGCTCCTGACCCTGCATAGATCGGTACTCGACCTGCCGTTTGATCGACTACGACTTCTAAAACAAGTTTTTTCTCCTCAGCGGATAAAATATAGCCCTCGCCATTTGTACCAAAAGGAAAAATCCCGTGGATGCCATTATCGATCATGCGGTCTACTTGGTTGCGTAATTCATCAAAATTGATGCTTTCATCCTCATACATGGGGGTCAAAATAGGGCTGATGATGCCTTTTAATTCGATTGGTTTCATAGTAGTTTTCTCCTCTTTTTTCAATGGAATACGGTTTCATTTCTATTATTTGGCAAACACTTGCGCTACCTCCGTTTGTCGGAGGCAGGACGCATTTGCCAACTGATTTTCTATTAGCAATTTATAACTCTGGTTATTTCTCTACCCCTTCACCTGAGGTTGGATTGTATATGCCGACCGCTTCTCTTTTTTCACCAAACAAATCTGCGACAGTAAAGCGGACATACTTTACACAGAGCCGATTGCGATAGGCATAAACAAGATGTAAGTTCCCTTGACTATCTTGATAAAGGGTTGGGTATTCATGTTGTGAATTGTTGGTTTTGTTTTCAACACCGATGTAGCCTTCTGCAGCTTCAAAAACCCGACCAATCGGCCATGTCTTGCCAAAGTCTTCACTTATGGAGACAGCAACTGGATTTCGCAAGCCCGGCCAAGCAACTTTCCCAAAAGCCGCATGAGGTGCTGAATTGACGTTATAGGCCAACGCAATTTCCCCAGTTGCCAGTTTGATGGCACTAACACTGGCATTATTATTCGGTAAAACAGTTGCTTCTGGCACGCTCCAACTATCACCAAAATCAAAGGATTCACTGCTATAGACAAAATCAGCAAAGCGGCTTCTCATGAAAGCAACTAAATGACCAGGTTCCATTTCCACGACATTTGCATGAACTCGACCATTACTATCTGGCATGCGCACAGCTTGCCATGTTTTTCCTGCATCATCTGATACTTGGAACTCTGTCGGATCATTCGTCAATCCATCAGCTGAATCTTCACACAACCATGTACTGTAAAGCCAACGACCATTACTTAGGATCTGGATTCCTTGTCGTCCAAAGGTACCCTCTTTGTC
Organism: Enterococcus sp. BSD2780061688st2 D3; assembly: GCF_005844145.1. Lineage (NCBI taxonomy): Bacteria > Bacillati > Bacillota > Bacilli > Lactobacillales > Enterococcaceae > Enterococcus > Enterococcus sp. BSD2780061688st2 D3. The sequence goes on from NZ_SPHN01000001.1 coordinate 53,896, forward strand.
AAATAAAACTTCTGGCTTTCCCCATGTTTGTCCTTCATCGGCTGATTTTTGTACCATGATGATCGAAGTAAACTGCATATTGTCTTTTCCTTCTTGACGGCTAACTTGAGAAGTATAGATCAGCCAAATCTTGCCATCTGGTGCTCGGAAGAAAGAAGGATTTTGTTCACTGCGGTCTACACCTTCTGAGACAGTGACAGGAACAGACCATCTTTGTTTTTCTGGATCTAACTTCGAGACGACGATCGAGATATCGCCACTTCCTTCAAAGCTACCTGCAAACCACGCACACAACATCCCGCCATCTGCTGTTTCGATCAAAGCAGGTGCATGAGCCGTGTTGTTGCCTCCAGTTGGGATCAGACCAAAATCAACATTTAAAAATGCATCTCGGTACATGACGCCATTTGGCTCTGATTGTCGTACTTGTTCTAAATGTGTCAACGTATTTCTCCCCCTAAAATTTTATGTTGTGCTAGTGCTTATTTTGTGTGTTCTGCCAGACGAATAGCGTAGTCGATCGCATTTTCTAAACTGGCTTCGCTAGCTGTCCATTTTCCTGCTTGGTCAAAGGCCGTTCCGTGATCCACAGATGTACGAATGATTGGCAGATTCAACGTGATATTGACCCCTTGCACAGCTTTCCAGCTTTGTGCTTCTTGGTCGTAGACAAACCCTAAAAGTTTCAAAGGAATATGTCCTTGATCGTGGTACATAGCTACGACAATATCGTACATACCGCCATTTGCTTTTGAGAAAAGGGTATCAGCAGGTAAAGAACCAGATACATTGATTCCTTCTTCTTTGGCCGCTTCAACTGCAGGATTGATCTCATCGATTTCTTCACGACCGAACAACCCATTTTCCCCACAGTGTGGATTCAATCCAGCGACTGCGACACGAGGATTTTCGATCCCTAAATCTTTACAAGCTTGATCTGCGATACGGATCACATCTAGTACACGTTCTTTGGTCGCTCGGTCACAAGCTTCCCGTAAGGACACATGTGTAGAGACATGGACTACCCGTAAATTGCCATCCGCCAACATCATCGTATATTTATCCGTACCTGTCAGATCGGCATAGATCTCGGTATGTCCGGCATAGTGATGTCCGGCAGCATTCATTGCCTCTTTATTCAATGGATTCGTTACTGTCGCATCGATTTCTTTCGCTAAAGCTAACTCAATAACCTTCTTCACATATTGAAAGGCCGCATCGCCTCCCACATCAGAAACTTCGCCAACTTGGAAGTTTGCCATGTCCACGATCTTCAAATCGATCAAGTCGATCGTCCCAAAAGTATAGCGCCCCTCTTTTGGCTGACTGATCACATTCACAGCCAAAGCTAATTCGGGATGTTTTGCTAGATAGTGATCAATGACACTTTTATCTCCAACTAACAAAGGGTTACATTCATCATAAAGTGCCGGTTTTGCAAAAGCTTTGAGGGAGATTTCAGGTCCGATTCCTGCAGGATCTCCCATTGTAATGCCAACGATTTTTTTCATGACATGCTCCATCCTTTCTAGATTCAAATTATAAGATCTGTAGATAGATGGCACGAGCATCTTCTGGTGTAACTTCCCGTTTGTTGTTGACAAGTAAACGAGTCACTTCCATTCCAGCTGCTACTAAGCCATCCAAGTCTTCTTCTGGGACATTGAAAGTTTTAAGACTCGTTGGAATCTCTAAAACTTTGACGATTTCATCCAGTTGATGGATCATATAGCCTGACTTCTCGTCGATAGACCACTCTTTATGACCATCTTTGATCACACGATCATACGCAACAGCTAGTAAATCTTTGATTGCTGGTTCATTGAATTTCATGACCGGTGTCAACAAAATCGCATTTGATACACCGTGGGCAATATGGTATTTTCCCCCTAGAGGATACGATAATGCGTGCACCGCTGTAGTTCCAGATGCCGTGATTGCTACACCTGCGTAAAATGAACCTAACAGCATCTTACGTTTTGCGTCCAATGCTTCTGGATCTGTGCAGGCTTCAATGATATTGTTCATGATCAAATCAAGCGCTTCTAGCGCAAAGGTATCACTGATTGGATTCGCTTTTGCTGAAGTAAAACATTCAATCGCATGACATAGCGCATCTACACCTGTGGCAGCTGCAATTGGTTTTGGTAGATTTTTGATCATTCGTCCATCCAATAACACAAAATCAGCAATCATTTCAGGATTGACGATCCCGATTTTCAAGTCTTTTTCTGGCACTCCCACAATCGCATTCGGGGTAGCTTCAGCTCCAGTTCCAGCAGTTGTTGGAATCATCAAACTTGGCACTTGTTTTTTCGCTAATAATGGATCATCTAACAAATCTTTGACTGTATAGTCATCTGTCGCTAAGATCGAAGCCAATTTCGCAACATCCATCACCGAGCCACCACCAACAGCGATGACTAAGTCAGCCGCTTCTTTCTTGAAGGTATCGATCACTGCTTGCGCTTCATGATAAGTTGGTTCTGCAGGAATATCAGAAAGAACCGTGTAATCGATTCCTGCTTTTTCAATGATCTGGATTGGCAGATCCACCAAACCTAACCCTAAAAGACCTTTGTCTGTGAAAATAACGATTTTATGGACACCGTTGCTGATGATTTCTTCCAATTGTTCAATGGCATGTTCTCCTGCCCGGATATTCTTTGGCATTTTCAAACTGTAATCTGTTAGCATAATAGATCCTCCTCGATCCTTTAGTACAACCTGATTTCTTCAAATAATTCTTCTGTCCCAAAACCGCCTGATTTCGTGATCACTTGCATTTCTTGACTATTCCATTCAATGGCAGACAAAACAACGCCAGGTTTGATCTCCGTCAGAGGCTTGATCCCAGTCACACCTAAAACAGTCATCGCTTGGAACAATGTATCGCCTCCTGTAAACAAGAAGGTATTCTCTTGATGCTTTGACCATAGTGCTTTCGTTAACTTTCCAAGTGATTCTCCTATTCTAAACCGACATACATCCGCAGATAAAGCCTTTTCTTCACTATACTTCACAATTTCAGCGGTTGTTTGATCGCTGTATGTTTCAAAAATCACCAATGGCTGTGTTTCCATCAACTGAAGGTACTCTTTGATCTCATTTTGCCCTACGCTTGCTTCCCAATATGTAGGATCTAATAATTGTTGCGCAGTTAACGAGATTCGCGGATACTCTTTCTCGACATACTCAATTTGTTTTTTTGTAATTGGATTGACACTCCCGCAAACAACTATCACCGGCTTTTGTAGTTTGTATGCTACTTCTTTACCGTCAGGAAATAATTGTTCTGCTAAGATCTTGGCAAACCCAGCACATCCTACCGTCACACCCAGAAGATTTTCATCTGCTAAACGCTTTGCATGAGTCAGCAACATGTCATCTGTCTGTGCATCAAAAATCACTACGCCTTTTTTTGGTAAATCCTGCTCTTTAACTAGCACTGACTCAATTCCCGCCTCCGACTGCAAACGCCGCATCACATTGCTTTCAGTCACAGGTTCATAAGGATCTTTTGCAAAAACACTTTCTGATACCAAAACATCTTCTATATATAAATGCCCATCGATCACCACCCGATTCATTTCAGGATATGCGGGTAAAAAAGGGACAGGCACTTGTTCACTCGTGTCAAGAATCGCTTTTAACTCAGCGCTGATATTTCCTCTTAATGCTGAATCTACTTTTTTATAAATAAATGGAATCTGGGAAACTTTTGCATCTTCCAAAATCTTTTTTGTCTTCTCATATGCCTGCTCAAAAGTCAGATGTCGACTCTCGGTATTGAGAACTAACACTTCGATTTCCTGTGGAAGTGCGTCATATTGGACGACTGTTTCCGTAGAGACCAATGTCTGGATACCTTGTTTCGAAAATTGGACCCCAGTATCCAAAGCTCCTGTAAAGTCGTCCGCTATAACTAACAACTTTAACATCTACTCACCACCTCCTACTTCATGGTTTGATTATAGTTGGAATAATAAAGCGTTCACATTCTAAAAAAAGCAAAAAAACGTTTAATTTAGAAACGTTTTCTTAAATAAATATTCATATTTAATTTTTACGTGGTATTATTGTTCATATATGAAACAGTCGCGTGATTTAGGGAGGAAGAAAATGAAACGAAAGATTTTAGGCATTGCGCCTTATGAAGAATTGAACCATTCCATGCATATTATCAGTAAACAATATCCTGAAGTGGAAACAACCATCTACACAGCTGATTTAGTTGAAGGACAAACCCTTGCTGCTGAACTGTATACCGATGGCTACGATGCCATCATCTCCCGAGGAGGAACCGCCAAACTGATTCGTCAAGTCGTTTCTTTGCCAGTCATCGATGTCTCATTGTCCATTTATGATGTACTAAGCTCGATTCGGTTAGCAGAAAACTATACCAACAATTTTGCGATCGTCGGCTATCCCAGTATCACCGAAAAAGCTCACTTACTCTGTGACCTTTTGGGCTACAAGATCGAGATCCATACGATCGATGAAACTCTTGATGCAGATGCGCTCCTTGATACATTAGTAGATAAAAACTATGAATTGATCTTATGCGATGCCATCACTAATCGCATCGCCCTCTTAAAATCTCTTAATACGATTTTGATTACTTCGGGGTTTGAAAGTATCAAAAGTGCCTACGAAGATGCATTATCGATCATTGATCACGTGGAACAAGTCAAACACAAAAAAGAAATCATGAAAAAAGGAATCTTGAGTCAACACCAAGAACTACTGCTCTACGATGTTGCATATACCATTGAATTTTCAACCTTGGCGCCAACTTTTGCAGAAGAAATCATCAAAGTCCTCAAGATGAAACCAGAAAAAAAAGAGATCCATCACTATTCACGCACTCAAAATAGATATGTGACCTTAACAATAAAATCCTATACTGTTGATCGACAAAAATATTTCAGTTGTTTCATTCATAAGAACAGCGCGCCACCAGTAACCAATAAACCAGATATTTCCTATCAGAAAAAACCAGAAGTCGCCGATAGTTTCGCAAAAAAACTGTTTTTTTCCCAATTTATCCCTGAACGTATCAAACATGAAATCAAACAATATGAGCCTTACTATTCTTCCTATCTTATCTTTGGCGAAAGTGGCACTGCCAAAAAAAATATCGCTTACCAAATTTATCTTGATCAGACAAAAAACACCAACTACCTGATCTCGATCAATTGTAAACTCATTACAGACAAATTATGGAAATTTTTGGTCAATGCCACGAATGGTCCATTTGTGGATATCCACAATACGATTTTCTTTGAAAACGTCGAACAATTAAGTACAGCAGCAACCGAACGCCTCGTCACGTTGATCAAAACCACCAATGTACTCAACCACAATCAATTGATCTTTACCTATGACAGCAATAAAGCAACAGACCAGTCGATCTTCAATCGACTAGTAAGCCAATTAAACTGTGCAAAGATCTATGCACCCGCAATTCGAGAACGCAGAAATGAATTAAGTATCATCACGACACTGCTTTTGAATAAAATGAACATCGAATGCACAAAAGAAATCATGGGCTTTGAACCAAAAGCCCTCGAATTATTTCTAGCTTTTGACTGGCCTGGAAACTTCGATCAGTTGCAATACTGTATCAAAGAACTTGTCGTCGATGCAAGCACCCATTATATTTCGGAACACCAAGTCACAGAATTGCTGAACAAGGAACGAGTGGTCCAAAATTTCACTCATCTAAAGGATCACTTTACCGCCAAAAGTCCCTTGCATCACCCCACTTTGTTTGACTATACCAAAGAAATCATTTTACACGTATTAGACCAAAATGAGGGCAACCAAACAAAAACAGCCAACCAACTTGGCATCAGCCGAACAACATTGTGGCGCTACCTAAAAGAAGAAAACTAACAAAGACAAAGATGCTTTCTATACGTTTTCCATTGGAAAGTCGGCTAGAAAACAATAAGACAAAACATTACTATCCATTCAATCAGATTTTGTTTTGCTGATGTTTCTGGTTGTTGTAAAAAAGCCATTTAAGATGTATGGATTTGAAGAAATAATAGCTACAGAAAAAAATGGCAGGATAAAAGCGTTCCACTTTGATAAATAAGAAGAAATCCACAGAAATTATTTTTCAAATTTTTGTGAATTTCGACTTATCTTCAAAGGAGTAGCTTCTGCTTCCACTATTTATTCATACTTAGCGCGAGGGACAGGAATACAATAAATAATTAGATTCCTGTCCCTCAAACAACATCTTCTAGTATAAAACGTCTATCTCTTTACTCTCTTTTGCAATTCACAAACAGCTGTTTTATCTAAATCAAAATGTAATAATCGTTTTGCTTCTTCCACCGTAACCCATCTAAATTCTGTGTGTTCCTCAGACAATTGAAAAACGTCTTGGTATTTAGTTAAATCGTAAGCAAACGCATAAATGGGTATGACATAAATTTCTTTTTCGAGTGCGTCACCCACAAGCCCAGGAAAGTGATCAACCAACACTGATGCTGTGGAATCTAATTGAATCAAGTGATCCTTTTCTAAAAAATCTAATGATACTCCACACTCTTCATGAAATTCTCTTATAGCAGATTCCTTAGGTGATTCATCGTCTTCCCCTCCACCTGCAACAAACTGCCAGACTCCCATGTCTTTTCTTTTAAAAATACAACATTTCAAGTCTGAACCAGCTTCTAAACTATAAGGAATCAACGATATATTAAAATATGCTCTCAAGTTATCCCTCCTCTATCCTATTTTCTGTATATGCTTTAGAATGCTTATAAAATTCCTCATTTCTTCCAAGCTATCAAGAAGAAATGCAACACCTTTTACAATTCAATCAGTTTTTAAATATCTTTACTTTGCAAGATTTCATCCTAGAAAAATCATTTGTAGGAGCAACCATGCCGCTAACATATTTATCAAAACTTATTTTTACTTGTTAGCGTAACTTTTTTGAGATGATTGGGAATTTGCCTGACTCTTTAAATCCAGAATTAAAAAAAGCGGTACGTCAACACAAAAAAGGAAACGCCAAAACGTCTCCTTTTCGTGATTTAATTCAAAACAACATTATTTGACTTAGCACCGTTAAAGACACAGGAGGACTGGAGCCTAAAATGTACCACTCTTAGTATGTATGTTCTTTTATTTCACATTGTTGCTGTCATCAGTCCATTTATAACTGAAAATTAAAATTCATCAAAAAATGCTGCGCAATATTAATGAACTCTCGCTGTGAAACTTTTCCTAGAATATCTATTTTTCTTCCACCTTGTTTCGAATAATCTAATGTGTATACTTGTTTCGTATTCACTCGACTACCCGATGCTAGTTTTTCATGTTTAATCTCCACAAAATATGGGCGATTTTTGTTAGTGCTAGTGATTGGACAGACAATAATCAAATTCGAACTATAACTATATTCATCTCTACTAATCACGACTGCTGGTCTACGCTTAGTTATTTCACTTCCTCTTGAAGGTTCAAAATCAATGAATACAATCGTTCCTTGTTCAATATTATTCATCAAATGACCTGCTTTCAACACTAAAATTTGTTGCCAGTTCATCTTCTTCATCTACAAATTCATTCTTTTTTGCCGAAACAAAATAATCTTCAATTTTAGGAATTAAAGAAATGGTTCCATCTTCCTCTTTACTTATATAATATACCTTACCTGCTGGTACACCATATTTACTAGCTAAAGTCACCATTACAGCATTCCCTTGTTTTCTGGTTTTGACCGTATCCATTTTAACTCCCCCATTCTTTTAAACGATTATAACAGGTAATTACTGTAATTACAATTTATCGTCATTCATACTTACTATCATATTCACTTATTTAATGACTAACGTATTTTAGGTTTTAACGCAAAAACAGCCATCTCCTTATTTTGGATATGACTGTTCAATCAATTGTTGGACTTCTGCTGGTATACCCTGCTTCATAAAGTGAAATATCTCTTTGTATTATAGATCAGAGGTTATTTTTTCGAACGAGATTGGGTATCGCTTCTTTTCATGACTACATCATTCATCACTATGTCAGTTTTTTTCAGCTTTTATTCTACCTTTAACACCTTTTCCAACCAATGATATACTTCACTCGCTTGTTTCGCATGATCTAATTGATTGAAAAATGCTCTGTTATCTAGTAACGAAACTAACTCCGCAACAGCTGCTATGTGTTTTTTATTGTCTACAGCTGAAAGTGTAAAGATATATCTTACTGGTGTCTTTCCCATTACTTTGATTTCGTTTTTCAACACAGTGATGCCTAGACCAACTTTTCTTGTTCCATCTTCTGGACGAGCATGTGGCAATGCTACTTTGTCCATTATTACCATGTATGGCCCTTCTCTTCTAGTAGTCTGGATGATTGTATCAATGTAGCGACGATCTATGATGTTAGCTTGAACTAAAGGCGACGCTGCTACGTAAAAAGCTTCTTCCCAACTTCGTGCCACTACATTTAATTGAATATATTCTGGTCTTAAAATATCCAATAGATTTAGCTCTGAAGACACGAAAGATTTGTATCTCTTGTTTTCTTTAACTATCGAAAATTCGCTCTTATGTAGATATGACTCTAAGGATTTTCCAAGTTGCTCCATATTTTTTATATCCGCATATCTATCTATGATATCTAACAATTCATCCATTTTATATTTTCGATAGGGACTCTCACTAGAGTTTTGTATTTCATGGATCAAGTGATATTTTTCATCAATACTCATAATTGGATTGACTACATAAATTGGCTTTTTTTGTGAATAAAGACGTATGTTGGGAACTGTCGTAAAGATCATATCATAATTTTCTGCAACAGTTGATAGTTCGTTGGTTTCTACTGGACCCATCAAAATCATTTCGGGAAAAATACTTTTTAGTTCATTATAAATGATTGCTGCGCTGCCAATCCCATTTGGACAGACAATCAAACCAACTTTCTGTTGAACAGGATATTCATCATAATCATTTAGTAAAGAAGCAAAGTGGATAGTTAAAAAAGAGAGCTCTTCATCTGGTATTTCAGTGCCAAAAAGAGTCTCAATAGGATTCATTGTCTCTTTGACGATTTCAAATAAATCTGGAAACTCTACTAAAATCTTATCGTGAAGATAGTTTACAATTGGTAAATGAAAAAACAATCGGTAATATGCTGGTCTAAAATGACTAAAAAGCTGGTTTTTTGCTATTTTTTTATCTTTAAACCGGACACCAGATAACATTTCGAAACGATGAAATATTCGCTCAACTAGTTCATTGATAACGGAGTAATCAGCAATCGTTTGATCTGCTGTTCCTATAGCCATTCCTAATATCCATCCACAGACATATAAGCTAGCGTACTTATTCGTGATTTCAAAGGATTTTAATAGCAATACAGAAAACTGATATTCTTTCATTCTAAAGAAAGTTTGATAATTGTATTTAGTATAAAATTCGGGCCACTCTCTATTTAGACGAGGAACTAGAAAGATGAACATGTAACAAAATTCATTGAATCTATTTTCAACTAATCGAATATCAAATACATCCATCAATTCTTTTATTGTCTTTGATATTTCTACCACATCGATATCACTTTCCTGCCATAAAAAATAATTATAAAGAAATAGATCATCCCCTAAACTGGAATCCTCTAAAATCATTTTCATAAGGAAGTAGCGGATTTTTGCTTCATCTCCAACTAGCTGATACCCATTTTTTCTAGTATATACAATTTCTAAACTATGAAATTTTAAATCTTCTTCTAATTTTTTTATATCTCTAGTAAAAGTAGTTTTTCCAACATTTAAAACCTGGATAAAGTGATTAAGGGATAAGTATTCTTTACAATGGAAAAATAACATCATAAAAATATATTTTTTTCGTTCCTCAAAACTCAGCTCATAATACTCATAAATCTTTTTTTGTGAGAAGAGCTCTAAAAGATAGTTATTATTTTTTTCGCTTACTTCTACATTTAGATTATCTACAAACAATGGAGTAAAGCCAGCATCTATTAAAATACTACTGGCTTTCTCCAAAGCATAGTCAATCTGAGACTTAGACAATGATAATTGTTCCATAAGATTTTGCTGACTGTTAATCGGCTTTTCTATCAACTTTTTCATCAAAAGGCGGGTTCTTCGATCAATTATCATTATCCGTACTCATTCCTTTCAGTTACCCATAAAATTCTATCACTTTATTTCTTAACATTGTCGCATGTCTTTCAATTTCTTTTCCAGTTCCTTTAGATAATAAAGTACCTACTCCAATACAATCGACTCCGCTTTCTAACCATTCAGGCATATTATCTATTGTTACACCACCGGAAGAAAGAATTGGAACCTGTGGCATTGGCGTCTTAATTGTAGATACAACTTTAGGTCCGTAGAAACTAGCTGTCGGGAAAGCTTTGATCATATCTGCACCAGCTTCCAGCGCCTCTACTATCTCTGTCATTGACGTACATCCAGGCATGTATGGAATTTGATATCTATGACAAAGTTTCGCTACTGACAATTGAAAGTTAGGGGCAATGATAAATTCAGCGCCGCTTGAAATCGCTTGTTTAGCTGTTTCGCTATCTAGTACCGTACCTGCACCAATGAGCACCTCATCCTTATAGGTTTTCTTTAACTGCGAAATAATCTCTCCGGCATTCTCATTCGTATAACTGATTTCAAGGCATGAGATACCTCCTACTAAACAACTATTGACAATTTCTTTTGCTCTTTCTATTGTCTGTACACGAATGATTGCCATTAATTTTTCTGATTCAATTCTAGAAAGAATTCTATTTTTTTTCATTTTCTATATCAAACCCTTCGATCTTTTGATATCTCGATAAAACATCCATGATTTCTTCATGATGATCCTTATTTATTCTTAAAACAGGTAATTTAGGGTCCCCTACCGAATTTCCAATAACTGCACAACAATATTTTAAAACACTAGGCACTGTCGCAAATTTCAATATTCTACGAAATTCTTCGATACTTTCTTGTAGTTCTCTAGCTTTTTGGATATTTCCTTTTAGAAATTGATGGTAAATTGCAACATCCGTTTTTGTTAGTATATTTGATGTAGCCGCTATTGCTCCATCTGCTCCTAATAATAGCCCAGATAAAATTTTTGAATCTGACCCAACTAGAACAGAAAAATCTTTTCTTTCTTGACTATTACGGATATACATCTTGATATTTTCAATATCCCCACTACTATCCTTGATGCCAACGATCTTCTCATTTTTTATTAGCCTTTTAAAAACTTCTTCACTGATATTAATTGCTGTATTTGCAGGAATATTATATAAAATAATCGGTAAATCGGTATTTTTGACAATTGTTTCATAATGATGAATCAGTTCATCCTCGTTTAGTTTTATTAAAAATGGCGTAATAATAGAAACTGCAGTCACACCAACTTTTTTTAGCTTATTTGTTAAATCGATCGTCGCTTCTGTAGAAATGCCTCCTGAACCAGCAAATACTGGTACACGTCCATCCACCTCATTTACTACGATTTCTGCTAACATCAATTTTTCTGCTTCACTTAATGCATAAAACTCACCATTTGTTCCTAGAATAAATAATCCAGATACTCCAGAATCAAGCAAACGATTGACTAATACTCGAGTTGCATACTCATCGATTCCATGCTCATTTAGAGGTGTAACCATTGCTGTAACAATTCCGCTTATTTTCATGTTGTTTGTACTCCCTTTTCTTTCAGAATAGATTGACCTAAAGCACCACCGGGATGCCATAAGTAGTAATCATTTAAGTCAATATTTTCTGCTTGTTGTAAAAGAACCGACAAACTCTGTAAAATAATGATTTCAGCTAAAATCGAAGCTCTTGGTGGCTTATTTAGATCATCCCCTTCTTTAAGTACACCAGCAAATAAGTACACATCTACATTCTCCCTTAACCATGAAGAAACTCCTCCTGTTACGCCAATGACTTTCACTCCGATTTTTTTTAATGCTAGAATTGTTTGTTTTAGTTCTTCTGTTTGTCCACTATTTGAGATAGCTATCACAATATCTTGGGGTAAAACTTGTCCTGCTGATCCATGAACAGACTCCGTTGTATCCAAATAATAAGTGGGTGTTCCAATTGATGAATTCAATGCGGCAATGTATTCTGCAACATGACTAGGTTTTCCAACTCCTGTGATATGAACACGCCCATGTTTCTTCTTACTACTACTGATCAATTCTGCTGCGGAAACTAATTCTTTTTTATCAATTTTATTGATAAAATCGTGTATTTCCTTTTCAATAGTTTCAATAAAATAATCTAATTTATACGTCTCCAAAAAATTACCCTCTCTCCAAAGTAACTACATTCCGAACACATTCAATAGTTTATCTAATAAAATCCCCCAAACATTGTAATCAATATTAGGAAAAGTAGAGCCTTCGATTCCTAAACTACCATACAATGGATATAGAACCGTTGGGAGAAAAGCTAACAGTAGTCCTACAGTAAATGATCCAACGACTGCACCACGCCAACCTCCAGTTGAATTTCCAAATACAGCTGCTGTACCACCAGAGAAAAAACAGATATGGGCTGCTGGAATGATCACGATCGGAAATTTAAAAATGACCATTATCAGTACACCTAACAATCCAGCTGCATAAGATGAAAGAAAGCCGACAATAACAGCAGTAGGTGCAAATGGGAAGACTGTTGGTACATCCAGTGCGGGCCTAGAATTAGGAATAAATTTTTCAGAGATTGCCACAAATGCCGTGGTGATCTCTGCTAAGAACATCCGCACACCTGTCATCAAAATAGACATACCAGCCGTAAAGGTAAACGCTTGTACAAAAGGAAAAACCAACCAGTGGATTTTCCCAGCAAGTTCTTGTGTGACTTCATGACCAGCTTTTAGCGCTGAAATATAGAACAAAAATAACATCACAACTGCAACACCCATTAAAAAATCTCTAAAAAAGGACAACCATTTAGGAAAATTGATGTCTTCGGTTGTGCGGTCTTTATATTTACTAAATAGCTTGCCAATATAACCAGACAGTGCATAGCCAACCATATTAAAATGGCCAATAGCAGTTGCATCACTTCCTGTAATCTTACGCATGAAGGGCTGACATAATTGAGGCAATGCTGCGGAGAAGAAGCCAAGTAATAATCCACCAACGATAATTGCGGCTACATCCGAGAAGTTATGCGCTTTCAAAATCAAAGATAACACACAAGCAAAGAACAAACTATGACCAGTCGTAAAAAAGATATTTTTGAAAGGAGTGATCCTAGCAATTACTAAGTTCATGATAAATCCCAAAATCAGCGTACTACTCGTAACAAATGCAAATTCTGTCTGTGCTAATGCTGTCGCTGCTTCAGGAGAAGCAACAACTCCTTTGATATGGAATCCGGTTTGGAACAACGTATTGAAGTTCTGCAAAGCCCCTGTCATGATCGTGCCACCTGCACTAAAGATCAAAAAGCCAATAATTGTCTTGGAGGTTCCAGTCAAGACTTCTGTTCCAGACTTTTTTTGTGCCAATAAGCCTATCATAGCCACAAGCCCTAACAGTACTGCGGGCGTACTTAAGAAGCTAATAATAAAATCCATTTTTCAGCCTTCCTTTCTAACTACTGTTTTTCTAACTCAATAAATGCTTCTTCAAGTTTTGTCTTAATTTCATTCTTATCCACAATATTCGCAATGCCAACAATCTTCTGTGGTAAATTTTTTTCTATTAATTCATTCGCAACATCAGGCAAAGTAATGATCAGATCTCCCTGAAAACCTGGCACACCATCTAAAGATGAATGTTCTACTTCTAACGGAAAGTTATTTTCTTTAACAACTTCATTGACTTTTATCTTTAGCATCAAACTTGATCCTACTCCTGCACGACAAGCTACTAAAGCTTTATGACTATTCATGGTTATTCTCTCCTTCTGCTTTTTCAATATAGTTTTTAAATTCTTCTTTAGATGAAACGACTTTGATAAATTTTAGAAAATCTGGATTTCCTAATAAATTTGCCAATTCTGATAGCAATTCAATATGCGCTTGGTTATTCTTGGCACTTAATGGAAAAAGATATTTAACTGGATCATTGGTACGATGACCTGAAGTAACTGGGTTCTTCAATCGCATAAATCCAATAGCTACATCTTTTGCTCCACTTTCCACCGTTGCATGAGGTAAAGCAATATTTTCAGTAATAACGATATATGGACCGGTCTCTTCGTAAATCTTCAAAATTGTTTCGACATATTTTTCAGTTACTACATCTGCTTCTAAGAAAGGTTGCAAAGCTTTTCTTATTGCTTCTTCAAAGTTATTTGCCTGAACATCTAGTTGAATATATTCATCTTTGATTACTTTACTTAACACTTATTTCGCCTCTATTTCATTTATTACTTGTGCACGTCTATACTATAAGTTCCTCCGCCCTACTTGACAATGTAAACTGGGTTCACTTTTTTATAGTAAAAAAACAAAAAGCGTGCTCTAATGGGAATTTATTCTTATTTTCTGTGCCAAGAGCGTTTGACCCATAAAAAAATAGCCTTCTCTCAAAAAAAACAGTTCGTTTTTTCTTCCCTATAAAAGAAAAAACGAACCAAAATGCTCTATCAATAATCGATTGAGAGCAATGAGATTATGCATATATTTAAAAATAAAATAAGGTATTCCTATAATCGAAAAGGAATACCTTATATATAAATTATTTTCTCATTAACTCGCATCCGTTAGAAATACCTTGCTAGACAACTCTTTCAAAATAAACTCTACTTTAGATGTTCTTAATCACTCTATTCGTACTATTTGTCAATGAATCATAGATAGTTATACTTTACTTTATTACATTCTACAACTTTATAAAGTTATACCGGTGACTCAAGAATAATTCTGTCAAACTCTTTCTTAATATCCGTGTCCAGCAATTTTTGAATATTTTTTCGGTGAAGTACTTCATTCCTGATGTTCTGGACAGAACGAAAACCTAAATCAAGTAAACCTGGGATATTAACAGTCATTAAAAATGTTGCTAAAAAAGCAGACCCTGTACTTGCCTTAATAGTGGCATGCAAAACATCCACAGTTGTAAAACTGGCAGAAGAAAATAATAATAGCCTTGCCAATTCTCTATTATTCGCTACAGGAATACTATCTTCCAATTTTTTTCCATAATAGAAGTATTGCTTACAAAACCAATAGCATCTCAGTAAGGTTTCATAAATAATCACAGGAATCGTTTGAGCCGTGAAAGCTCTTAGATCATATCCATTTTTGAACATCCAGTCGCTTACCTCTGCGACATTCAAATTCTTCTGTCTATTATTTAGATTAAAATTTCCAATTTGTATTTTTTGTAGGGCTACCCATCCTGGAACAGGCAACCCACTTCCTCGCCCCTTAGATGTGCTACTCCCAGCAACATCACTAAGACAATGAAAAAACCAATTATTTGTTGCTTGAACAACACGTTGAATTATATTGCCATCTAATTCATTATTTAAATTTTCGGCAGCAACTGAGACGTACTTCCCTCCGTTCCCCATAAATGAACTAGTTCCACTAATTTGATTGTAAACACTAAAAACTAACCCTATTGGGCTAAAATCATGTGCTAATGATCTTAGATGATGGTTATCTAAGGTCATCCCCTCAACATTTCTATGTGTACCCGCATCATAAGATACATGATGATTTTTTTCTAATATTTTAATGCCGTCTTTTTTCCCCCACATTTTAGGAGTTCCATTTTTATCATAACCTTTTATACCTTTTTTTAAGTCATTTATCATTTCTTCTATTTTTTCTTTGTCTTTAGGTTTTGTAGCTTTTACTCGTTGATTTTCAAGTTCAGCAATTCTTTGATTTTTCCCAATTTTTTCAACAAGTTTATCAAAAATATTATCAACACTTTTTTGAAGCCCTTTAGCATTCTTCCCTTTTTTGATTATTCCAACAAACATGGTATCTACGTAACCAGCGATCAAACCACAACCAACTGCAAATAAGTAATCATACTTATCTAACTCGATCAATTCAAACTTATTAGTGAGGGTGTTAGCCATTTGAACTTGCTCAACATTTGAGAACATTGAAAAAAAAGGTGAAGATAAATCAATGTCATTTTTTTCTGCAAACCCTTTATTTTGTTGAACAGAAACATGCCACTCCTGATAAATCTCAGGTGTACTTATGTTCTCAACATTTTGTACCCTTATATCATCATTGCTTTGTTTTTTTATTTTAACCATTTTATTCAACAACTCTGTTTTGGTGGAGTTTGAAAAATGGTTACTTTTCTTTAGCATTTCCAATAGTTCGCGTTTTTTTTGATTAGATTTTTCAATTCTTTCGTCAAGCTTTTCCATGTTATACATAGCCAAATCAAGATTAGCTCTTCCCATATTTTTTAACTCGTTATCTACTACAAGTGATTCGGCTATCTCATTCATTGTATTCAATTCTTTTTTTTGTTTGCGGTTAACCATACATTACTCGCCACCTAACAAGTTCTTTAGTTTTGATTTAGCCTTTTTAGTTACAATTTTACTTTGCGCTGCTGCTAAAGCTTTTGTATCAAAGTAGCCAATATTCTCTAAAATTTGTCTAGCATGTCTAAGCATCTCAATATTTGCTTTCTCATTAAGATATAATACATTCAAACTCTGAACTTTTTTATCCAAATACACACTATCTTCTTTAGGCGATGGTAAATAAATTTCTTTGATTATTTGATCATCTTGTATATGGTTTATGTCTTTGGAGATTAATTCATCATATCTCTCAACGTCTAATTTCTCAGGTAAATTTGCAATCACATATTCTAACTCCATATCTTCTTGGTCTTTTTCAACTAGTACTCCAGATTTGGCTATATTTTGAGATTGATTAATCATAGTTATCATCTGATCCATCATTTCATTGTTCAATTCTTCTGATTCCTTTAATTTATAAGCAAAAGAAGATATCTTCATAACTAACCAATTAATATCATCAATAATGTATACATTAGCCGCTCTCAATTGTTCGATTTTAGTAGTCAAAGCGCTTATGCGAATACTTGATTTTTCAAGTTCACCTGTTCCCGAAAGATACTTTATTCCTTGATAGGCTCCGACACTAGCAATTGTCGCTAAACCAAGTAACGTTCCACCAGGAACTGCACTGATTGCTAGAAGTCCTCCGGGAATACTGCCACCCCATCCTGCAACAGTACTAGTAACAGCTAAAGCACCTAGTGAAACCCCAGTTCCACTGGCTATTGTAGCAAGCTTATTCGTCAGTTTACTAACTTGTTTATCATTAAGACGTTCAGAAATAATCATTTCTTCAGTTTTTATTTTTTTTGCAATAAAACCAACTTGTTTCTCACCTATTTCAAGCGTTTTCATAGCATCAGTAATATAATTGTACTCTCTCCAATTATCTATTTTATTCTTATTCATTGAAATAATATCCATTGCTAAAGACTGATAAATTAGCGTATAAGAAACTCTAGCCTTGTCTAATTCTGCCTTAAGTAGGAGTACTAAATCTGAAAAACTTTCTTCCATATTTTCAGCAAACCGATAGTCTCGCAAGTTTTTAGCAATTGATTTTGTTACTTTTACTTTTGTCATAAGAGTAATTAACTCTTTGTATTCCTCACTACTGATTTTATAGTCATCTGATTTTAAAAAAGCAATAACTGCTTTAAAATAGAGTTCTATAATTTCAGGACTAAGATTTGATAATTGAACTAATTGATTATTAGATTCAATTTTATCAACATTTTTTTCAAAATTTTCTAGTATTTGAGATATAAATTTAAAAGGTAAAGCTGAATCCATTTTTTGTGAATCAATACGAATAGATTTTCCATATTTATAATCTATAGTTAAAAATTGAATTTCGACTTTTTTACCCTTTTCAGTAATATTACGTTCAATTTCATATTCAACTTTTGAAATATCTTCATACGGAATTTCTATTGAACTTCCAAAAGATCCTCGTAAATAAATTTGCTTTCCAGTAAAAACAGCTCCCGCTTTTCCTTTATTAATTATTGCTGTGTTAATAATGCCCAGTACCATGGAAGGATCTACACCTGATCCAATAGTCTTCGCCGCTGGAATTAGTAATTTATTATCGATGTTAGGTACCACACTAAGATTATCGATAGTTGCTTCACTTAATACTTTTTTAATATATGACTCAGAGGATACTTTTTTTAATTCATTTTTTTCCCCACTTTCATTCACAGAGGGTACTTTATATCCACATCCTGAACAAAATTTTGCACCTTCTCCCAACTTATTCCCACATTCTGGACAAAACTTCATTACATCCATCTCCTAACAACATTTTTCATTTTTTGTTTAATCTTATTTAAGTATATCAAAAATCTTCTATTTACATACTTGTAATTTCATGTCTGAGACAAAAATTGTCTCTTTTAACAAATCGGGTAGAAAATAATCAACATTCTTTAATCTTTAAGAGTTTTTCAATCCGTCTTTAAGAGTAACCAAAATTACACGTATAATCATGTTTAGCTCTTTGCTTAAGAACAAACTTTAGCTTTCACCTTTTTCCATTGTAAAGCGTATTTAGTACACTTAAAGTTAAACTACGATAATGAGTATAAAAACTAACGTTATCTCACTTGTAAGATTGAGTAGGTTTTCATATAATATATCAGACAGTTTTTTCAATTTTAAATTCTCTTCTACTATTCTTTTATAAGACTACTATAATAAAATGACATATTCTGTCATAAGGAGAAATTTATGAATAGACATCAAAGAATAAAGGGGAATTTTTTAGTCATTACTAAGGTCATGATATATCAATATCTTAACTTGCTAATCACTATAATATAACTGGTCTAACTATCTAAGAGATATAGCAGCTCTGAGCATTATTTCTATGTAATTCTTTATACCCTATATTCCATTGCCAACACTACTTAATCTATTTTTTAAAATCATTTCTTAGATATTCAATCTACATCAGAAAAAAATCAAAGTTTATTCTAAAGATTGATGAGCGCATATCTGGGTTTTAAAAGAAAATGAGGTCCAAGTGTCTTTTTATGGCTCTACAATTTATGAAACTAATGAATAAGAGTTGATTCTTCAGTTCCATTTTGCATAGTTAGTTGAGCTCGCAAAATGAGTGAAATATATTTCCAACACTGTCCTTTCTATAAAAGTTTTTAATGCACATTAGGCGTATCTATTAAACTCATTTTACTAGCTACTTGTTCCTTGAATAAGAAAATGTAGGTTTATTAATTATCGTTCTTACAGTTACTTTTTATGTATATTAGATTCAAAAAGGCGATTCCATAAATCAATTACCCTACTCTTGTTACACTCTATATAAAAAAAATGTGGACTAATCTAAAAAACAGCTTTGCTACAAGACTATAATTCCCAATAAATGGCGTCCAAGAGTCAGGTTTTTCGGAAATTAAAAAAAAAACGAGCGTGGGACAAAAGTAAGAAACACGTTTGTCTCATTCTTTAAAAACGAATAAACAATGGAACAGAAGCAAATCCGAGAAATAAGCTCAAACTCACAAAAATTTTAAAAGCAATTTTTGTTAATTTCTTCTTATTTCTCGGGGTTAAACACTTCTGTCCCAACCTCTTTTCTCTCCAATTTCTCAAATCTAACCGACTTTTGTCTCGACCTCGTTATTATTTGACAAAGAATAATATAAATTTTTTAATTCCGTTAAATGAGGAATCATAGTGCTCCATCAAGAGTTTCTTTCATCCATACCGCTTATTTTAAGTCAGGATATTTTTCCAATAAATTCATCGCACTTTGGGCTAATTGTGCATTAGTAGCATTACCTACGAAAGAATCAAGTATTTCTTCATCGGGAATTGAATTTAATACCTCTTCATTAAATCCTTGATTTTGTTTTAGTATCTCCCTAATTGTTTGTGCTCGTTCACTCGAACTTGGAGTGGATGAACCAGTCGTTGCTTGTGCTGTTGTAGTTGTTGCTTGTTGACTAGATTCTTCAACCACTGGAGTTTGAGGCATTTGTCCATTCACAATATCCACAAATCCTTATTTTAATTGCTGATTTTGAGTTTCATTGAAGTACATGTAATTTTGATCATTGCCTTGATTTTGTTGGGTAATGTAAACTTTAGGTTGTCCATTTTGGAATCCAAAAAAATAAACATGTTTTCCTAGATAACCTACAGTTTCTGCGTCTGAATATACAGCTATTAAATTAAAATCTGCATTTCCTTTTCCATCTTCTGACCATTGTACGGTAACTGGCGATTCATTAATTGCCATTTTCCAATTACCATTGATTACTGCCTGTGGTAAAGGTGTACCATAAAGACTTACATTATTTTGGGGAGTATAATTTTTATATTCTTGGCCTAGCGTATTGCCCCACTGTATGACAAAGGATGCTAGTTGTGAAGATTTATTTGTATCCCATAATTCTTGTTTTATTTGAGAAACAGTCGTACCTGAACTCGTTGGCTTACCAGACTCTGTTGTGCTAGTTTCTTGAGCTGTTGTTTCTGTTCCTTTTGTAGCAGATACTTTTTTTTCTGATTCAACTTTATGAGTCGTTGAATTGACTGTTTTTGTCTGTTTATTTTGAAGATTGGTAGAACATCCTGCAAGTAGAAAAATCACACCTAGTACTAACAATCGTTTTGCTTTCATCTTTTTCCTCCTCATAATAATAAGATTGACTCCACTTATTTAAGAAAAAGAACCACCCATTTAAAAGAAAGAGTGGGTGATTGCCTTTCTAAACAGTTATTTCTTTAACAGTTCTTGCTTTAATTGTTGAAACTCTTCTTCTGTAATCATTTTCATTTTTAACAAATCAGAAAGTCTTTCTAATTGAGAGAGAATTGTATCCGAAGAAACGATATCAGTAGATACCTCTTCAAACTCTCCTTCTAAAATATCTAAATCTTGTTGAAGTCCTTCTTCCGTATATGTTACATTCTTTCCTAATTCTATTTTTAGCTTCGTTGCCATTGGTTTCATAGACACGTAATTGATCCCCCCTGAGAAAACACCTCCTACTACTGGTACTACTTTAGAAATGCCTTTCGCAAAAGTATTTTTGGTTAACTTTGTTCCAAAAATAGCAAGTACGCGTTTGATTACTGGATAATATAGCGTTTTAGTTAGTGCTTTTTGGGGAATTTTTTTCAACGCTTGTGTGGAGAGTTTTCCAGATAACACCCGTACAGCAGACCCTGCGGAAGTTACTCCAAGCATAATCCCCAAATAAAGAATTAACGTAGTTTTTGCTTCTTCACTAAGCTCTCCGTTCGCTCCTCTTAAATCTTTGAAACCATAAATATACGAAATTTCTTGCGCTAATCGTAATGAATAGCCAAAAAATTGAAGGAGATCTGCTGGAATAGTTGCTGCCATAGCGACACCTCCTGGAAGTCCAGTTGCTAAAGATACCGCACTTGATTTCAAGGTAATGGATTGAATACATTTTTGTGCTTCACGGTCTAGTGTTTCTTTGGATAAAAACGCCTGTGGTCCTTTTTCTATGAGTCCTTCAATATCAGAAACCTTCCCTTGAAATGTTTGAATCAAAAATGCTCGACGATCAATTTTGACCATTGGTAATTTAAAAGCTTCTTCTATAATTTTTAAACCTAGTGTTTCTTCATTAGCCATGTGCATATTACTCCTTTTGTTGTTGTCTGATAATACTTTGAATCCACCTTGTTGAAAAGCCGTACTGATCCGTTAACTTCCTATAATCAATAGAATGATTTTCTTGTACCATTGTTACAATTTTTTGAGCGACTAATTCGCGGTCATATATTTTCATTGGAAAAGACAATTGTTGTCCACGAAAAGCGATATAAAACTGATAAAGTAATTCAGAGTCTAGTTCTTTTTCCTCAAAAAATTCATAGATACTTTTATATGAACTCGTCAAACATTCCCCATCTACTTTCACTTGCTCACCTCCACTTCCTATAGCATTTTTAAAATATCATATTGATTCCTCCATTGATAATCTATATAACAAGGGGTTTTACAAGTCATTTAGACTGAAAAAGAACAAGTAAAACAACCGGAAAAAGAACATGTAATTTGAATATTCAATTTTCTTTATTGGAATAACAAGAAAAAAACGTGCTCTTTTCGCTTATATATTCTAAAAAAAGATGCATGCAATAAATCTATTAAATCCTCAACATGTTTTTTATTGATAATATACGGTTTATCCTTAAAGTCCCTACATCTCTACATAAAGACTCTAATAATTTCCCCTTGAATATTGTATTCCCCCCTATCACAATGCTATGATACTATTAAACAGTGTCATAATATGTCATGTAAGGAGAAATTATGAATAGCAACCAACGAATCCTTGAAATTTTTTTCTTACTTTATCAAGGAGAGAAAATATATATTGATGAATTAGTTCTCAGGTATCAGGTTTCCAAGCGGACTATTCAACGTGATCTGTCGTCTATTAAAGATGCTATAGATAATACTATCAGCAACGAACTAACACTAATTTATAATGCGAATCACCGCTACTACAGTATAAAAAA
This sequence comes from Enterococcus sp. BSD2780061688st2 D3, assembly GCF_005844145.1. Lineage (NCBI taxonomy): Bacteria > Bacillati > Bacillota > Bacilli > Lactobacillales > Enterococcaceae > Enterococcus > Enterococcus sp. BSD2780061688st2 D3. The sequence goes on from NZ_SPHN01000001.1 coordinate 76,466, forward strand.
AATGAATCAACTAGCTATGGAAGAAGTTTTGACCATCAGCAAGGTTCTCCTCGAAAGTCGAGCAATGACCAAGAATGAACTTGAGAAAGTTATTAATCATTTATTGGATGAACTATCTTTTGACTCAAGCAAAATCATTAGAAAATTACTAGCCAATGAGCTTATTTGCTACTATCCTTTAAAACATCAAGAAAAATTACTAAAGCGGATATCGAATTTTACTCATTATATTACTAAACAAATTGTTTTAAACTTTGACTACCAAAAAAATCGTGGAGAAATCGTTACTCGTGAAGGTTTACCTGTTTCACTATTCTTTTCCGAATATTATTTTTATGTACTTCTTTACAATCCAACCTATCAAAAATATTTATATTATCGCTTAGATCGTTTCATCAAGATTAAAGAAACTAATAAAAAAATCAAGATTCCTTATAAAGACCGTTTGGAAGATAGTCAACTCCGCAAAAAAACACACTTTATGTATGCTGGTAAAGAAATAACTTTTACCTTTCGTTTTTGGGGGATTATCGAAGCAGCCCTTGATAAACTACCCACTTCTAAAGTAATCAAAGAGTTTGATGATACTAGCGTCCTAATTGAAGCTACTGCTTATGACACTGGTGTTATTATGTGGCTGCTCAGCCAAGGAGCCAATGTACAAGTAACATCTCCTCCTTCTTTTGTAGAAAAGATCCAAACGGAAATTGAAAAAATGCAAAAAAGGTACACAACGTAATTTTGTTGTGTACCTTTTATAGGCTCTTTGTCAAATGATGTTGGTGATGAGAAATCTTAGAATAATTTGGACAGAACAGAAAGAAGAAACCCTCTTTCTGTTCTGCTTATTTGGTTAAAAAATAGCCCTTCAATAAATTCATTCTTCCTCTGTCTATATAAGCTGATTCTTAATAAACAATAGTACAAATTATTGATTACGTTAAAACGATTAGCCACACTAGCACATTAAGAGAGTCTTCCATCTATAACTCTTATTTTTTATTTATACAATATTATAACATAAGATATCACTTGATTATTTGAGAATTATTAGTCATTCCAATACGTTGAGATATTCTTCCATCTGTATAAACTTTGAATTGTTTCCCACCATTCATTGTAGTAGTTCCAAGACCATCATCAGTTGAAATAACAACTGGATAATATGATCCATTTTCATCTTGTTCCATATCTGTCATATATTGTGTCGATTCAATAATATTAGTAGTTGCTTCATTTTTATCTGGAGTATCATATAACCATAAAGCTTTATTATCTAATACAAGTTGTTTAGCTTCTTCCCAACTTGAAATTACTGAAGTTGATGCTTGTTGAGACTGTTGTGTAGTTGTTGTACCAGCTATGGATGTTTGTGGTTCTTGTCCATTAACAATATCATTGAAACCTTGTTTTAATTGTTGATTTTGAGTTTCATTGAAATAAACGTTGTTGTATTCATTACCTTGATTCTGTTGAGTAATATAAACTTTAGGTTGCCCATTTTGGAACCCAAAGAAATAAACATGTTGACCTAAATAATCAGCTGTTTCAGCATCAGAATAAACAGCTACTAAGTTAAATCCTGAATTACCAGTTCCATCCTCTGACCATTGTACATTAACTGGATTTTCGTTAATTGCCATATGAAAGTTGCCACTGATTACAGATGATGGTAAAGACAATCCGTATAGATCAAGATTGTTTTTTGGACTATAACTTTTATATCGTTGACCAACAGTGGTTTGCCATTGAGAAATAAAAGTTTCTAATTGAGAAGCCTTGTTAGCATTCCATAAAGCATTCTTAACCTCTTCAGTTTTAACTGGAGCTACTGAAGAAGATTTAGTGGTTGAATTTTCACTTGCACTCACTTCCACAGATTTCTTCGTTTCTGATGTAGTCTGTTCAGTTGATTGCGCTTTACTTTTTGTAGTCGCAACTGCAGTATCAGTTTCTTCAGTCGATTTAGTTCTTGTATTATTAGATGTACAACCACTAAATAAAATCCCCATTCCAATTAGTAATAACAACCATTTTTTCATTTTATTTACCCCTTTCGATTTCTCCCCCACATACTTATTTTATCAGTCAATTAATCTCAATGGTGTTCATTTAGTTAATCCTTTCCCAAAAATGTCGATAGCCAGTATGACAACGATCTCTTCCTTGCGGGCTTTCAGATGGATTAAAACTAGTAGAAATTTCTCTTCCACATCCCCTACAACGATAAGTTTTCATCATTTTTGTGCTATTGGTATTATTTTTCTTAGTTAGAGCTATGAGTCCAACTATGATTACACCGACTGTCTTGATTACTTTTCCTTTATCTATATTCGGATGTGCATGGATATATTTATATAACCAGTATCCACCATAAATTAAACCACCTAATAAAATCAGCTTAGCCATGTACTCATCTCCTTTCTTTTTGTTTGATTGCTTCTTGAATCCATCTTGTAGAAAAACCATAAACTTCTATCAATTGACGTATATCTACCAGTTCTTCCTGTTCTACCATTTTTTCGATTCTTTTTCTAACTAACTCACGGTCGTACATCTTCATTGGAAAAGAAATTTGTTGCCCTCGAAAAGCAAGATAAAATTGATAGAGTAACTCTGGATCGAATCCCTTTTCCTCAAAAAAGTCATTGATGCTTTTATAAGAATTAGTCAAACAAGTTTTATCAAATTCCATCTACACACCCCCTGTTATTTTTACATAATGAAAATAGCATATTACTGGATGTATTGATAATCCATATAACGTGTATAATCACATATATTTTTCAAGTTAAAAAACATGTAAAACTACTTAAAAGAAACAAGAGAAAATAAAACGTTATTTTTCTTGAAATAATAATTGACTATCCGCCAATTCCCATTCATTACGAACATGAATACTTAATGGGTGGGGTAACTTTCCTTTTGCGTTTACCAATACTTTGGCCATTTTCTTTTGTTTCGCACTCAATTGAGTGTAAATGCTTTTCGCTTGTTCATAAGCCACTTGACTCGTTACTGTGATCGAACCACAAGCAAAAATAATGGTGTTGATTTTCTTTTCTGTGAAAGCAGTTGTTAATATTTCCAAAGATTGTTCATCATTTCCGCGAGAGAATACCCGAGGACTTTTCGCTTTTGTATATGAAAAAAGATTGACTGCAATAAAACCAGTAAATCCTAATTGTCGGATATTCTTTTCGATTAGTACCATACTTAAATCATTCGTGAATGGTTCCGTATCTGTTGGACGAATGGTAATGACTACCGCTAGTTTTTCTTCCTCTTCTTTCCCTTTAATTATCCATTGTCGTTTGAAAACATAACGATGCGTCATCACTAAACGAGGTAGATGGACACCTTCAGGAAGCGTACCCATTTCAATTTCCTCTTTTTCCATCGTAACAGATTCATAGCCCCACTCTTCAAGAGTAGTGACTAGCTGTGCACACTTTTCCAGTACTTCGATAGCCGATTCTAACAAGTCATTTCGCTCCTTTCTTTTAGATATTAGTATTCTTCTGGCAGTAACATCGTTTGATACTCCACTGAATTAATGCCCCATATTTTTTGAGATACTGATTTCAAACAAAGCTTAGGTAAAATCAGATACTCTTTTCTTTTTTCAGGTTCTTCTTGACGATGGACCAACTTTTGATGTCCTTTTTCCATAGAAAATTCAAAGATTTGAAGATAGTCTAAAGGAAGTTGCTTTTGAACGTTTTCATCGATTAAATTCCAACATAAAACTTGTAATTCCATCGGTAAACTGTCCATTACTCCCTTTGTGACATAGCGTTGTCCTTTGTTTTGAAACATTTATTTCCCTCCTTTGCCATTAAAAATAGCCCAATCCTCTATAAAGAAGATTGGGCTTCATGGATATAATATATATTTAAATTTATATTTATTTCAGGTAACTACTACTACCGAAAATACCATTGGAAATGATTATTAATATATGCAACTGCACTCCCACTACCAAATTTGATATCTGGTAAAGATCGTTTATATAAATTAAGTTCTCGCAAAGTATCTTCTCTATTCGATAATGCCTGAAACGCATAGCGTGTTAGACCATTTTCAAATTTCTTCGATTCCGAATATCGAGAAGAAACTTTATACGCAACAACAACCGCGTTATCTACTCCTGTATTAACAGCTATAACATAGCGAATCCAATGTATTTTATCGCGACCAATTACCCAGTTACCTAGCGTACGAGATTTTAAATTATTATCATCCACGAAATCTGTCATCAATCGAATATTCTTGCGATTCATCTTTACAAAGATTAAAAGCATCTCTCACGTTTACCGCTAAAATCAACTCATCTGTCGCTATTTCGTTTATATCCATCTCTTGGAATCCGAATTGTTCTTCTATCTCTTCAACTAACATTGCCTTAGAACCATGCCCTTTTACTAAATTTGTCAACGAAAGTCCTTGAATCAGTTAAGCATAATTGATCAGCGCATTCTCACTGGCATAAGCTTCGCTCTCAGTTAAACCATAACTAAGTATATAACTTAGTATTTGTAGATTTATTCTGTTTATTTCTTGGATGTTTTTTATTTTCAATGTTCTAGCTGTTTCATTTTCTTCAAGTAAATCTGATTTTCTTAGCATATTCAGTGCCGCTTTGCGATGGGCAAAAATACGATTTCCTTTTCCTTTACCAATATAAAAAGTCTGGTTATTTCTAGGATCAACCAAACAATAGACATAGTAAGGATGTTTCTCGTCTTTTTGCAACTCGGCTAGAGTAGACGCAGAAAAATGGTTAAGTTCACTCATTTGATACTCCCCTGTTTTACTATTTTTCTCTGTCTTAAAAAATATCATCACTTATGATACGGAGCTGGGTATCATGAGTGAATGATATTTCTACAATTTTTCATCAACACATTAGGGAAATACAAAAGTTAGTAGCATTATAAGCTAAATATCATGGCTGATGGTATCGTCTATAATCGATACTTGGTATTCAACTAGTTTATTAATAAATACTCCTTATAAAATCACTGTTTTTCCATTACTTCTAAGTAATATCTAGTTGATGGCCCCCTGCCTTCAGAACCAATTATATCCATTTTTTTTAACTCCGATATCATTTCTAATGTATAACTTTTTTGTAAGTTAAGAGCTTCCTGAATTTCCTGGCGACTAGCAAGTTTCCCATCGTTAAGATACTGGATAATTGAAATCATATTGTCACTTAAGTCTAAGCTGTTCAATTTGTAATTCATATTATATAAAATTACTTTGAACAAATTATGTGTGGCAATTAATTCTGGTTGTCTCTTGAAACCTTTATATAACGAATAAATACGACGAATTCCTGAGCCATAATTCTCTATATAGTTCATTTTATCCAAAACATTAATTAGAATAGGGTTTCGTTTAGCATTCGCACCTTGTTTTATATCTTCTAAGGTCAGTCCATCTGGTAAAGAACCTGGAGAGGATATTGCTAATCTATCATCAAAAAGCTCAATTTTAATATCCGAACTCATTGTATAATCTCTATGAACGAACGCATTTATTACCGCTTCTCGGACAGCATTTATAGGATAAGAAAAATTTTCGATACGTTTTCCATTATAGCCAAAAGTAATATTAAGTTGATTATTAAAGTGAATATATTGAATCGCATCATCATTTTGTTTAGCTACTGATCCTGAAAAAATTTTTTTGTCTCGAAAATTTACTACATCTACTCCGTCATAAATGGCTGCTTTGGAAACAAATGGATTCCCATCACTAACTATCCATGCAGCATTATTATATTGGTCTTCTTCATTTTTCTTGAAATCAAGCTCAATAATATCAAACTTAGTTCCATCTTTTTCAAAGACATTTTCCACATAACTAAAATCTAAAGAAGGAAGCTTAATCTTCTCACTATCAAATGAGTTAGCATTATGCCGATTCAACATTCTTTTTATTTCTGCATCACTCGCTTTTCTTTTCGAACTACCGTTACGAATATATACCCCTTTTGAATTAAAGCCTTCACCATCAGTATAATAATACGGTTTATTGGTTCCCGCACTAACAGAAATTTTAAACGGATCACTATTAGGATCTACCTGTATAAGTCCGGTTACCTCTGGTCTAAAACCATTAGCCACCCAATTACTTATAGTTTCTTCCCAGACCTTATACTTTTTATTTCTATCTCCTTCAGTTAAACAAGTTACTGATACACCATCGTCATCCACTCCTAAATAAATCGTTCCTCCTGTACTACTATTCAAAAGGAAACAATTTCTGCTTTCAGTTGATTAGCCTTTTTAGGAATGTCTTCTTTATATTCAATATTATGATCCTCACTAAGTTTCTCCAATTGTATTCCTCCTATGAAATTAAATGATACAGTTCTTAAGATTCATATTATTTCTAATATAATTTATAATTTTATTTTTAGAAATATGAATAAGCAAGTTTAGTAAAGGTATAGAAAAAATGATTCACTTACGTATTCGTTCAATTTTTCGTCCGGTCATTTGCCTACTGCCATTTCAACACTTATTACTTATCGTCCGATTTTTCGTCCGGTCGTTGCTTCTTGTCATTTCAACACTTTTTACTTATCGTCCGGTTTTTCGTCCGGTCACTTGCTTGCTGTTAATTCAACGTTTTCTAGCTATCGTCCGGTTTTTCGTCCGGTCTCAAAAATGTATTTTTCATTGACGTCAGTACTACATATTTTTTCCAAAAAAGATAAATTGTTAGATATCTTCGTCACACACTTCCTTTTCTATTTACGTTCCATCGTAGTAATGCTCACAATCTATTCTTTCAATTACTTTATTTATATTTTTTATGATGATTTTTCTGCTTTATTTTTTATATTTCGCTATCTCTCAACCTTGAACTTTCTACTAAAATTTATGATATGTTTCTCTTATTTCAACTATTCCTCCAACCCATCATTTATGATAAGGAGCCCCCGTATTGATACGAAAGGCACGATAGATTTGTTCGACGAGGATCAGACGCATCAGTTGGTGTGGATAAGTCATTTTGCCAAAGGAGATTTGGGTGTTGCTTCTTTTCATGACTGCCTCGCTTAGGCCTAATGAACCACCGATGACAAAAACAAGGTGGCTTTTTCCTTGGATGCCTAATTGATTGATTTGCTTGGCAAATACTTCACTAGTGGGATTTTTCCCTTCAATAGCTAAGGCATAGACATATTCTTGTTCTTTTATTTTACTTAATATCCGCTCCCCTTCTTTTTCCTTCACTTGGCGCATCTGGGCATCACTTAGATTTTCTGGTGCTTTTTCATCGGGTACTTCGATTAATTCGATTTTGGCATATGCCTGTAATCTTTTAACATATTCCTGAATTCCTTGGATCAGGTACTTTTCTTTCAATTTCCCGACTGAAATTATTTTGATATTCACGTTCTCGTACTCCTCTATTTGATTTCTTCTTCCATTATAATAGAATTTCGTTCCGGATAGGACATGGAATGACGGATTTATTTTTACAAAGATTCCCACATAGTTATGCACAACATCCACAGGTTTATCCACAGAAAGAGAGGTATTCGTGGCTTATTTTATAAGTATTTCTTAAGCAAACATATGTTTCTCACAGATTTATCCACTTTATCCACATATTGTGGATAAAAAATACTCTTGTTTTTCCTCAGTTTATCCCATGTTTTTTACACATATCTTGTGGAAAAGTATTTTTTTATTTTTTTCATCTGAAATCAATGATTTTTCCTAAGCTTTTTCATAAAAAGTTCATAGTCTCAAAGTAGACTAAATTTAACAAATAGGTCTATACTTAAATAAAAGAAAATAATAATTGGAGGCAGGCCACATGGATAGAAAAGATGTGACATCAAAAATGAAAAAGAAAAATAATGGTCTTTGGCGCAAACTTGGACTAGGTTTAGTCGGTGGTGTGATTGGAGGATTATTAACAGCGGGTATTTTTTATGCTGCATTAGGAAATGGTCACTCCAATACGAGTGCTGGGGGTAACCAGAATTCGTCAGGTGAAACTGTTGTAGAAAATGTCAAAGTGAATGTAGATTCAGATATTACTAGTGCTGTAGATAAAGTACAAGATGCGGTAGTTTCCGTTATCAACTTGCAAAGTCAAAATCAATCGAACGATTTTGGCAAACTATTTGGGCAACAGCAGCAAAGTACTGAAGATAGTGATCTAGAGGCTTCTAGTGAAGGGAGTGGCGTTATCTACAAAAAAGAGGGCAACACTTCATATATCGTAACAAATAACCACGTAGTTGACGGGCAACAAGGATTAGAAGTTTTGCTCAAAGATGGGACAAAAGTCAAAGCAGAATTAGTTGGAACTGATGCTTATTCTGATTTAGCTGTATTGAAGATCCAATCAGATAAAGTGGATAAAGTTGCTTCATTTGGCGACTCTAGTGCTTTAAAAGTTGGTGAACCTGCGATTGCAATTGGTTCTCCTTTAGGGTCCGAATATGCCAATTCAGTGACGTCAGGTATCGTTTCTTCTTTGAACCGACAAGTGACAAGTACAAATGAATCCAACGAAACTGTAAATATCAATGCGATCCAAACAGATGCTGCAATCAATCCTGGTAACTCAGGTGGTCCACTGATCAACATTGAAGGACAAGTGATTGGGATCAACTCAAGTAAAATCGCTACTACTTCTGAATCTTCATCTGGCGTAAGTGTTGAAGGTATGGGCTTTGCAATTCCAAGTAATGATGTAGTCAATATCATCAACCAACTTGAAAAAGATGGTAAAGTGACACGTCCTGCATTAGGAATTACGATGTACGATTTATCTTATGTTTCAACGCAGCAAAAAGAACAAGTCTTGAAGATTCCTTCTTCAGTCACAAATGGTGTGATCGTGGCAAGTGTCCAACCAGCAACACCTGCTGAAAAGGCTGGTTTGAAACAATATGATGTAATTACTAAAATCGACGACACAGAAGTTTCATCTGGTGTTGAGTTACAATCAGCTCTTTATAAGAAAAAAGTTGGCGACACAGTAAAAATCACTTATTACCAAGAAAAAGATGAAAAAACTGCTACAGTTGAATTGACGATCGATCAATCTGCATTAAAACAAAACCAATCATCGAATTCAGGAAACTGATTCTATTAACTATAGAAACTATCGTCTTCCCCAAAACGAAAAACCTCCCAAAGAAAGCATCATTTTCTTGGGAGGTTTTTTCATGTCAATTTTATTTTTTTATATTAAACACTGCGGGTCTTTAAGAAATCTTCCCCTATCACTGCATCTGCTGGCAATACCAATATGCCCTTCTTTTCTGGAGCATTTGGCAACTGCAATTCTTTCGCAGAACAGATCATGCCAAAACTTTCTATCCCACGTAAAGTACCTGGCCAAATCATCATTCCATCAGGCATCATCGCACCTGGTTTCGCTACAACAACTTTTTGTCCAGCTTCGATATTTGGTGCTCCACACACGATTTGCAATGTTTCACTATCGCTTACTTGTGTTTCCGTGATTGATAAATGATCTGAGTCAGGATGTGGGACACAAGTTTTAACATAGCCGACAACGATTTTAGGCTCATTATCTTCAACGAGTGTTTCCGTGAAGCCTGCTTCTTTTATCAATCGGTTCAATTCGGCTAATTGTTCTTTCGTTACTTCAACTTGTCCGTTTCCTTCAATAACGAGGTGGTCAGAGAGATGGAAAAAATTCCAGGCAACGATTTGTCCTGATTCATCCTTTACCTGTGCGACATTTCCTTTGCGGATAACGCTATTTTCCGTTCCTTTATCATCGGCTATGATCACCATCAAAGTATCACCGACATGTGCTTTATTGTAAGCAAAAATCATGTTTTTTCCTCCAGTATCATTTGCTGTCACTTATCTTAACAAAAATTGTTGATCGATGCATGAGATTTTTTTCATCCAAAAAATAAGCCCTTTTTGCCATACTTTATAGCATTTTTCTGATTCCAAAAAAATAAAGGGGTATGACAAAATCCTTGTCACACTCTCTTTTGCGGATAAATGGCGTTTCAGAAGTAGCCTTTTCGAGAAATCAGCCAAAATCCCACAAACATTGCAGAAACAATTTTTGGAATTTCCTTCTTATTTCTTGAATCTAGCCACTTCTGTCCCGGCCTCTTAAAATTCAGATAAACAATGCGCTAACACGCTTTTTGCATGTTCTTATTCTTTTGCTGCTGCTTCTTCTTCATCTGACACGATCAAGACGTCACAAGGTGCTCGACGAATGACATAGCTTGCCACACTTCCAGTCATAAAGCGTTCAACTGCATTTAGACCTGATTGTCCTACCATGATCAAATCGATTTTATATTTTTTAGGTAAATTGATTGCCATTGTTTCTCTGACCGAACCGTAGGCAATGATTCCTTCGATATCTTGATAATCAACGGTTTTCCCGTAAGCTTTGCAGTCTTCAATCATTTGTTTTGCTGCTTCTGTTTGTTGATCCACTACTGTTTGATCGATTGGAGCATAGCCCATAAAATTATAAAATTGTTGATCGATCACATTCACTACGTATACAGTACCTCGATTTCTTCGAGCAACTTCGACCGCTTTTTTAAACGCTAAAAGTGCTTGTTCACTACCATCGATACCGACTAAAATATTTTGATATTCTTGTTCCATCTTGATCCCTCCTAGCAGATGTTAACCCTCAATCACACGATTTAAGAAATCCTCGACTTCTTGTTTTGTTTTTCTGTCTTTGTTTACCAGACGGCCTAATTCTTTTCCGTCTTGGATGACAACAAAACTTGGAATTCCAAAAATGCTCCACTCAGCGGCTACATCTATGTATTTGTCACGATCAACTTCAATAAAATTCCATCCAGAAAAATCATTTTCGATCTCTGGCATCTGCGGTTTGATAAAGCGACAATCACCACACCAATCTGCAGTAAAGAAAAAGATATTATTTCCTTTTTCCACATAACTAGCTAATTCTTCTAAACTCTCAGGAATAATCATCTGTTTACCTCTTTTCTTTTTCTTACATCTAGATTATACACCTTTATCCAAAACTGACCAACCCAAAGCCTAAATTGTAAAAAATGTGTCCAGCTCCTACAAAAATAGCCTTAACGATCCTAAAAACATAAAAAGCGATGTTCGGATTGTTAAGGCTTATTTTCTAAGAGATATGGAATAGACTCGGTATGTTTGAGCGTGGGACAAAAGTAAGAAACACTTTTATCTCATCTCTAAAAACGAATAAACGGCTGGAGCAGAAGAAACTCCTTCTTAAAAAATTTGAAAAGCAATTTTCATTAATTTCTTCTTATTTCTCGGGGTTAAACACTTCTGTCCCAGCCTCTAAGGTTCCCTAGAGTATCGTTAAAAATAAATATTTCAGCAATACGCTACTTTCCATTTCTCTTATATTTTATTTTCCATATACGATTGTATCAACAGTTGATTTGTCTAACCCTTTTAATGTTTGGATCAGCATTTCTCTGGCTGCCTCAAAATCACGGATGCTGAACATCGTTTGATGTGTATGGATATAACGTCCTACAACACCGATCACTGTACTTGGGATTCCTTCATTTTGAGTATGTGCCGCACCTGCGTCAGTTCCGCCTTTTGAAACAAAGTATTGATAAGGAATGTGATTCGTTTCAGCAACATCTAATAAATACTCACGTAGACGAGGTAACATGATCAAACCTGGATCTTGAATACGCATCAATGTCCCTTCCCCTAAATGACCAAAAGTGCCATTCTTTGTTCTTGTATCGTCCGCTGCTGAACAATCAACTGCAAAGAAAAGATCTGGTTTGAATTTGTTGACAGAAACTTTAGAGCCACGTAAGCCCACTTCTTCCTGTACATTTGCTCCAGCGATCAAAGTATGCCCTAATGTTTCATTTTGCAATGCTTCCAAAGCTTCTAAGACCATTGTACAGCCGTAACGATTATCCCAAGATTTACTGATGATATTTTTTCCATTGGCTGTTTTGACTGTTTCTGCATAAGGAACGATCGTATCACCAGGTAATACGCCAAAGCTCATTGCTTCTTCACGTGACTCAAAGCCGGCATCAAATAAAATATCTGTAACTTCAACTGCTTTTTGGCCACTTGTACCGCGTAATAAATGTGGTGGTACAGAGGAAGAAATACATGGATAATTTTTTCCTGTTGACGTTTTTAACGTAAAACGTTGGGCAGAAACGACGTAAGGATTCCATCCGCCTAAAGGTACGACTTTAAATAAGCCATTTTCTTGGATCTGAGTCAACATGAAGCCAACTTCATCCATATGTGCCGCAACCATTACGCGCGGAGCATCCGCATCATCATGGTGACGTAAACCAAAGATCCCACCTAGCCCGTCTTGTTGTAGTTCATCCACTAAAGGCTCCATGTGCGCGCCCATATACTCCCGGATGTCTTGCTCAAAACCACTTGTTCCTTGAAGTTCTGTTAGTTCTTTGATACGTTGAAATGTTTTTTCGTCCATATAAAGTTCGTCTAAAATTCAGACTATGCTCCTCTCAAACTTATTGTTGATTGACGCAAACCTTAGCGCTTTTAGCCAATCACTTGGATTTATTATAACTTATTTTCACAAGTAGTGGTTATTTATTTCAAAGAAAAACCCATAGTATGGTAGAATAAACACAAAGAAGCTATTGGATATAAAAGGAGGTAAGACGTATGTATGAAGAAAGCGAACTAAGCTATTTTAAAGGCGGTCTTGCTGTGGGAATCGGACTTGGATTGTTAAGCGGTGTTGCTTCAACTATTTGGTATCATCGAAAAAAGACCTTATCTGCGGATGAAGTCTTGCATCAAATCAAAGAATCATTTTTAAAAGAAGGCTCTATTGAAGGTTCCTGGATTTCCTTTGAAAAAGAACCTACTCGAAAATTTGCGATCCATTCGAAGGCATATCGAGGTGGTATATCACGAATCGAAGATGGTGAAGTTGTCTACTATGAATTCTTAGCAGATGCCTACACAGGTACTGTTTTAGATATTACACGAAAAAAAAGTGAATTTGCTTAACTGTATAGAATTGATTCCTTATCCCTTCTCTGAAAAAACATCTTCGTTTTTTCGTAGGGATTTCTTTATGAATTGCGCTAAAAAAGAAGTTAATTTTCTCTAGGAATACTAGTATTTACGAAAATGATACGGTATTCTTAAAAGGAAAATGTGTTTTCGATGATTTAAGGAGAGTGAAAAATGGAACAACAAGAAAAAATTGCTGTTCTAATTCCTTGTTACAATGAAGAAGCAACGATTTCGACTGTCATTGCAGACTTTAAACGAGAATTACCACAAGCAGACATTTATGTATATGACAATAATTCGACAGACAACACGTATGATCTAGCTCTACAGTGTGGTGCAATCGTTAAAAAAGAGCCCCGCCAAGGAAAAGGAAATGTGATTCGGCAAATGTTTTTTGATATTGAAGCAGATTATTATCTAATGGTCGATGGTGATGATACCTATCCAGCAGAAGCGGCCCATGAGTTACTCGATCAACTTCGTTCAGGCAGAGCGGATATGGTCATTGGTGACCGACTGTCAAATGGTACGTATTTTGATGAAAACAAGCGTCCTTTCCATGATTTCGGTAATAATCTAGTTAAAAATACGATCACGCAACTGTATAAAACGAAAATACGCGATGTCATGACTGGCTATCGTGGATTTAATCGGATTTTTGTCAAAAGCTTTCCTATCATGAGTTCTGGTTTCCAAATCGAAACGGAACTAACGATCCATGCATTAGATAAAAAATTCAAGTTAGTAGAAATCCCTATTGATTATCGCGATCGTCCAGAAGGAAGTGAATCAAAGTTAAATACTTTTTCCGATGGCTTTAAAGTGATCATGATGATCATCAAAATGTGCAAAGATTACAAACCGCTGATGTTCTTTGGGATCTGGACACTTTTCTTCTTTTTATTTGGTCTATTCACTGGCGTACCAGTTCTTCGTGAATATATGTTGACCCACTTCATCACACGGGTACCTTCGGCTATTTTGAGTACTGGATTGATGATACTGGCTTTACTTTCACTAGTTACCGGGCTGATTTTAGACACCGTAGTAACAAACGCGAAAAAAGAATACGAATTGAATCTTTATCATGTTTATCATGAATATCGAAAAGAATTGATGGACAGAAAGACTCAGAAATAAGTGTTCACTTATAAGAAAAAAGTCAAAAAAACCAAAATTACTTCTTACGTTTTTTGGTTTTTTTGGCTTTTTTTAGTGGAACTACGTACATCGATTATTCGAAAAGAGGGTGAGCCAAAAGTAAGAAACACTTTTGGCTCACTCTTTAAAAACGAATAAACGGTGGGAGCAAAAGCAACACCTTCTTAAATAAGCCGAAATTCACAAAAATTTGAAAAGCAAATTTCGTGAATTTCTTCTTATTTCTCAGAGTTGAACACTTCTGTCTTAGCCTCTTCTGATTTTCGTATTCTTCTATTTACTATGCTTTTACTTAGCCGTCCGAATCGTCACAAATTTTACCTCAATATATTCTTCGACACCATAAGTTCCATTCTCACGACCGAATCCAGAATGTTTGACCCCACCAAAAGGCGTAGCAGAGTTAGATATCGCTGTATCATTTACTCCCACCATCCCATATTGCAGTTGATTGCTGACATGATCGACTGTATGGATATTGGTCGAGAAAAAGTAAGAAGCCAGACCAAAAATCGTATCATTGGCATCCTTGATTACTTGATCTTCCTCTTCAAATGTAATCAGTGGAATGACCGGGCCAAACGTTTCTTCATAAAAGATCGCCATTTCTTTTGTTACACCGTCTAAAACAGTTGGTTCAAAGAAAAAGCCGTTCGCATACTCGCCTTCTGTCAAGCGCTTTCCACCACAAAGGATCTGTGCCCCTTTATCAACTGCATCCTTCAGCTGTTCTTCGATTTTTTCGATTCCTTCTCCATTGATCAGCGGACCTGTTGTTGGGTCGTCTAACCCATTACCTACAGATACACCTTTCATCTTTTCCATGATAAGATCTGTTGCTTTTTGTTTGATCTCTTTATGGATAAAGATTCGATTAGGTGACGTACACACTTGCCCATTGTTGATAAATTTAGTTTTGATCAACATCTCTGTCGCTAATTCTAAATCCGCATCAGGGAAAATAATAAATGGAGCATGCCCGCCAAGTTCCATTGAAACTTTTTTCAATGTCGGAGCCGCTTGTTCATTTAAGATTTGCCCCACTTCGGTTGAACCTGTAAAAGTGATTTTTTGAATGTCATCAGATTCTGATAAGATCTTACCAATCGTTGAAGAATCCCCCATTACGATATTGACGACTCCTTCAGGAAATCCAGCTTGATCAAATAGTTCCATTAGCGCTAGTGCTGAAAGCGGTGTCGCTTTTGCGGGTTTTAAAATCACCGTACACCCCGCTGCGATTGCTGGCGATATCTTCCGAATGATCATATTAGAAGGAAAGTTCCAAGGAGTAATGGCTCCTACTACTCCCACTGGCTGTTTCCGGACTTGCCATTGATTAGTAGTTGGTGAAGGAACGATGTCCCCTACAATACGCTGTCCTTCCGCCGCATTCCACCGAAGATTCTCCACATTCGTTTGGATTTCCGCTGCTGCTTGACTTAGCGGTTTTCCTTGTTCCATCGTCATGATTTTTGCCAATCGTTCACTATCATTTTCTACTAGATCTGCCATTTTATTCATTAATTTTGCTCGTTCTGCAGGAGAAGTTTTTGACCAGCCTTCGAACGCTTTATTAGCCGCCTGAATTGCCTCTTTCGTTTCTTTTTCTCCACCCTTTTGAACAGTGGCTAATATCTCCCCAGTTGCAGGATTCTTAACCTCAAAAGTACCTTCCGATCCCTCCAGCCATTTGCCGTTGATATAAAGATGAGTTTCGACTTGTGGTAAATCTATTTTTGCCATGTGTCAGTTTCCTCCTTCTTATTCGGTACAATCCCACCCTAACACGGAGAAAAGCAAAGCTCAAAACATATGCATAAAGGTTGTGAAAAGGCTGTTCTGCATCAAGCAATAAGAATGAACAGAGAAAAACAGCTTTTCATGTTTTTCATCTGTTTAGGCTTATTGTTGAAGATGCAAGCCTTTGAACACCGTGCATAAAGGTTGTGAAAGAAGCGCCCAGCTCCGAGCAAATAAGAATAAACAGAGAAAAACAGCTTTTCATGTTTGAAATGTTCCATAGCTGATTTTCTAGTTGGCAAAAAGCTTTCTTCGACTTTCCTATTGATGGATTCAAGAGATGCATAGTACAAAATTTCGCTACTCCAAAACTATTATATTTTACACACTTTACTAAATAGACACTCAAAATATTATATGATAGTAAAATATTTTTATTTTGGAGTGAACATTTATGAACAACGAAAGATACCAACAATTGAAGCAAGCCGAATTAGGTGCTATCGTCAGCATTCTGGCTTATGTCATTGTATCGATCCTAAAACTTTCTATCGGAAATATCGCAGATTCTGAAGCTTTAAGAGCAGATGGATTGAATAATTTTACAGATATCCTTGCATCGATTGCTGTATTGATCGGCCTCCGGATTTCTCGGAAGCCTGCAGATAATGAACACCGTTACGGTCACTGGAAAGCAGAGAATATTGCCAGCCTAGTGACTTCCTTTATCATGTTGCTGGTAGGGATTGAGGTCCTGTATTCGTCCATTCGTTCTTTCATGGACAAGGAGACGGGGAGTCCCGATATTACTGCTGCGATCGTAGGTATTTTTTCCGCTATCCTTATGTACATCGTCTATTACTTCAACAAAAAGTTAGCCGAAAAAGTTAAAAGTCCTGGGCTTCTGGCTGCAGCAAAAGATAATCGAAGCGATGCCTGGACAAGTATTGGTACAGCAATTGCTGTTTTTGCTGCATCCTTTCAGTTGGGTTGGTTAGACACAGTAGCAGCAATGGTTGTCGGACTACTGATTTTAAAAACGGCTGTTGATATTTTTAGGGAAAGTTCGTTTTCATTATCCGACGGTTTCGATCAAGCTGAACTTGTTCGTTATAAAGAAACAATTGAAAAAATTCCGGAAGTAAGACAAGTGAAAGATATTCGAGGACGAAACTATGGTTCAAATATCTATGTTGACATCACAGTCTTGATGGATTCTGATCTAACAGTAAAAGAAAGTCATACTGTTTCTGATATTATTGAACATCGTTTATTCGAAAAATTTCAAGTCCACGAAACGGATGTCCACGTAGAGCCATTTGTTGAGAAATAAAGGAACAATGATTTCAAAAACTGATGACTCATCTGAGAAAAGATGGAAAATAAAGTGGGAAAAGCTAGGTTGGGACAGAAGTGTTTAACTCCGAGAAATAAGAAGAAATTAACGGAAATTGCTTTTCAAATTTTTGTGAATTTCGGCTTATTTCCGAAGGAGTTGCTTCTGCTCCCACCGTTTATTCGTTTTTAGAGAATGAGACAAAAGTGTTTCTTACTTTTGTCCCACGCTCGCTTTTTCCCTAGCTACTCTTACTAATCTCCTCACTTATTTTTTTAAGTTGAAAAGCATTGCACATAATGAGGCGGATTTTTTTATTGATGGGGATAAACAAGTTCATTTGGGCGTACTGCACGATAAAGCGCAAATGCGCCGTCTAAATTTTGAACATGGAAACCAGCTTGTTTTAAGATACGTTCAGCTAAATAACTTCGTAGTCCACTATGGCAACTTACGATATATTCTTGGTTCTTCTCTAACTCGCTCAAGCGACAACGTAACTCGTGCAAAGGAATATTTGTAGCATGCGGAAATGCGCCATTGGCTAATTCACCTTCATTTCGCACATCCAATAATACTTTTCCATTGACCAAAGCTTCTGGTAGTTCATGCCATTGGATTGGCTCACTTAATCCTTCCGCAACATTCATGGCTGCATAACCCAACATGTTCACCGGATCTTTTGCTGAACCAAAGGGTGGCGCATAAGTCAATTCCAATTCCGGTAAATCAAAGATGGTTAACTTTCCTTTGATTGCAGTAGCCAGAACATCTACTCTTTTATCCACGCCTTTTTCACCGATTCCTTGTGCTCCGTAGATTTCACCAGTTTTTGGATCAAAGATCAATTTCAAAAGAAGATCAGATGCGTCTGGATAATAACTTGCATGATCCTTTCCTGAGACATGGATAACTGAATAAGAGAGACCTGCTTGTTTAGCTGCTCGTTCATTTAATCCTGTAGAAGCTGCAGTCAGATCAAATACGCGTAAAATCGCTGTACCGATACTTCCTTGGTTCTTTCGTGCAGTGCCAGCGATATTATCTGCTACTTGACGTCCTTGACGATTGGCTGGGGAGGCCAACGAAATTAACGCGTCTTCACCTGTGATTTGTTGTTTGACGATGATTGCATCGCCTACTGCATAAATAGCAGGATCACTCGTTTGATAATATTCATCAACGAGAATACCGCCTTTGATTCCAGTTTCAAGACCGGCTTGTTTTGCCAATATACTGTCAGGAGCTACTCCTACAGATAAAATCGTCAGTTCGGAAGGAATAGCGGTACCATCTGCTAAACGCAATAACTGGCCTTCCTCTTCAAAAGCGATGACCGCTTGATTGGTTTTGACTGTTACACCTTTTTCTTCTAATTCTGCATGAACGAATGCAGCCATTTCCTCATCTAAGGTCGGCAAAATATGTGGTGCACTCTCCACAACTGTTACTTCAAGCCCTCGTCTGGTCAAATTTTCTGCCATCTCAAGCCCAATAAATCCTGCACCGACAACTACTGCTTGTTTTGGTTGGGTATCAAGGACGTGCATTATCTTATCAATGTCTGGTACATTTCTAACGGTGAAGACGTTTTTCGCTTCTGACAGACCAGCAATAGGTGGTACAAACGGTTTTGCGCCTGGAGAAAGCAACAGCACGTCATATGATTCCATTGTCCGTATTCCATCATGCTGTACTTCGACTTTTTTCTCATCCGTTAGAATAGCTGTGACTTCATGATTTGGACGGACATCAAGTTGAAAACGAGCAGCTAACGTCTCAGGAGTTTGGACTAAAAGTTTTTCACGTTCGTCGATTTCCCCCGAAACATAATAGGGCAGTCCACAATTGGCAAATGAAACAAATGGCCCTTTTTCAAAAACGACGATTTCTGCATCTTCTTTTAAGCGGCGTAATCTAGTTGCTGCAGACATTCCTCCTGCTACACCACCAATAATCACTACTTTCATTTACTTACCTCCTATTGTTTTATCCAACCATTGATTCATGCCACCACGTACATTGATCGCCTGATAGCCCATTTTGTTCAATTCTTTCGTTGCCTGCTTGCTTCGCATACCTGACTGACAGATCACATAAACAGGTTTTTCCTGATCACCTTTAAAACTAGTGATTCTTTGCAATGGTACATTCTTAGCTTGTCGAATATGCCCACCCCGGTATTCATTTGGCGTTCTCACATCGATCAATTGAATAGAACTTGTTAGTTTTCCTTTTAATTCAGCAATTGTAATAGATTGTATCGTTTGAAACAACATCATTTTTATGCCACCTCGTTTAATTTTTAAAAATACCTCACGGGGTATATTCAACACGATATGCTGATATTTGTCAACTATTCGATTCCTAAATTTAAAAATCGACTTATTTATTTACAAACTATACCTATATAGGGTATTATTCAAATAGAACAACAAGGAGGATTCAAGATGGAAATCGATAACAAAAACATTATGAATCGTTTAAAGCGCACGGAAGGTCAAATACGCGGAATCCAAAAAATGATCGACGAAGATAAAGAATGTATGGATGTTATTACGCAGTTGAGCGCCGTTCGTTCCAGTATTGATCGTGTCATGGGAATGATCGTTGCCGAAAATCTCAAGGATTGTTTGGAACACCCTGAGAATCGTCCAGAGGAACAAGCAAAAAAAATGGAACAAGCAATCAATATGATCATCAAAAAGTAAGGAGCGAAACAATGAAAGTTGTCTTTCACATCGACGAAACAGCAAAGTGGCTCGAAACGAAGCAAAACGTCAAAAATCTACTGAAAGCAGCACCGAAAACAGAGATCATCGTTACTGTTAACGGTCACGGAATAACAGGCTATCTTGATAACCAGAATGCGGATTTCCTCGCATTACCAGATGTAACATTCCATGCTTGTGCTAACGCTTTACGTGCGAATGAGATCAGCGAAAAAGCATTACCTGAACAAGTGGTCATCGTACCAGCGGGTGTTTTAGATCTGATTGAATTACAAGAAAAAGGCTTTGCTTATATCAAACCATAATGAAACAAAAATAGAATATGGGACAAATCTAAAAATCAGGCTTTTCGGAAATTTAAAAAAACGAGCAATACAAAAAGCGTATTGTTCGTTTTTTTCTCCAATTTCTCAAACCTAAATGACTTTTGTCTCGACCTCTGTTTTTAATCATCGACTGATTTTAATAATTTTCGGTAGGTACCTATATACAGCACAAATGATTGTGCCAAACAATAAGTGATCACACCAAATATCCAGTTGACCCATCTACCGGTGAGGTCAGGAAAGAGTAACAAAATGGCCATTCCTGCATAGATGACGGCGGTCGCTAATTTTCCATACCATTTTGCACCATCTAATTTGACATGATGCCTGAGACCAATAATTCCGGCCAGTAACATAAAGCCTTCTTTGACAATGAATAGACCTAATACGAGCCAAATCAGTGGACGTTGCCATGCCATGGACAGAATCAAAAACAATTGAGTCAATTTATCAGCCACAGGATCAAGGATTTTTCCTAATTCCGTGATTTGATTGAAACGGCGAGCAATAAAACCATCTAAAAAATCAGTAAGACCTGAAATAGCGATGATCACGCCAGCTAAATAAAAAGAATGTTGCGCGACAAGATAAAGATAAAAAGGTAATAACACAACACGAAAAAGAGATAATAGGTTGGGGATCGTTCGTATTTCTTTACGCCAATTGGATAGTTGCTTCATCTTTTACAGCCCCTTAAATAGACTTTAGTCTATTCTAACCTAACAAAATAGATGTGCCAATTTTTACCTTGCCGCTGAATATCCCTATTTTACGTTTGTCGCTGATTTTTCTGTCGTTCACGCGCTTCTTTAGCTAATTGTTTGTGGGCTTTTTTCGAGCCACGTTCGATATCTCTCTGCCATTTTCTCGTTTTGAAATCTGTAAATAGACTGTCCAGATCATAATTTTCTGGGTACAATTCTTCTGTGCGACTTTTTAGAGTCACACGGGAACGTGGGACTTCGATTTTTTCACTGTCCAAGTAAAAGATCAATGTGTCTTCTCCTTGATCTTCAAAAATCAGACCTTCTTTTTGATGGATGGTCGAGAATACTCGATCCCCTTTTGAAAATCGTTCCAATTTTTCTTTCACGTTTTCCTTCTGGACAAGCGTTTGGAATGCTTTTTTCTTTGTTTGATAGGCCTTATTGTGGATATAATGTTGTGCTTGTTGAATAAGCTCTGGAGACATCTCCATTTTTTTTGCGATCCACAGCGCTTGGCTTTCGCCAGTTTCACCAACTCGCAGAAGATACTTCGGCTGCAATTTTTCTCGGTCAAATGCCATAGCCGCAGGAATAAAGTCTTCATGGTCTTTGGCAAACTTTTTAATTTCCCCATAATGCGTAGTTGCAACAACCAAAGCGCCTTTTTCATACATTGCTTCCATGATAGCCACCGCCAAAGCTGCCCCTTCATTTGGCTCTGTCCCACTACCGATCTCATCTAGTAAAACCAACGTATTCCTTTTGATTTTACCTAAAATCGCTGCAATATTGTGCATATGACCAGAGAACGTACTCAAGGCATTTTCAATATTCTGTTGATCACCGATATCGACAAAAACACCATCAAAGACTGCTAACTCTGTACCTTCATCTGCTGGTACTTGCAAACCGAACATTGCCATGAGGGTAAGTAGTCCCACAGTTTTCAAAACGACTGTTTTTCCACCGGCATTCGCGCCAGTGATCACTAACCCACGGTAATCTTTCCCCAATTCAAAATCCAATGGGACAGCCTTTCCTGTCAGCAAAGGGTGTCTTCCCTGTTTAATGTTGATATATTCCGATTTATTGACGATAGGCGTGACACCTTTGATTTCCCGACTATACTTTGCCCGAGCAAAAAGAATATCTAAACGTGTGACAGTCTCAATGATCAAATCAATTGCATATTCTTTCTCAGCCAATGCGCCAGTCAAAGCTGCCAACACTTGGTACTCTTCTGCAATTTCTTCTGCTTTCAGTAGTTGGTAGTGCCCACTTGCTTTTTCGACAGCTGTCGGTTCAATAAATACAGTTGTTCCTTTGTTGGATTGCTCGATGATACTTCCAGGTATCTTGTTTTTGTAACTTGCCTTGATTGGGATCGTATAATGATCTCCTTTTTGAACAATCATCGTTTCTTGGATCATTTCTTTATTCGCGGGATGCCGCAAAAATTTCAACAAGCGATCTTGGATCTCCTTTTCTGTCACTTGCAACTGTTTTCGTACCTTTCGCAACTGTCGCGAAGCATCATCACTTACCTTTTGATTCTTGATTTGTTGATAGATCAACTCTTCAATTTCAACTAGGTTGGGCATATTTTTGCTATACGCATACAAAAGCGGTGTCTGATAGCAATTTTTTTCAAAGAATTTCGTAATCAACCGACTACTTCTTAAAAAGTCAGCATACTCGATCAATTCTGAGGGAGTCAAAATCAAGCCTTTCTTTACTTGTGCCGTTAATGCATCGATCCTCGTCAATCCCATGAATGGAACATGCTGATTACTTTCTAAGATGAGCCGTGCTTCTTTCGTTTCTGTTTGTCGGGTTCGAACAGTTTGCAGATTTGTTTGGATGGTCATTTCATCGATTCGTTCTTTACTGTGATTCCCGATAGCTCGTTTTTTGACTTCGTTTTTAATTTCTTCGAATTGTAATTTATTGAGTGTATCTTTCATATTCTCTCCTTTATTGAAGAGATACCTGTCCCAAATAAATAAGACCTAGTGATAAAATAAAAGAACAGGACATCCACTTAAATAAGACATGTCCCGTCCTTGTTGAATACAAACTATTGGTTTTGACAGGTATCATCTATACGCACGCCAAATAAGCTTCTTGCTTTATTGGCTATTCAACTGACTACGTTAGATACCTGCTACACTCATCAAAATACCTCATTCATCTAGGTTTTATTTATTTTCACCCCAACTATATCAACTTTGTTTTTGCCTGTCAACTAATACAAGAAATCGCTTTTACCAAACAAAGAAATTTGTTCGTTCAACTAACAAAATTGTTACCTGTTTCGCTTTCCTTTAATTGGCATTTAGTAGATAATAGAAAAAAACGAAAAGAGTGTGAATCAAATGAAAAAAGTAATTGCTGTAATCGTCCTTTTGCTATTAGCCTTTGGTGGATATAAAGGGTATAAATATTATGAAGAAACCTATAAAAGTGAAACAGCCTACGCAAAAATACCGGAAACAGTTCCACCACTAAAAGATACACTGGATAATCAAGGAAAAAAAGTGGATAACTTAAAATCTTATAACTATCAATTGACCTTTGTCACTAAGAGCGGTCAAAAAATCGATATGTCCTACGCCGTTTCTTCTGAAAAACCACAGCCTTTAGAACCAAACTCTTACATCACGGCTGAAGTAAGTAAAAAACGAATAACAAAGGGACCATCTGCGATTGAAGAATCAAAAATCCCTAAAGATGTCTTGAATAAATTAACAAATAACTGATTTCTCAAATCAAATCTATTTGAATCAAGCAAAAGAGCAAATGATCAGAACCGATTCGTCGGCACCTAATTATTTGCTCTTATTTTACTAAACTTTTTTATGAGGACTGACTTTTGGACGTCGTTTATTTGAGAGAGGCTGGCACAGAAGTGTTTAACTCCGAGAAATAAGAAGAAATGAACGAAAATTGCTTTTCAAATTTTTGTGAATTTCGGCTTATTTCCGAAGGAGTTACTTCTGTTCCCGCCGTTTATTCGAGAGTCTGTAGCAAACCTGATTTTTTAGATTTGTCCCACATTCAAACGTCTTAGACCATCAACATGTATACTCCCACTGCTACAATAGCGCCAACCATTGGTCCAACTACTGGCACCCAAGAATATGCCCAGTCTGAAGTTCCTTTGTTTCCGATCGGCAATACTGCATGAGCAATACGTGGACCAAGGTCACGAGCTGGATTGATCGCATATCCGGTAGGTCCGCCTAATGAAAGACCGATAGCCAAGATCAACCCACCGACAGCAAATACATTTGTACCATCTGCAAAAGTATTTTGTCCAAATGCAAGTAGCCCTAAAACCAAGACAAATGTGCCAATCAATTCAGTAATAAAGTTAGCTGGATAATTACGTATAGCTGGACCAGTTGCAAATGTACCTAAAATAGCATCTTGGTCTTTTGTTACGCCCCAATGTGGTAGATATGCTAACCAAACAAGAATCGCCCCAACAAAAGCTCCTAACATCTGTGCAATAATAAATGGGATCACGAGGTTCCAACCGATTGCTCCTGTCATTGCCATAGCTAAAGATACTGCTGGATTCAAATGTGCTGGTCCCATAAATCCAGAAATATAGACACCCATCGTTACAGCCATGCCCCAACCAAATGCAATGACGATCCAACCTGAAGCTTGTGCTTTACTCTTGTTTAAGTTGACTGCCGCACAAACACCATCACCTAATAAAATCAAAATCATCGTCCCAATAAATTCACCCATGATCTGGGTCATCTCTGCATTCATTTATTTCTCCTCCTTTAGGTCACGTAAATCCGACTCAGCAATCAATTCTTCTAACCGATTTTCTTGACGTTTTTTCTCTTCTGGTGACCAAGCAAAGTATGTGGCGATTGCATCAATGATTGGTTGTTTGATTGCATCCAATTGATCTCTTTCAAACAATAGATGGTTCGTTCGACGAATCAAATAATCACCTGGTGCCAAGACCATTTCTTCTTCTAATCCGTAACGTAAGCGAGCAGATTCTGCCAAACTTAACCCTGGATATGGTGTCATATCTTTTGCAAGTGCGTAGATTTTCTTCCCATTCGTGCCATAGAAGTCCGCAATATAACTAGCGTCTTCCTCCGCTAATCCTGCTTCAACACCGATTTTTGTCAATTCTTCAACTGTTTCTTCTAATTTAGTTGGGTCAAAATCTCCCCCTGACACCGGATAATGTTTCGAATCGATTTCTTTGGCTATCACACCATATTCGTCTTGTAACAATTGACGGATCAATTTCAATGCCCCTTCTGCCATCTTACGATAGTCGGTGATCTTCCCACCAGAAAGTGTCACTAATCCGTCTGGTTCTCTTTCCAAAGAACTTCCTCGGGAAACCGTTGATGGTGCTTTTTCGTCGCGACTGTTTTCCAAGTGATTCAATACATCTTCGACTTCTACACGTGTTACTTTGTTTTCTTTATATTCTGTGACTGTATCGATCACTTTCCCAAAGCTTTTATCTGAAATCGAACCATTGTCACCGCCATTATAGTCTGAACCAGAATTTCCAATCAGTAAAGGACGTAAGCCTGCCCAGCTTGCCTCAACATCTTGTAACGTGATATTCGCCTCTGGATAACGATGGTTGACAACTTCCAACAAATAATCCACATCTTCCTGTGTCACTTTAGGATCGGTGTAGTCTCCTTGATAATCTGTATCAGTTGTGCCAAAATAGGTTTTATTTTCTCTAGGGATCGCAAAGACCATACGGCCATCTTGTTTTCCTGTATCAAAATAAGTTGGCTGTGGCACTGGCAGTTTTTTGGCATCTACCACTAAATGGATTCCTTTTGTAGGACGCATTTTAGGGGAAACTGCTCGTTTGAAATTCAAGTTGCGGATCTTATCTACCCATGGACCGCTTGTATTGATCACTATTTTTGCTTTGATTTCTACTACTTCGTCTGTTAATAGATCCCGCGCTTTGACGCCTACGATCTGATCGTTATCATACAAAAAGCCAACCGCTTTCATTTTACTTACCAGATAAGCCCCATCTTCTGCTGCTTTCTTGATATTTTCGATAACTAAACGGGAATCGTTGTTGCGAAAGTCCAAGTATACACCTGCACCCTTTAGACCTTCTTTTTTCAAGAAAGGTTCACGTTCTAAGACTTCTTCGGGAGTCAATGTGTAGTTCTCATATTTGGTACCGGTCACATTTGCCAGCTTGTCATAAAGATCCATTGCGACTTTGACTGAAAACATATTGAATGTCGTCGCCCCTTCATCTTCGTAGATCGGTAGTAGCATTGGATCAGGTTTTGGTATATGAGGTGCGATACTTTGTACAACAGCTCGCTCGCCTACTGTATCAGCAACTACTTCCACATCAAATGTTTTTAAGTAACGAATGCCTCCATGGACTAATTTCGTTGAACGTGAAGAAGTTCCTTCTGCAAAATCCTGCATTTCGATCAGACCGGTTTTGATTCCTGAAGCTGCTGCTTGGATGGCTACACCAGCACCAGTGATCCCACCACCGATGATCAATAAATCTAATTCTTCTTGTTGCATTTTTTCAATATTTTCTTGTCTCGTTCCTCTTGAAAACATAACGTTCCCTCCCTTTACTCAAATGCTTGTGTAGCAGCGACTGCTTTTTTCCAGCCACTATATAGTTTTTCTCTTCGTTCTTCTGGCATTTCGACTTCAAACATTTTACCAGCTTCATAAAATTCTCTGATTTCATCTGTGTCTTTCCAGTAACCGACAGCCAAACCAGCAAGGAAAGCAGCACCTAATGCCGTAGTTTCCAAATTTTCCGCTCTTTGGATCGGTACATTCAAGATATCTGTCTGGAATTGCATCAAATATTCATTATTTGCTGCGCCGCCATCTACTTTCAGCACCGGGATTTTGATTCCTGTATCATCTTGCATCGTGTCAATGATATCTCTTACTTGATATGCGATTGACTGTAAAGTAGCTTTGATGATGTCTTCTTTTGTTGTGCCACGCGTCAAACCAAACATCGAACCTCTAGCAGCTTGATCCCAATATGGAGCACCTAGACCTACAAAAGCTGGGACAACGTAGACTTCATCGTCACTCGTGGAACGTTTCGCAGCTTCTTCCGAGTCACTCGCTTTTTGGAGCATTTGCAAGCCGTCACGCAACCATTGGATCGATGACCCAGCTACAAAAATACTCCCCTCAAGTGCATAGTAAACCTTGCCATTTATCCCATAACCAATCGTCGTCAATAAATTGTTTTTAGATAATTGCGGTTCTTCCCCTGTATTCATGACGATGAATGAACCAGTTCCATACGTATTTTTGACCATTCCTGGTTCAAATGCCATTTGCCCAAATAAAGCTGCTTGTTGGTCCCCTGCCATTCCAGAAATTGGCGCTTCACTGCCATAAAAGTGATAGCCTTGCGTGTAGCCGTAAACTTCAGAATTCGAAGTTGGTTTCGGTAACATCACTCGTGGGATATTTAATAGGTCAAGTATTTCTTGATCCCAATCAAGATCGTGGATATTGAATAGCATTGTTCGACTCGCATTTGAATAGTCGGTCACATGGGCTTGTCCATCTGTTAATTTCCAAACCAACCATGAATCGATTGTTCCAAAAAGTAACTCGCCTTTTTCTGCTCGCTCTTGCGCTCCTTCTACGTGATCTAAAATCCAGCGAATTTTTGTCGCTGAAAAATAAGCATCGATCACTAAGCCTGTTTTTTTATGGAAAAATTCTTGATAGCCTTCGTTTTTGAGGTTATCTGCAATAGCGGCAGATTGACGAGATTGCCATACAACTGCATGATAGATGGGACGGCCTGTGTCTTTTTCCCAAATGACAGTCGTTTCACGCTGATTCGTAATACCGATCCCAGCAATTTGATTCGGCTTGATCCCAGATTCAATAAATGCTCCCGCAATAACGGATTGAACAGAATTCCAAATTTCGTTGGCATCATGTTCAACCCAACTTTCTTTAGGAAAGAATTGTGTAAATTCCTTTTGTGAGCTGCCGATATGTCTCCCTTTTTTGTCAAAGATGATTGCTCGTGAACTAGTTGTTCCTTGGTCGATGGCCATGATATACGTTGATTCAGTCATTATAATCTCCTCCATTTTTTGCAAACGCTTTCTTAATCTACTTTTATCTTACACCCATTTATTTCAAAGAAACTGCCAAAAAAATAGCGATTTGGACTTTTTTTGACAGTTTTCTTAATTTTTAGCTTTTTTTTCTTGCTCAATTTTCTGTTTCAACCTTTTGATATCATAGTTTGAAGCAAACTCTGATAAATAATAATAGTGTTGATTTTGTTTTTCTTGATTAAAAGTGATTACTAGATCATAGGATTTGTCTGCACGCACATTTTCAATATCGATTCCACTGATCCCTTTAAGTTCTCTAAGTAAAAATTGTTGGAACGCAATTCGATAAATCGGCAATGTGTCGATATCGATCCCGATTTTGACAGACTTGGCAATGTAAAAATCGATCATCATCAAAACATTCGCATATTGGATCATCAAATATTCTAATTGTGTCTCGTCAAATTTTTTAGAAGAAAATTGTTCAATGGTTGTTTCTTTTAGCCGTTCTAGTAACTGACTGAGGGAATGTCCCAACATCTTTTTTTGTTGTTCCAATAGATGTTCTTGATCGTAGATCAGCATATGCCCGTCAAAAAAATACAGTTCATTATTGATTTGTGCCAGTTGATAACCCACAGCCTTTTCTTCCTTTATTTTTAGACGTCTGGGCCGATAATGCCACAACATTGTTTCTCGGATATATGTATCCAAGACAGCAGTCGGCAGTTTTTTGCTGCGCGTCAAATCATACTGATAAAAGTGTTCCTCATCCAATACTGCAAATGACACAAAAAAACTGTAGAACATGAGTGTTTCATAATTACTCAAGTCAGCCGCAGTTCGACTTAGATAAAGCGAAAGGACTGGATCGATCACTTGGTACAACCGATCATTCTCATAAAGTGTTTTTCTTGTTTTCAACGTTTTGAACGTCGTCTTTTCACTCATTAGTCGTTTCCTCGTGATTCCTAACCAACAAGCAATTTTTATTGATGCATCCGCTGAAAAAGTTGTTTCTACCGAACGTTCCAACCCTAGGATCAATGGTCGTTTTTCCGGTGTATTCTGTAAGAAAAGAGGTCGTTGAGATTCTGGGATGAATTGAAAGAGGACATAATAAAAGTACCGAACTTGTAGTTCTTCCCCATAGATTTGTCCATTTTTGATTTGAAGAGAAAATTCTTTCAATAAATGATTCAATTCTTTGATTTTGCGAAAAACAGAAGATTCGCTGATATTGAATGCAGTAGCTAAACGAACGATCGACGCTTGTTGATGTTCTAAAAGATATGTGAGCAAATTGAATTTCAAACTTTGTTGAAGCAAGAATAGACATATCTGTTCTAAACTCGTGTCATCACCTAACTCAAGGATAACTTGAAACTCAGTTCTTTTTACTTCTACTTTCTTGCGCATCATCGAGCCGATCCATTCAATATCTTCCAGATACTGGTCAAAGGCCGATTTAGAAAGATTCACTTTCTCCCTTAGTTCACTGCTAGAGGCCTTGCCACCTTGCAACACAAGTTCTCGCAACAACAAGACTTGTAACTGTTCTTTTTTTTCCAATAATTGTTCAATCTTCATGGGTGTCTTCAACCACCTTTGTAAAAGGGATCGGCATCCGATATTCCGGTTGGAAGAATAATTCGTGTTCCTCAAGTTGTTCCAATGTCCAGCTTTCTTCGATTGCTAGTGTAAATTGATCCAACAGATGGAAAATATTGCCTTTGCTTTGAAGCTGCGCACCAACTAACTGTTGCTGTTCATTTTGGATGATCTTGATCTTTACTGGCTGATGATCCGTAGCAGAAACCTGAGTTGTTAGATACTCTTTTGTGATTTGTTGGGGATAAAAAATACTTTCTTCTTCTGTTATCCCTACGCTTCCTAGAAAGTAGCCAAACCAATGATTGCCCACTGGACGATAGGTTCCCGGATCTTTCGTTGGTTTACCACTGATCGTTCGACTAACGATATGTGCCGTGCGTATCGCATTATTTACCAGTGACACGTACATTTTTTCTTCTGTCGGACGAAAAGTCACCTGGATCGTGTCACCAATTGCGTAAATGTTTTTTGCCGAAGTTTGTAAGTAATCATCCACCCAGATCGTTCCGTCATCATTTAGTTTCAATTTTTCCTGCCAAAGTCGGTTATCTGGTCTTGTGTGGTTTGCCAATAAAACCAGATCATACCGTTCTTTTCGCTGATCCGTAGTGACTGTCACTGACTCAGATTCCCCCAACGATTGGACCTGCTCGTTCAAGAAGACAGGAATCTTTCTTTTTTCCAATTCTTCACGTAACGGGGCCACCATTTCAGGATCAAAATAGCGGAACAACAAATTTTTCCGGCTTTCATATAAGTGGATCTGCTTATTTTGACCCACCAATCCTTCCGCCAGTTCAATACCCACCTGACCGGCACCAACAATAGCTACCTTTTGTGCTTGTGCGATTTTTTCTTCTAAAGGTTCCTTTAAATGAGCATCTCTCACCGAACGGATCAATTCACTTTCTGTACTGATCGTTTTGAATTGTTGGTTGGACCCTGTAGCGATGACTAAGTGATCAAAAGTCAACTGGCCACCGTTTTGCAAAATAAGCGTGTTCGTCGTTGTCCCTAACGAAGCCACTTCTGTATTGATCCGCACATCCACATTGTAGAACGCTTCCATTTTTTCTTTTGTCATCCAGTAAAGCTGCTTTTCCTCAGTGATTTCTTTTTTCAAAAGCAAGTTGATTCCACTGGGGATAAAACCTATCTTCGCCTGTTTTTCAATCAATATGATTTCACTATCCGGACAATGCTTGCGCAGTGCCATTGCAGTGTGGATTCCTGCAAAGGAACCACCAACGATCACGACTCTCATTCATTTCCCTCTTTTCTAACACCCTAATTGAAGGGTATCATGTAACAGCAAATGTTTCAAAAAATGTACTCAGTAACCGCTGAATTCCCCCTCTATCACGAAAGATGAAGCAAACCTGAAAAATACTCACATACCAAAAACACCGAAGTTATTCCAAAAAATAAAGTAAGACGAACAATCTTTTTCGTAGTAAACGTCAGATTGTTCGTCTTTTTTAGCACTCATATCCTTAAATAGGCTATTTTCCCCCATACACTTTACCTGGATGTTTTACCTAACTTGTTACTTCTCAAAAACGTTACGTACTTCTTCCACCTCTCGACTTTCTAACTCGTTCACTATAATTCTGCCATTGAGCTGCTTCCGTCACGCCATAATTCTTCTGGTGTATAGCGATCCTTTCCATTTAGAACCACTGTTCCATCATCTTCAATAGTGATATTCGAACCGATCCACATATTTCGATTAACTGTTAACAGAAGTTTTCGTTTCCCTTTACCACGTTTTCCGAATTGCAAGGAATCTGTCATATCTCCGACCCAATGTGTACGTATGAATTTCGTTGAGCCATCCTCAAATTCAACTTTTAAAACATTCGCTAGATTTTCAGCATGTACTGCTTTTGGAAACTGTTTCGTCATTTCCTCTTCACTCCTTTGTAATCGTTTTCTTTTAATTGTATCACAGACTAGCGAATGATAAAAATACGTATCCATTCCACTATGGAATAGAAATCTTCATAACTTGAATTGTTTCACTGCCCTAAGGCTCGTACTATAAAGAAGGAAAGAAAAAAAGGAGGAAATACAAATGACAGAACAACCCTATGACTTAAGAAAAGTCATCGAAGAACTAAAAACTCTTCCTGGACAATACCATGAAACGGATCTTGAAATTGATCCAGAAGCAGATTTATCTGGTGTATATCGCTATATTGGTGCTGGCGGTACGGTCAAACGTCCTACACAAGAAGGACCTGCAATGACCTTCAACAACATCAAAGGCT
Organism: Enterococcus sp. BSD2780061688st2 D3; assembly: GCF_005844145.1. Lineage (NCBI taxonomy): Bacteria > Bacillati > Bacillota > Bacilli > Lactobacillales > Enterococcaceae > Enterococcus > Enterococcus sp. BSD2780061688st2 D3. The sequence continues at coordinate 108,507 of NZ_SPHN01000001.1, forward strand.
TTCCTGGAAAACGAGTAAACATCGGAACAATGGCTAGCCGCAAACGTGTTGGTCAAATCTTACACCATGATTATCGTACATTGGGTCGCTTCTTAAAAGATGCCGTTGAGCATCCTCTTAAACCTGTGAAAGTAGACAAAGCGGATGCCCCTGCACAAGAAGTTGTCCACCTTGCAACAGACGCAGATTTCGATATCCGCAACATTTTACCTGCTCCAAAAAATACACCCGAAGATGCTGGTCCATATATCACAATGGGCGTTGTTTTAGGTTCTGATCCTGAAAAAACAATGAGTGACGTAACTATCCATCGCATGGTTTTGGAAGATAAAGATACAATTGGCATGTACATCATGCCTGGCGGACGTCACATCGGCCATTTCCAAAAACAATTCGAAGCATTGAATCAGCCAATGCCTATTACGATCAATATTGGATTAGATCCAGCGATTGCCATCGGAACAACTTTTGAACCACCTACCACTCCTCTTGGCTACAATGAACTATGGTGTGCAGGTGCTTTACGTAATGAACCCATTCAACTCGTTGACGGTGTTGCAGTAAACGAAGTCGGAATTGCCCGCGCAGAATTCATTATTGAAGCAGAAATCATGCCTAACCAAACAATGCAAGAAGATATCAACACGAACTCAGGAAAAGCAATGCCCGAGTTTCCTGGTTATACAGGTGATGCAAATCCGGCTGTGAATGTCGTTAAAGTAAAAGCCATTACTCACCGCAAAGATAATCCAATCATGCAAACAACGATTGGTCCAAGCGAAGAACATGTTTCTATGGCTGGCATCCCTACTGAAGCAAGTATTCTAGCACTTGTGGATAAAGCAATTCCTGGCAAAGTCGTCAATGTTTACAATCCACCAGCTGGAGGCGGCAAATTGATGACTATCATGCAAATCCGCAAAGAAAATGAAGCTGATGAAGGAATCCAACGCCAAGCAGCGATCCTTGCATTGTCCGCCTTCAAAGAATTAAAAACAGTTATTTTAGTTGATGAAGATGTCGATATCTTTGATATGAACGACGTTATGTGGACATTCAACACTCGTTTCCAAGGAGATAAAGATATCATCGTGATTCCTGGTATGAGAAATCATCCACTCGACCCTTCAGAGTTACCACAATACAATCCTGGCGTTATACGCTTCCGCGGGATGAGCGCAAAAACAATCTTCGATGGCACCGTGCCATTCGACATGAAAGAGCATTTTATTCGTGCGCAATTCAAAGAAGTAGATAACTGGAAAGACTATTTAAACTAAGTCTGATGATGCGTCATTTAAGAGTCCTTACCGATTGGTTCTTTCTCATTGATCTTGTTTGATGAGAGAGCCGATTGGTATTTTCCTTTAATACTAAAAAACAGAAGGGAACGATCCAAATGAAAAAGAAAAAAATCGTAGTTGGTGTAAGTGGCGCCTCTGGTATCATTTATGCAATCAATTTTGTAAAAAAATTAAAAGAAAATCCATTAGTCGAAACACATGGTATTATCAGCACTTGGGCAAAAGAAAATTTAAAATTGGAATCAGATATGACGCTTCATGAATTTGAAGACCTATTTGATTATCATTATTCGAACAAAGACTTAGGAGCAGCTGTAGCAAGTGGTTCTTTTTTAACAGACGGCATGGTCATCGTTCCTGCGAGCATGAAAACAATTGCAGGTATCTCTATTGGTTTAGGAGAGAATCTGATTGCTCGCGCAGCCGATGTGACATTGAAAGAACAAAGAAAATTAGTCCTCATTCCTCGAGAAACGCCGTTGAATGCGATTCACCTAGAAAATCTAACAAAATTAGCACGTCTTGGCGTGCAAATCATTCCACCAATCCCTGCTTTTTATAATCATCCTGAAACGATCCAAGACCTTGTGGATCATCATACAATGAAATTACTAGATCAATTTGGTATCGAGAATGACACCTCAAGACGTTGGCAAGGTGAGTAAGATGGCGGAAATCAAACAATTTTTAGTCACACAAGAAGCTTATACGATGCAAGCAAATGTACAAGTTATCGGCAAAGATTTACTGATAACGATTACTGGTGGCAATGTAGCGCATATCGGGACAGTCACCACTGTTTCTAAAGAGACAAAAGCGCAAACGATTCGTTTCCCTAGTCATGATGGTCGCTTCCATAAAGATGATGTCTTAGCACAATCGCTCCTTGCTATCATTAAAGATGAACTACCAGGGAATTGCGTTATCACTTCAGGTGTCCATGTCGACCACATTACGAATGCACAGATCCATGCCTCTTTTTCCATGGCAGAAAGTTTGGGACAGCAAATGTTAGCTTGGATGCAGAACCACCATTTCGACAACGAAAAACCTCTTTATTATACCAATGGAGAAAAACCATCCTAACTAAAAATAGATTGGCACTAGCAGACCAAAACAGAAATACTGACTGTTCAGTTGCTTACCAATCTGTTTTTTATTTTACAGTTTTATACTCTCTGCTCACTCTCTGCTCTATTGTTACACTTACACGATCACCGATGTCTTTTCCGATTTTCTTGCGAATGTCTTTTCGAACACCTAAGATATAGCAAATACTGCCATCTTCCCTTTTCACACCCATATTCACAATACTACCTTCATATGAAACTCCATCAAACATTGCTTGGACTTTGACTCGTCCTGCGCCAAATTCTTTTCTGATATCATAAGGAAAAACAACGTATGCGCCTCCCTTACCAACTTCCGAAGAATAAATAAGTAATTCAAAAAGAATATGTTTTTCCCATTGCTTTCTCCTACTTTTTTTATTTTAGTATACCAAAAAAAGAGATAGATCATCACTCCCAACGCTAAAGGACGGATCTTTAAAGTATGTAACAAAAAAAGCCGAACCATCCATAATAACTTTCGTTATCTTTGAGATGATCCGGCTTTTTTATTGAAACTTTGAAGTAGTACCTCTTTTTGAATTGTACCTTTTGTTAAGAGATTACTCCCCTTTAGCTTCTTTTACTAATTTCGCTAAAGCTTGTTTTTGATAATCTGCGGCTAAGTCTTTTGTTAATTTTGCTTGTTCTTCTTGACTCATCGTTGGATTTTCAGTCATCGCTTTAACAATACCTTCTTGCACATAAGCTTTAGCATCATTTGCCATTGTGCTTTGTTGTTGTTTCACTAGTTCAGCTAATTTTGCTGCTTGATCTGTACTTAATTCGATCCAGTCAGCTGGAATCTTGAATGTATTGACACGTTTGTCGTATTCATGATTGTTATCTGCTAGATTGAACCAGAATTTGTACATGTCATTTTTGTATTCCCAATAAGTGGTTTTCGATACTTTCTCTGCTTCACCACTTGTTTGTTCTACTTTATTTGTTTCATTATCGGTACCAGTCGCTTTTGGTTTCTTTTGATCTTCATCGGTGCGGTAAAGATAAACCTTTTCTGTTCCATCCCCTAATGCTTTATATAAAAGCATATTGGCATTGTCAGATTTTGCACTAGAAACGATTTTCGTTGTTTTTGTTTCTGTTACTCTTTCCATTCCGAAGTGGTTCGAAAGGTTAGCAACGATCAAACCCAATGAAGCAACAAAAATCAAACCAAAAACCAACGATAGGAATGTTTGCCATGATTTTTTTGCAAATACATTTGTAGCTGCAAAGGCGATTAAACTAATGATCAATACTGCGATTATCATGCTTTATCCCCCGCTTTCGTTTGAACAGGTTCTTTTCTCTTCAATGCAAAGGCAATCAAGAAGCCGATGATTCCAAAGACGATTGCTACAATGAAGGCTGCATGGTAACCAGATAATGTCGCATTGATTGCTTGATCTTTATAAGCTAGAGGTGTGCTATTCAATACTGATTTACCTGGAAGGTTGTCTTTTGTCACATTCGTCAATACGCTGATCAAAATAGCTGTACCGATCGAGCTGGCAATTTGGCGGAACGTATTGTTTACTGCCGTACCATGACTGATCAATTTATTTGGTAAAGCATTCATACCAGATGTAGTAACGGGCATCATAACCATTGAGATACCGAACATGCGGATCGCATAAAGAACGACGATATATAAGACTGGTGTTGTTTTTGTTAGGAATGCAAACGGCGCTGTCGCAGCGGTTAAGATGAACATCCCGATAATCGCTAAACGTTTTGCTCCATATTTATCAAAAATGGCTCCAGTGATCGGCATCATTGCCCCCATGATCAAAGCACCTGGCAATAGCATCAAACCAGAATGGAATGCTGATTCACCACGGATATTTTGGATATATAGAGGTACAACCATTTCAGCACCAACCATGGCCATGTTTGTTACTCCAGCCAATACAGCCGCAATTGTAAAGGTAGACGATTTGAATACGCGTAGTTCCAAGAATGGATTTTCCAAATGAAGTTGGCGCCATGCGAATAACGCAATAAATACGACACCTACGATCAAGAAACCAATTACTTTGGCACTGCCCCAACCAGCGTCACCAACACTTGAGAATCCGTAAAGTAAGCTACCGAATCCAATAGTTGAAAGAATAGCTGATAAAATATCGATACTTGGATTAGATAGAGGAATCACGCTTCTCATTAAGAAGAATGCCAACACTAAAACTAAAACGACGATTGGTAAAACCATACCAAAAAGATCACGCCAATGATAATTATCAATGATGTAACCTGATAAAGTTGGGCCTAAAGCAGGCGCTAGTCCAATAACGATCCCAGACATCCCCATTGCTGACCCTCTTTTTTCTGGTGGGAAGATGGATAACATAATGTTTTGTAATAAAGGCATTGAGATCCCTACACCACATGCTTGGATCAAACGTCCAATCAATAATGTACTGAAGTTTGGTGCAACAAAACAAGTAATTGTTCCAATCAAGAAAATGGACATAGCTGAAAGATACAAGTTTCTTGAACTAAACTTATTGATCAACCAAGCTGTGATTGGAATCATGATTCCGTTAACTAATAGGAATCCGGTTGTAAGCCATTGTACGCTTGAAGCAGAAATATCGAAAGCTTTCATCAATGTAGGGAAAGCTGTTGTTAATAATGTCTGATTCAAAACCGTACAAAACGTACCAATTAATAAGACAACGACTAAAAGTGTCCGATTATATGGTTTGCCGTAAATATCTACGGGTTGATTTTTACTCATATTTCTCCTTCTTTCTGAATTTTTTCTGAAACCACTAGAATACTTTAGTCCTATTTTTTGCGTTTGTCAACCTACTTGACACATAAGTTAATGAAAGTATAATAGAGGAAACAGGAAGGACAAAAGGAGTGACTAAAATGGTTGGTGCTTCTCTCAAACGATTGTTAGAAAATGATCAATTACTAGTCGGAATTAGTGAATTAAGTGAACTCGTCGGGGTTTCTCCTCGACAATTACGTTATTGGGAACAAAAAGGATTGATAGACTCCATCTCAGCAGATAGCAATTGTCCTCGAAAATATCGTTTGCCAACAGTCGTAAAAGTTGAAATGATCAAACTTTATTTAGATGAAGGCTATACTTTGATGAAAGCCGCGGAAAAAGCAACGATCCGTCAAAAGAAAATGCATCACGTCAGAAAGGTTTTCTCAAAAGCAATCAAGGAAATCGAGTTGATCGATGAACGTTATACCGTCCTCTTGATTGGAGATTTCAAAAAAGAAGATGCACAGATCTATATCATTCATGATGAAGAAACAGATGAACTAACGTATAAAGTTTTGCCTGTGGGTGAAAAAACAGATGTAAAACAATTGATAACTGACCTTTATTCATAGAAGTCAAAAAAATGTAGTTGATGGCCTAGCCTTCCTCCAGTTGTTGGATGTGGCTTTCTCATCAGCTACATTTTTTTCATTTTTCTTCTAATACATTGGTCAACCAATTGGTATATTCTGTTTCACGATTGATTGCATGTGAAAGAATCAGATAATGCCCGTAGTTCTCATGTTTTTCCTTTTCTGTAGGGAATATCACTGCTTTTCGTGCTAATAGGTGGACACGCTTTTCTTCATGGAGATCTCTTTGCTGTTCAATGATCTCTCTCAGTGCCGGATCATTGACGTCTTTAACAAAGTACAGCTTTAACACAAATTCATCCCGATTGACTGGTAATTCATTCGTAGGCGTATGGATCCATTCGTTTAATAATATTTTTCCTTCTTCTGTTAATCGATAAATCTTTTTTTCCAATTTCATACCAGTTATTTCAACTTCATGTTCGATGATTCCCCGTTCTTCCATTTTTGCCAGTTCTGGATAAATCTGACTATGTTTCGCTTGCCAAAACTCACCGATTTCATTTTTAAATGATTGATTCAGTTCATATCCTGACATGCTTTTCTTGCTCAGCAACCCTAATAAAATATAGCGCAATGTGTTTTTCCTCGCCATCAGTCTTCCTCCTTGACAAATCATTCAATTCATTCTATCATAAATGAGTAATCAAAAACATGTAGTTTATTACATGTTTTAAATTAAAAGGAGATGCTTAGGCATGAAAGAATTTAAAGAGTTTAAAGAATTAGAAGATTTTATCGGTACACATTTTATCTACACATATGACAACGGTTGGGAATATGAATGGTATGCAAAAAATGACCATACTGTCGATTACCGTATCCACGGTGGGATGGTTAAAGGACGTTGGGTCAAAGATCAAGAAGCAGACATCGTAAAATTAACTGACGGGGTATTTAAAATTACTTGGACTGAACCAACAGGTACAGATGTTGCATTAGACTTTATGCCAAATGAAAAGAAATTACACGGCACGATCTTCTTCCCTAAATGGGTCGAAGAACATCCAGAAATCACTGTAACTTTCCAAAATGAACACATCGCTGAAATGGAAGCTGCTCGTGAAAAATATGAAACTTATCCAAAATTATTGGTACCAGAATTTGCCACGATCACTTACATGGGCGATGCTGGCGTAGATAATGAAGATGTCATCAGCGAAGAACCTTATGAAGGTATGCCTGCAGATATCCGTGAAGGCAGATACTTTGACGAAAATTACAAACGTGTAAAATAAGCGATTATGTAGTTTGGTTGGATCAAAAGTAAAAATCACTTTGATCTCACTACTCAAAAAAGGGCGTGGGACAAAAGTAAGAAACACTTTTGTCTCATTCTTTAAAAACGAATAAACGGTGGGAGCAGAAGCAACTCCTTCGGAAATAAGCCGAAATTCACAAAAATTTGAAAAGCAATTTTCGTGAATTTCGGCTTATTTCTCGGAGTTAAACACTTCTGTCCCAACCTCTTTTTACTCTTCTGATATTTTTGTCAGGATCCCAACAATCAAGTCAGTCAAAGTTTAAGTTTACTCGTTTATTCTTTGATCTGATAACGATTCGTTTCATTATCCAAAGTCCTTATTCTTTTGTGTCGTTTTATAAATAGCATCTGTTGCTGGTTCAAGCGTGTGACTCCAAATTTCACTCGTTGGTTTGGTTCCTCCATAGGAACTAGCCAGTAAGAATCCCCCTTAAGCTGCGTAAAAGTAAGCTGGCCTTCTTCATTCGTAACCCCTTCCAAAGGAAGGCCGTGATGGAGGACTGCTTTTTTCTTTTTCACGCAAAAACGTTGATTGCCTATCGGGGTCCCTTTCTTATCCAAGAGTATGAACGTAAAATCAAATAGCCGCTTCTTCAACAGGAAACGATACACTGTACGAAAAATACTATAAATGATCATTCCAACAAGTAAGGCAACTCCTAAAAGAATCAATAGATGGATCAGTTGACTTTTTCTCGCTCCATCATTTTCTATTGCTTGGACTTCTTCATTATAAGGAACTCGTTCACCAGTGACTAATAAACGATGCGAATTGATCATGTACGGTGTACAAGTCAACAGCGTGACGATATCCTTCTCATTTTCCAGTTTGATCCCAGATGTATCATCAGGTTCTACTACTTGGATAGTGCTAACTTTATATGCTAACTTTTCTCCCAACACAGTTAAAATAAAAAGATCTTCTTTTTTTAACTTTCCTAAATCAGTGAATAGTCGCCTCGTTGAGAGACCACTGTGAGCAGAAATCACAGAATGGGATGGCACACCTCTCAATGGAAAAGAAGTGCCCTGTAATACACCTGCTCCCTTTTCAAGAACTCGCTGGTTCAAGGTATCATATAATGCAACATTCACGTTGATTTTTGGAATATGGACTGCTCCGATAAGCTGGGCAGATGAATGTGTATCAGTCAGTTGATTGTCAAAGGGATCAACTCCGGGAGCCAGACCAGCTTCTACCTTTCGTTGATTTTCTTCTTGCATCTGTGCTTTTAATTTTTCTTTTTTCTTTATAGATATTTGTTGTGCTTGCTCAATTCGTTTTTGATCGATAAAACCGTTCAGCGAGTCGCTATAGAATGGATAGAGGGTGATCAACAAACCTATCAACATACATATTAGCAAGAACACCTGAAAGACTAATCTTTTTTTCTTCAACTCAGACTCACCTTCATCCCCCTTTTTCTTTTATTATAAATGTCTAATGGATAAATGAAAACGAAAAGCCGATTCTTATTTTTTATTGATAAAAAAACACTTCTTCTCTGTGTAAAATCACTTGATAATTTCTTGTAACATTCATAAGCTTTTTCATATATTTTCTAATTTCTTGCCTCAATTTTCCGTAAGCTTTATGATGAAGCTAACTAATCTATAAAAAGGAGTATGAAAAATTGAAAAAATATGTTCCGTATTTGACAATTTTGCTTTTCGCAATTTTATTTATTCTGCCAAATATCCTTACACATAAGTTAGTTATTGGAGCGGATGCCCCATTTCACTACAATCGGTTCTACGATGCAGCCGAACAGTTCGCCAATTGGGATTTCCATTATTTCCCTTCTATGTATGGATTTCAACAAAGTGGACGGATCGTAAATGCTGTCTATGGTCCATTATTTGCTTATTTCCAAGGATTGATCGTCTTACTCTCAGGTAGTTGGTTCCATTACCAAATTTTATCTAATTTTATTCTTTTCCTGATTTCTGGGTGGTCGATGCTGACTTTACTAAAATATGTTCACGTCAAAAACTGGGTAAGTGTGCCTATTTCTGTTTTGTTCATGACAACTTATTCGATCCAATATTGGGCTGTCAATCAAGGCTTTACTAGTTGGGGTACTTGTTTTTATCCCTTATGTATGATTCCAATGGTGGATTTTGTTGTCCACCGACGCTTTCCCGTTCTTAAGGTCACTGCCTCGATTGCATTGATGACTCAGATCCATTTATTGTCTTCTGTGATGCTGGCACTGATGTATGTTCCTTTTTATCTTTACTATTTCTTTGATCAGAATGAAAAAGGAAAAGCTTTGTTGCAATTAGGAAAATCAGTCTTGCTCTATTTCGTGTTGACTGCGAATATTTGGGGTGGTTTAGCCCTAGTCTATAGTGGCAACAAAATACTGCCGCCTTTCGTGAATCGTGAGATGAGTCAAAAAGCAATCAACTTGGATGGAAGCTACTGGTTGACCTATCCCAAAATCTTCTCATTGATTCTATTTATTGGTTTCTTATTATTCTTACTGTTTCGACGTAGATATGATCCTTTCACTAAGTTACTACTTCGTTCAAGTATCGTCTTTTTCTTACTATCAACAAGTCTGATTCCTTGGACCACTTTAGTAGAAAAACAGGTGCCTTTTATCAGCTTGATCCAATTTCCATTTCGCTTTTTTGTGCCATTTACGTTACTCTTCTTACTCTTTTTGGCACTTGCACTGAACCATTGGGAAAAGAAAACGTGGTATCGGACACTTAGCGTATTGTTTTTACTGGTTGCTTCAGCCCAAACGCTTCAAAACTTATACAAACATTTAGACAGATGGGAATCTGAGACGTTTGTCAGCCGTCACACTTATTTATTCGATACACCAGAACAAGCCAGAAAAACATTTTACAGCCAAGACATGTCAACGAGCTTATTCGTCTTCCAAAAGACAACACCTGATTATTTACCGATTTATAAAGACACCACAGCCAATAAATACGATCGTTACAATGAAGAAATACTAGAAGGTGAAACAACCTTCATCAAAACACACCCTGACGGACGTTTAACGATCAAGTGGAAAAATAACGGTCAGAAAACAGTCCATTTACCAGTTATTGTTTACGACCGTACAGTATTGTTGCAAAACGGCAAACCTTTGACAGATTATGAATTGACAGACATCGGTACGCCAATCGTCAAACAGCATAATGGTATCAATGAGATCACCTTATATTATGACTTGCCGCTCTTCTTTTATTTCATCATCGGGTTGACCTTCATTGGTTGGCTGATTTTATTCATCATGTTTATTAGGAGTCGGATACATTCATAAAAAAATGAGGTCGAGACAAAAGTCGTTTATGAGAAATTGGAGAAAAAACGAACAATACATTTTTTGTATTGCTCGTTTTTTTTAAATTTCCGAAAAACCTGCCTTTCGGACGTCGTTTATTGAGAGAGGCTAGGACAGAAGTGTTTAACTCCGAGAAATAAGAAGAAATGAACGAAAATTGCTTTTCATATTTTTGTGAATTTCGGCTTATTTAAAAAGGAGTTGATTCTGCTCCCGCCGTTTATTCGAGAGTATGTAGCAAACCTGATTTTTAGATTTGTCCCATATTCTTATTGTGACAATATTCCTTCGTTTCTCTTCACTCCAACGTGACTGCTACCCCATAATGATCACTGACAATCGGGCCATTTTCCCCGTCAAAAATACGTTGATAACTTGTAACAAAGCAATCTTGTGGTACATAAATATAGTCGATACGTAGCCCCTCTTTATTGTTTTCCCAGCCATCGATTTTCTTTTCGATCGTTGCTTCAGCTTGTTTTTTTTGAGCGATTGGATACGCATCACGAATAGGCAACTGACTTTTTGCCACTAAATCGTACCCGCTGCCTTCAGCAGGATTGTTGAAATCCCCTAATAGATACAGTGGTGTTGCGAGGGGCGCTAAACTTGCTTCTAATTCTTTCCACTCAAATGCAAATCCGCTTTTTTCATCTGCCCACCAAGAAAAATGACAGCTTGCTACAGTAATACATTGTGATTTGACAGAGGTTTGACCCACTAATATTTTTCGAGTATGGTAATCCTCTTTTTCTTTTGTTTCGGAGACTAGGTGCGTTTGACTAGTTAGTAGTTGTTTGGAAAGAAGCGCATTGCCTTCCTCATAGATAGCATAGCCGATATGACTCATTTCCCAACTCCAATAGTAAGTTTCACCTTGTTCTTCTAAGAGCTGGATCAAGCAATAGGCAAAGTTATCCGAGCGGACAGGCGTTTGTTCCTGCACCTGACTAAAATTCTTCAGCTGCTCACTGGTTAGTCGTTTTGCGTCCATTGTTTGATTGACTTCTTGCAATGCGATCACATCATATTGTTCATGACAGATTTTTTGAGCGATCTGTTTTAATTTTTCTCGTGGTTCCTCTTCTAACCAGCTATGCGTATTCAACGTCATTATTTTCATATAATTCTCCTTCTTAATGGGATGGGTCGAAACATTGCTCCCACCTTCTAAATCCATATAGGTAGAGACCCCAAAGTAGTTCACTCAAAAAATAAGCCAATAATCCCTGAAATAGGAAAAGCAATTTCGGGATTATCGGCTTACTTCTAGGAGTTACACACATCGAACACATTCTTTCGATATGAAATACACACATGAACTTCTGAGATTCTTTACAAGTTTATTTTCCCGATCACTGTTCCTCGTTCAGTGTCTCCTAATTTATTGATGGTCAGCCCATTGACTTTGTCATCTGTAAAGACTACTATGATCGTCGTTTCTTTTCCTTCGTTCTTGATTGCATCTAGATCCATCTGAGCAATCGTTGTTCCTGCTACTACTTCTTGGCCTTCAGAAACTAAGATCTCAAATGCTGGCTGGCTCATCTGAACAGTGTCCAGTCCCATATGGATCAAAACTTCTGCTCCTTCTGCTGTTTGCATGCCAATTGCATGCTTGGTTGGGAAGACACTCGCGATTTTACCAGAAAGTGGTGCCGTCACTTCTCCAGTGGCAGGAATGACAGCAAAGCCATCACCCATCATCTTTTGTGAAAAGACTGGATCATTCACATCTGTTAAAGCAATTACCTCACCAGTTGCTACAGTGAATAATTCTTTTTCGATACCTAAAACATGTTTCTCTTCATTCTTCTTATTTTTATTTGTTGCCTCAACTGTTGGCTCTGGAATATCAGCGCCTGATTGTAGTAAATCTTCAATATCCGATTTCAACACATCAGCTTTTGGTCCATACACGGCTTGCACACCTTTGTCCTTAACGATCAAGCCCATCGCTCCAGCACGTTTCCATTCTTCTTCTGAACCGACTTTTCCAGGATCCTCGACACTGACACGTAAACGAGTCATACAAGCATCTACATCCTTGATGTTTTCTTTTCCACCTAACAAGTGGATGATCTTAATGATTTGTTGATCTGCATTAGTTGCAGAACCTGACGGCGTTTCTTCACTGTCGTTATCATAATTTCCATTACGTCCTGGTGTAGCATAATTGAATTTTTTGATCAAAAAGTTTGCCACAAAATACGTCAATACTCCAAATAATATGACACAGATAACAAAATTGAGCAAGTCGATACCTAGTCCTGCTTTGATCGCTAATGGTGTACGTGTCAATAGTTCAATGTTCCCAAATGAATGGACACGTAAAGGTAGAATATCTGCCATTGCAAAAGCTGCCCCTTGGATCACGGAATAAACAATGTAAAGAGGTACAGCTGCAAACATGAACATGAACTCTAATGGTTCGGTTACACCTGTTAAGAAAACTGCAAGTGCTGCTGAAAAATACATTGATTTATATTTAGACTTTTTGTCTGGATCAACATTACGGTACATCGCTAGTGCTAATCCCATCAAGATACCGGAAGAACCAATCATTTGTCCCACTTTAAAACGAGCAGGTGTCCAGTTCGTCAATACGAATTCATATTGCGACATGTCGCCGGCGCCTTTCAAGTTGACCAAATCAGTCGCCCACGCCAACCATAAAGGATCTTGTCCAAATACTTGTGTTCCCGCTTGCGCACCAGATAATATCTCATAGGTACCACCCAGCTGCGTATAATTGATTGGGATCGTCAACATGTGATGTAAGCCAAATGGTAACAATAGACGTTCCAATGTACCATATAGGAATGGTGCTAAAATCGGAGCGCTTTCTTTTGACTCTGCAATCCACAATCCAAAGTTATTGATCCCTGCTTGGACATTTGGCCATACAATAGCAAGAATCAATGCAACAATCGTTGACCACAAAATAACTACAAAAGGAACAAATCTTTTTCCATTAAAGAACGATAATGCGTCAGGTAATTTACGATAATTGTAATATTTATTATAGGCCATCGCCCCAACGAACCCTGCAATAATCCCAACAAATACCCCCATATTTAGTGCTGGTGCTTCTAATACACTGGTAAAGAACCCTTTAACCATGATTTTCGTGCCAAACAAGGTATGCGTAAATGCGTCTTCATTTGCCAACATCTCATTAGTCACACCAAAAATTGCTCCTGTGATCCGATTGATCAATATAAATGAGATCCCCGCAGCGAATGCTCCCCCTGCTCGTTCTTTTGCCCAACTACCACCTATCGCTAGTGCAAATAAAAGATGTAAATTTCCGATAATTGCCCAACCAATATTTTCGATCACGCCACCCGTTGTAACTAAAGGTGCAAGATCAGGATTGATCAACGGAATCGATTTACCGATACTGATCATCAAACCTGCCGCTGGCATAACTGCCACAACGACCATTAAAGCCTTTCCAAATTTTTGCCAAAACTCAAAGCTAAATATTTTTTTCATTTCCTCGTCTCCTTTGTGCAATCGGTTTCGTTGTTAGTTATTATAGCGTGTATTTCTTTTTTTGTAAATGCTTTATTTCGTATTTTTATGTTTTTTCTGTAAGTACCCAATCGTTCTTTATACATTATTTCTGTTCATATTATAGTAGTAAATATTGATACAATCGCTTTTGTTTTGTTTTTTCATCCACTTCAAAATTTAATTTCACTTTTCTAGTTGACTTACGCAATCGGTTGCGTTTATTATGGACGTATAAACGACAACGTCTAGGAGGAGAACAATGAAACAAATTAAACGGTTATTTCAGATCGACCCTTGGAAAATCAGCACGAATAAATTAGATAAAGAAAATTTACGCTTGCAAGAATCATTGACCAGTATCGGTAACGGATATATGGGTATGCGCGGAAATTTTGAAGAAGCATATTCTGGTGATCATCACCAAGGAACCTATTTAGCAGGTGTTTGGTACCCTGACAAAACACGTGTTGGCTGGTGGAAAAACGGCTATCCTGAATATTTTGGAAAAGTAATCAATGCAGTCGATTTTATCGCTATGGATCTTTTTATCGATGATCAGCTGATTGATCTAGCTACACTTACTACTGAAGATTTTTATTGGGAATTAAACATGAAAAACGGTGTTTTGACACGTAGTTATACAGTCACTACCTCATCAAACAAAGTTCGTCTTTCATTCGAGCGCTTTTTAAGTATTGTCAAAAATGAAGCCGCTTATATTCGCTTAACCATTGAAATGTTGGAAGGAAATGGAACTGTAAAAGTTATTTCTAAGCTAGATGGCAATGTCCAAAACGAAGACAGCAATTACGATGAACACTTTTGGAATGACATCGATCATGGCGTCAAGGAAGAAATAGCGTACTTAACGACTAAAACGATCCCGAATAATTTTGAGATCGAACAATTTACAGTGACCGCTGGGATGCGCCACTACGTTGATGGAAAATTATATACGCCAAGCTACCAAGAGGGCACCTTAGCAATCGAAGGTTCATTCACCTTTGACTTAAATGAAAATGAAACACTTCTTATCGACAAAGAAGTATTGATTTTCACAAGCCGAGATATCCCTGAAGCGCAACAAGCGACACATCTCTTTAAAGAATTCAACGAATTGAACGTTCACTATCCCCAAGCAAAAGAGGAGCAAACAGCCGCTTGGTCTAAACGATGGGAATTGGCAGATGTAGTCATTGAAGGAGACGATGAAGCACAACAAGGAATCCGTTTCAACCTCTTCCAGCTATTTTCTACTTATTATGGCGAAGATGAACGTTTGAATATTGGACCAAAAGGCTTCACTGGCGAAAAATATGGTGGTGCAACTTACTGGGATACTGAAGCCTATGCAGTGCCTCTGTACCTCGCTTTAGCGAAACCTGAAGTCACTAAGAATCTCTTGAAGTACCGCCATAACCAATTGCCACAAGCAATCCATAATGCACAACAGCAAGGGCTAAAGGGCGCGTTATATCCAATGGTCACTTTCACAGGTGTCGAATGCCACAATGAATGGGAAATCACCTTTGAAGAAATCCATCGAAATGGCGCAATTGCCTACGCTATTTATAATTATACTAACTACACTGGCGACATCGACTATTTAAAAAATGAAGGTTTAGAAGTCTTAGCAGAAATCGCTCGCTTTTGGGCAGACCGAGTCCATTTTTCTAAACGAAACAATCAATATATGATCCACGGGGTTACAGGACCGAACGAATATGAGAATAATATCAACAACAATTGGTACACGAATACGATTGCTTGTTGGGTACTACGTTACACACGAGAAAATTATTTGAAGTTCAAAGAAGAGAGCACTGCTAAAATCAGTGACGATGAATTGGCACATTGGCAAGAAATTGCTGAAAATATGTACTTCCCAGTAGATGAAGAATTAGGGATTTTTGTTCAACACGATACTTTCTTAGACAAAGATCTCAAACCAGTAGCGGAACTATCTGCAAGTGAATTGCCATTGAATCAGCATTGGTCATGGGACAAGATCCTTCGTTCTTGCTTCATTAAACAAGCAGACGTTTTACAAGGTATCTACTTCTTCAATGATTCATTTACAAAAGAAGAAAAACAACGCAACTTTGATTTTTACGAGCCAATGACTGTCCACGAGTCTTCCCTATCTCCTAGTATCCATGCTATCTTAGCTGCTGAACTAGGCATGGAAGACAAAGCCGTTGAAATGTATCAACGCACTGCTCGTTTAGATTTAGATAACTACAACAATGATACAGAAGATGGCTTACACATCACTTCAATGACAGGAAGTTGGCTTGCTATCGTACAAGGATTCGCGCAAATGAAGACAGATCATGAACAATTAAGATTTGCACCATTCTTGCCTAAAACATGGTCTGCTTATTCATTCCATATCAATTATCGCGACCGCTTGTTATTTGTCGCCGTTTCAAATGAACAGGTAACATTGAACCTCTTATCTGGCGAAGCATTACCGCTAGAAGTCTACGAAAAAGCGTATGTCCTTACTGATCATTTGACTATTCCATTACGAGAAGGTGAAGCGAATGTTTAAAGGTGTATTATTCGACTTAGATGGGGTCATTACAGATACCGCTGAATTCCATTACCGTGCTTGGAAAAAGCTAGGTGATGAGATCGGTATTCCCTTCGATCGGTCATTCAACGAACAATTGAAGGGTGTAAGCAGAGAAGATTCTCTGACTCTCCTTCTTGCTCATGGAAAAAAAGAAGAGCAATTCTCAAAAACAGAATTTCTCGAATTAGCGAAAAGAAAAAATGAGTATTATCTTGAAATGATCCAATCGATCACACCAAAAGATGTTTTTCCAGGGATTTTAGAATTATTAAAAGACTTACGAGCAAACAATGTCAAGATTTCACTAGCATCTGCAAGCAAAAATGGCCCTTTCCTACTTGCCAAGATGGATTTAGAAAGCTACTTTGATGCGATTGCTGATCCGGCAAAAGTCGCTAATGGAAAGCCTGCACCAGATATTTTTCTACTTGCTGCGAAAGAAATCGGTTTGACCCCTCGTGACTGCATCGGGATCGAGGATGCAAAAGCTGGAATCGCTGCGATCATTGCTAGTGGTGCGCAACCTATCGGCGTAGGACGTTCAGAAGATCTTGGGGAGGATATTCCAATCGTACCTGATACAGCTTCATTGACTTTCGATTACTTGAAAAAAACGTGGCAGCCAAATGCCTGAACCTTCTATTTCAGTGACTCCTATCCCCAACACTGAATTAAAAAAAATCACATTGAAGAACGACGAATTGACCGTCGTTCTTCTAAATTATGGCGCTAGACTTCACCAAATCTTTGCTCCAGATAACAAAGGACATTTAGAAAACGTCTTACTTTCTTATGATGAACTTTCAGATGTTTTAACCGATGAAAGTTTCTTTGGAGCCACAGTCGGTCCCGTAGCAGGCAGAATCCGAAATGCTACATGGGGAAATCATCAACTTGAAAAAAACGCCGGCAACCACCATATCCACGGAGGAACAAATGGATGGTCTTTCCAATATTGGGATGTCGAAGTGTTCAAAAATCCACAGTCGATCGGCGTTGTCTTTTATTTACAAGACACTTTTTCCGATTATCCTGGTCCTATCACAGCAACGATCACGTATCAGCTAACTGCGAATAGCCTGGAAATGATCACAAAAACGAACAGTCCCGTCGAGACGATCTGCAATCCAACCAATCATGCCTATTTCAACCTTTCTGGGAATGGTAAACGCGACATTGATACACATGAACTGGCTGTCCAAGCAGAAAGTCTATTGGTATTAGATGAAGATAAACTACCCACAGGCGAGCAAATCACTCAAGCAGATTTACCGATCAATTTCAAGAAACCACATACAATCGAAGAAATTCTCAACGCTTATCCAGAAGGACTTGATGACGTTTTTGTTCTTACTACACCGAAACGTTCAAAAAAGGTGCTGTGTCTTTCAGAAAAACAATCTGGACGCCAGTTGTCTATAGCAACAACAAATAGAAGTGTGGTATTATTTTCTACGACTGGTTTTGAAGCTGATTTTATGATCAACGGGAAACATATGCATTCTAACTATGGTTTAGCCATCGAGCCACAAGAATTTCCGGATCTAGTCCATTTACCAGAACTCGGTTCGATCGCTTTGTACCCTGGCCAAGAAAAGATCAATCATACGACCTATCAGTTTACTATTTTACCGAATGAACAGATAGCAAATACTCAATAGTTGCTTGTTTTGATTACGAATAGTTCAGAAAAGAAGAGATTTTTATTTAGAAGAAAGGTGTTTAAATTATGGCAATTACGGTAAAAGATGTTGCAAAAAAAGCGGGAGTAGCTACCTCTACTGTCTCGCGCGTCATCAATGACCATCCAAGTATTTCCGAAGCAACCAAAAAGAAAGTCCGAAAAATCATGGATGAACTTGGCTATGTACCGAATATCACTGCTAGAAATTTAGGTAAACGGGTTTCTAGTGCCATCGGCGTGATATTGCCGCCACTTGATTCTAAAGAACGAATCGGTAATCCCTTCTACTTAGAGATCATGGATGCAATCAATGAAGAAGCACGTCACCACGACATGACAACAGCCATTGCAACAGCGAAAAATTTTGATGTCTTATTAGAAAATGTCCAAAGAATGCACTTACAAAAACAAGTCGATGGCTTTATCTTAGTGTACTCTGATAGCGAAGACCCAGTCATCGATTATTTGTATCAAAACGAGATTCCCTTCACCCTGATCGGTCAACCTTATCAGCATGAAAATGAGATTATCTACGTTGATAACGACAACCAGCTATTGGGAAAACAGGCAACTGATTTTCTTATCCAAAATGGGCATGAACAGATTCTTTTCGTTACGAACACGACCCACGAAAGCCTCTATTTCGAACGCTATTTCGGGTATCAAAAAGCGATGATGATGGCTGGATTAGATGTTCACCCTAGCGTTGTGATCGAAAAGGCAGAAGACTATCTATCCTTTGACACTATCTTAAAAAACGCCGGTGCTACAGCACTTGTGGTAATCGATGATATTTTTGCACTCCGCACGATGCAATTAGCGCAAATGTACGGTTATCTTGTTCCAGAAACCTTATCGATCATCAGTTTCAATAATTCGATTTTTTCTACACTGACTCATCCTTATCTCACAAGTATCGATATCGATATTTCCGAATTAGGGCGAGTAGCCATGCAAAAATTACAAGAATTGATCCATAACGAGATCAGTAGCGGCGTGCGCCTAGTCATCCCTCATCACTTGATCAAGAGAGAAACAGTTGTGCCACTGAACCCCAAGCAATAACTGGTAGAAATTGAAATGAAAAGATAGAATAACCAAAAGATGAGATTGAGACAAAAGTGTTTCTTACTTCTGTCTCGACCTCTCTCTTAATTTATAGTTCCCATGCTTGTACATATTTTCTTTAGTTTTAAAAAATAAAAAAGGAGCCAAGTCACCCAACAGACTCAACTCCCTAAATATAAGTAACTACCGCAGCAACAATGAATTACTTGTCTATCTTAGTTTACTCCTATCTGGCTCTTTTCCTTCTTATGATTCAATAAGAACCCGCCAATAATAGTGAAAATTGGCGCTAAGATCGCAAAGAACGCGAATGGTAAATACTGTAACGCACTGACTTTCATCGTACCCATGATAAATGTGCCACTTACTCCCCACGGCACTAATGAATTGACAGTAGCACCTGCATCAGCCAATGTTCGCGTCAGATATTTTTTATCTAGACCGCTTTGCTCAAAGGAACGTTTGAATGTTTCTCCTGGCAAAATAATTGAAAGATATTGTTCACCGACGATAAGATTGATCCCGATACAGCTTAAAGCTGTAAAACCAATCAAGCGTGACGGACGATCCATCTTTTCTCGTAATTCTTGGACAATCGTCTCTACGATCGTATATTTGATCAGCAATCCTCCCAATGCGAGAGCCAGTAATATCAAACTTGCAGAACTAAGCATACTCATAATGCCACCTCTAGAAAGCAACTCATTGATTTTTGGATCTGCTGTTTGGGCAACATATCCATTCATCAAAATATTGGCTACTCCTTGGATCGTCAATCCAGGCTGGTGGATAAATGCCAAGACAATTGCCGTAGCCGAACCAGTGAGCAGCGTTGGGATGGCTGGTATTTTTTTGATTGCTCCACCGAATAAGACAAGCAATGGAATCAGTGTCCATGGAGAAATCCAAAAACCAGCTTTCATATTTTGGATCATCTCAGTAATTGCTTGAAGATCAGCTGTGTGACTACTATGGCCAAGAAAAATATAAAATAACATAGATATCACAAATGCTGGTAAGTCGGTATACCGCATTCCGGCAATGTGTTCAAATAAATTGACTTCACCGATCCCAGCAGCTAAGTTTGTCGTATCAGATAACGGTGAACAATTATTTCCTAGAAACGCTCCAGAAACAACAGCACCCGTTGTCATCGCATCATTAAAACCTAAAATATGTCCTATACCTAGGAATGCGATCCCAATCGTTGAAATCGTCGTGAATGAGCTGCCAACTGTGATACCAACGATCGTACAAACTAAAAATGCCGTTGGTAAAAAGAAGCGGACAGAAATCAATTGGAATCCATAAACCATAATTGTCGGAATGGTTCCAGATAATATCCATGAAGCAACTAAGACACCGATCAAAAGAAAAATCAAAATCGGGATGATTCCTGGTGTAATCCCTTTTACGATTCCGTCATGGATGTCATCCCAAGAGAATCGTCTAAATCGACCATAAAATAACAAACACATAAAAGCTGTAAGTATCGGGATATGTGGGGATAATTGAAAACCAATGATCAATATACCCAATATCGCTAATAACACAACTAATACAGCTATACTCTCTTTTAACGCTATTTTTTTATTCACTGTACGTCTCCCATTTCTTGTAAAAAAGGCCCTACCATGAAAAACAAACTGTTCATTTGGTAGGACCAACCTTGTAATAGAATCATCTGAGGGAAAGCACCAGCTTAGAGATCTGCATTGTTTAATCTCTTTGTTTGGTGCTACTCCCTACAACTAACTGATCGTTAAAAAGTTATTTGTGTAAAAAGAGCTAGACAGCTTTCATATTCAAACCCTCAGCTCAGAATAAACATTTCTTAAAAAAACAGCACTCTCAAAAACAAGCCGAACAATCCCAAAAATAGGGAAAGCTATTTTCGGACCATTCGGCTTGTTCCTTGGAGCTAAATGAGCGTGAGAGCAGAAGCAACTCCTTCTTAAATAAGCCGAAATTCACAAAAATTTGAAAAGTAATTTTCGTTAATTTCTTCTTATTTCTCGGAGTTAAACACTTCTGTCCCAGCCTCACAGTTTAAACTTTTTTTCCAACTTCTTATTACACTATTCTTCTATACTTTTTTCTACTTCAGTTCCCCATGAATCCTTTTTGAATCGATTGATGATCAAAGGAATAACAAACATCACGATTGCAATGATCGCAACCAATAACGCATCTGTCAATGTTGATGTTCCTAAAGTTGAGAAGACAACTGCAATGATCGAAAAGATCAACATGCAGCTAACGACCCAAGCTAAGCCATTTCCGTTTTTACCAATTCGATAAGGACGTTCTAACTCTGGGTGACTCTTTCTCATTTTTATCAAGGAAACTGCAATCAAGATATATACGATACAATAAATAACTGTTGTTGCATTTGTTAACGTCAAGAATACGGCACTTACATCATCCATTACCCCATAAAGTAAGGCAAACAATGAAATAACGATTGATTGAGTTAACACGACATTTCTAGAAACGCCATATTTATTTTCTTTATGGAAGCCAAATTTTGGTGGTAAGAATCCTTCTCGTGCTACTTGGATGATGGTTTTTGATGGACCAGTAACCCAAGCTGATAACTGTAAAAGTACCCCAATGAATACCATGAAACTAAAGATGTTCCCAATAATCGATGGTAAGCCAAGGATATCGCAGTAAATCAAGATAGGTTGAGTAATATTCGCCAATTCCATTTTTCCATTTGGCACAACATTTGCAACTAACATCGCATTGATCACGTTTAACAGTACCAAACCGATCAAAGCAATAAAGACACCTTTTGTATAGTTCTTTGTAGCATCTTTTAAGCGTGGCATATAAACAGAACTCATTTCAATACCTACAAAAATAAATGTGATACCTGCAAGATATTTCAATGACTCACTGTGTTGTAAGTCTGGAAAAGCTTTTGACCAAGAGAAGTCACCTAAATAGCCATTTGATACCAAACCAACTTTGAATGCTGCAAACAAGCCTAAAACAAACATGATCACAACTGGGATATATACGCCTAACCAGACACCGATATTCCCACCAACTTTGGCCATATCAAACTTCAAATTCAAAATAGTGATAATCCAATAAATAACTAAAATACAAGCTAATACAAATAAATGATTATTGCCAAGTTCCACATTTCCAAAAGTATTTCCTAGTAATGGGCCTAATGTTGAAGCAACCATGACCATCCCTGGGAACATTTGCACCCATAGTAGCCATGCAACTACAAATCCCCATTTACTTCCTAGCGCTGTTTTTACCCATAATTGTGGGCCACCTTCTTGAGGTAACATCGTTGAAAGTTCACCGGAAACCATTGAAATAGGACCAGCAAAGAATAACACTGCAAAAATCGAATAAAAAATCAATGTCCAACCAACTGCAGCTAACGTCGGAATACTCCGAACTGTCGCACATAACGCCATCGTCAGACCGACAAAGGTCCCTAGACCCATTTTACTTACTTGTGATTTACTCACTTTTGACACTCTCCTTGTTTTTTTGGATAAAAAACGGTGTCTTCAAAGTAATCGCAAGTCGCAATAACCGAAAGCAAAGAGGTTGCTTGATTAAAAATTGTTATAACGTACAAAGGTATTTGATAAATCGAACTTCAGCGCGCATCAAAAAATAAAAAAGCAATGCTTTTTTTCTAGTCAATTTCAATTATTTCCACAACCTCAGCTGTTTTGAACTTATTGCTTGAAGCGATTTTCTTCAAAGACAATCTCAAAACAAAAGGTAGCTGACCCCGTCTTTTTCAGACGGAATCAGAGCCACCTTATTCGATTATTTTGCTTCGCTTGCTAATAATTGATCTGCGTAGATTTTTTCCAATTTTTCTTGAAGAGCTGCTTTGATTTTTTCAGCATATTCTTCAAAATGTTCTTCTTTATTCATGTATGGTGTCATAACACTTGCACGCAAGACAGTTACTTTACCAGCACGGTTCCATTCTTCATCAGAAAATCCTAATTGATTTACAAATTGTAATGGACTATTTCCGTAATCTGGGATGGCAAAGTCTGTATGTGATGTCAAGAATTCATTTCCATAGATGCTTCCTTTGACATATGAAGAATAGTCATACACATCATGGTTCAATTTATTCATTGCAACTAAATCGTCGTTACCTTTTTCCTTGAATACATAGTCAACCATATTGAAATCTGGATATGTCAATGGGTGTACTTCGATTTCTTTATCGCCAACTTTGAATGATAAGTTATTCAAGAAGTTATAGAATCGATGTGCCCCTTCGATTGAAGCACCCATCAATTTACCATAACCAGTTACGTTTAAAGGCAATACATGGTGAGCAGCCCACACACTAGCAGCTGTCGCACCAGCTTTTGAACCTTCTAAGATATATGCACCTAGTAAAGCAGGAATGTCTGCACCTTTTTCAAATACGTATGTTGCAAAGTAAGAGATCACATCTCTCATGCGTACGTCTTTGATAACGATACCGCCGGCTGAGTAAGGAACATACCCCATTTTATGTGGGTCGATCGTTACAGATTCAGCTTCTTCGATTGCTTTATATGCACTGTGAACTTCTTCTAAAATATAATTTTTGTTTTCTGTGAAGACGTTATGTTTGAAATGTACGTCTTTCAATTCTTCAAAAGGAATGAAGTTGTTGTCTTCGTCTAAGAAAATCGCACGGCCATAACCGCCATAAGCAGCATCTACATGCAAGTAGAAATAAATACCGTCTTTTTCTAGTACGCGACGCAATTCAACGATCTTATCGATTCCGTCGATTGCTCCTTCTTCGGTTGAACCAACTACACCGACAACACCCAAGATTGGTGTTTTTTCAGCTGCTAAACCACGAACGATTTTTTCAAGTTCGTTGATATCCATGCGATAGTTGTGATCAACTGGTACAGGGATAACTTGGTCTAACCCAACACCGATAATGTCGGCAGCTTTTAGCCATGAATAGTGTTTTGTTTGTGGTACTAACCATTTTCCTAATTTTTGTAAGTTTTTCCCGCTTCGTGCAGAATGTGCTTTGATGTCATCAATTTTATCAGGAACACTATCTAACAAGTCCATGATTTCTTTTGTAGACATGTTCATTAATTCCCAATCACTTTTACCAGCAACTAATTCAGGCGTTACTTCTTGCATCGCAAGAGGTAAAGATTTGATATTACGTGCATACCAAAGTCCTTCTAAGTTTGCTAAAGAGCCATCGGCAACAATGTGTCCCCAGCCATCTTTATAGCTCATTAATTTTGCAAATTCTAATCCTACTTCTTCTTCCATTTGACTTGTTGCTGGAGAAGACTCGTAAGCGACGTTATTACCATTCCATAACATTGCGAAATTATACGCTAGTAAAGATGGCATTAATGTTTCAGAGTTCATGTGGCCCCAGTAGCGACCGGCATTATGCCATGGTACGGAATGAGTACGCATACGTGCTGAAATTTCTGATAAAACATCTTTCGTGCGGTTCACAGTGTGTTCAAAACTTGCACTGCTTTTTTCTTCTGGCGTAATGATAGGCATGTCCTGAGGCATGTAGTTTTGACGCCATCCTAAGTGTTCGTCCACTAAATCGTTTAACAAAGCTTTATAGATTTGGCCGTTCTCAGCTTTGTCCCCGATAAATAGGGCGTTAAGGTTTAGATCATTTGACAATGATTCCATGTGAAACCCTCCTAAAAAAAATATTTAAATTTTGTCGAGACCCACATTACACCTGTTTTTTATTTCTGTAAACTAAATCACAATCGTTTTTCTAATAGAAATTTCATAAACGCCAATTGTCTAAATTGTTTACACATTTAAAAAAATTAAAAAAAACGAGGGAATTTACAAAAGTAAATTCCCTCGCAAGGATTGTATTAACGACAACCAGCGTTTCCTTTTTAGGATGGGTTTCAAAATTGGAATCTTGTAATAGTCTTAACCTTTTTCAAGGCAAAAATTTACTAAATTCTAATCAACTACTTTGGCCAAAAAGTAGTTTTTCTTACCTTTTCGAATAACCACAAACTTACCATCGAATGCATCAGATGGATTTATGACAAAATTTAAATCGGTAACGCGGTCACCGTTAATACTAATAGCTCCGTTTGAAACATCTTCACGCGCTTGGCGTTTTGATGGTTCAATTTTTGTGGAAACAAGTAGTTCCACGATATTTTCAGGATTGCTTGAAATTTCTACGTTTGGCATTTTTCCAAACCCTTGTGCAATTTCAGCTGCATTTAATTCTTTGATATTTCCAGAGAACAATGCATCTGTTATTTTTTGCGCTTCTTTCAAGTCTTCTTCACTATGCACGAATCTCGTCACTTCTTCTGCTAAGCGGCGTTGTGCTTCACGTTTTTCAGGTTCAGTCTCTACTTTTTTCGCTAGTTCAGCGATTTCTTCTTGTGTCAAGAAAGTAAAGAATTTCAAGTATTTCACTACATCACGATCATCTTGGTTCAACCAGAATTGGTAGAATTCAAATGGGGATGTTTTTTCAGGATCAAGCCAGATTGCGCCACCTGCAGTTTTACCAAATTTAGTTCCATCTGCTTTAAGCATCAACGGAATCGTTAAACCGAACGCTTCTGCCTCTGGCCCTTCTAATTTACGGATTAAGTCCAATCCAGCTGTGATGTTGCCCCATTGGTCGGCCCCACCGATCTGTAATTGAACATCGAATGTTTTGTGTAAATGTAAGAAGTCGATTGATTGCAGGATTTGGTAAGTAAACTCTGTAAATGAGATACCTACTTCCAAACGACTTGCGACGATATCTTTTGCCAACATCGTATTGATGTTGAAGTTTTTACCGTAATCTCTCAAAAATTCAAGTAATGAGATTTTTGATAACCAATCGTAGTTATTCACAAATGTAATATTTGCATCTTTTCCGAACAATTTTCTCATTTGATTTGATAGTGCATCTACGTTATGTTGCACTTGTTCCATTGTTTGTAACACTCGTTCTGTCTTGCGTCCACTTGGATCACCAATCGTTCCTGTTCCGCCACCAATAAGAATATATGGATGATGGCCCGCCAATTGAAATCTTTTCATCATCATAAATGGGATCAAGTGTCCGATGTGCATAGAATCTCCAGTTGGATCAACGCCGCAATAAAGTGAGATACTCTTTTCGTCAACGAGTTCACGAAGTCTTTCTTCGTTCGTTTGTTGATTAATGGCGTCGCGCCAAGTTAATTCATCGATAATATTCATTTTAATGCCCTCCGTATAATTTTTTTATGAAAGCAGGAACCTGCTAGCATGCTTCATTTGTACTACTAAGTGGAAACGACAAAAAATCCCTTGGTTAATCTTAACCAAGGGACGAAATTTCGCGGTACCACCCATTTTATATGTTTTGTAGTAAAACATATCACTCGAACATTTAACGCTGTCGCGTGGCATCACTGCCATAGGCTCCTAAAATGTAATTCGCTTTAAAGCATGTACTAGTTCTCAGCAACCACTAGCTTTCTGAAACATCGGCTTTAATAACTACTTCGTTTTGATCATTGCCTGTTATCTAATTAATATGTGTCTATCATAGAACGGCATTTTTTCTTTGTCAACAAAAAAGTAAAAATTTTTTTATTTTAGTTTTTCTTGGAAATAAAAACAGCGAAAATCCGAACATTTTCACCTCTCTCACTTTATAACTTTTACAAAATAGTACTTCTCATAAAAAGCGCTCTAATTAAAGAAAACAAGAGAAAAATCAAAAAAAACAAAAGTTTCTTTTACACTTGTTTCTATATTCGTTACAATGGTTATGGGAAGTTTTTCAAAAGGTTAAGAAAAGCTTACGGGGGTTTTTGAAATCAAAAAGTAGTAGGGGACGATAAAATGAAACATACACAAAAAATCATATTGGCTGTCACTTCTGTATGCACTGTTATTATTCTAGGTGTAAGTATCTTTTTTGTTACACAAGCAGCAACAAACAATAAATTAGAAAACACTAGTCAAACAACTCAACACTCAAGCAGCAGCTCAAAACCTGTTGAAGATAAACAAACGACGAAACAGCTTGATCAAGCAAAACAGCTTGCTGCAAGTTATCGTTATGATGAAGCCATTGCCTTACTTGAAAAAGACGACACCAAAGAAGCGCAACAATTGTTAGCAACCTTGAAAAAAGAAAAAGAATCCTTGGTAAAATGGGAAGACCCAGCCAAAATCTCACACGTCTTCTTTCATAGTCTGATCGTTGATCCAGCCAAGGCTTTTCATACCCAGCAAGCACAAGGGTATAAAGATTATATGGTCACTATTTCCGAATTCAATAAAACCATTGACCAGCTATATAAAAATAACTATGTTCTTGTTAATCTAAATGGATTAGTCAAAAAAGGAACAGATGGAAAACTGACCTTTACAGGTGTTTCTCTTCCAGAAGGAAAGAAACCGTTAATTCTTTCGCAAGACGATGTCAGCTATTATGAATACATGGACAATTCAGGATTTCCAAGTAAGTTGATTGTCGATAAACAGAACCAAATCAAGAATATTTATATCGACAATAAGAAGGAAACTGTTGGTGACTATGATATGGTTCCCCTGATCGATTCATTCATTAAAAAACATCCCGATTTTTCTTATCAAGGCGCCAAAGGAACATTAGCTTTAACAGGCTATAATGGTGTACTAGGTTACCGTACATCAAAATCAGAATATGGCGATAACGAAAAAACAAACAAAGAAATCGAAGCAGCCAAAAAAGTTGCTGATCAATTAAAGAAAGACGGTTGGAGTTTTGCTTCCCACACATGGGGACACTTGAATATGACACAAGCTTCTTTAGCCGATATCCAACAAGATAACGAACGTTGGCAAAATGAAGTTGCACCTATTTTAGGCAAAACAAATATCCTGATCTATCCATTCGGTGCTGACATCAGCGATTGGCAACCTTATTCTGAAGCAAATCAAAAATTTGCTTACTTGAAACAACAAGGATTTGATATCTTCTGCAATGTTGATGCCTCAACTCCTGCATGGGGACAACTAGGAACTGACTACTACCGTAACGCCAGAATCAACATTGACGGTATCCGCTTCGCAGCTGACCTAAAAGGAGAAAATCCAATACTTGATCAATTTATCAACGTCAAAGAAGTGTATGACCAAAAAGATCGAGGATAAGGTTGTGAAAAAAAGGTTGTGAAAAGACCGTTCAGCTCCGCCGACAATAAGAATGGATTTTTCGAAACAGCTCTCCATGTTTTGAAAAATCCAGACTTATTTCAAGGAGTTGGGCTTTGAACACCGTGGATAAAGGTTGTGAAAAGAGCTTTTTGACCTGAGCAATAAGGATGAAAATCTCGAAATAGCTTTCCATATTTTGAGATTTTTTGACTTATTGTTGAAGGTCAGCTCTTTGAACACCGTGGATAGAGGTTGTGAAAAAAGGTCGTGAAAGAAGCGCCCAGCTCCGAGCAAATAAGAACTAGATTTCTAAAATAGTTTCTCATATTTTGGAAATCTAGCGCTTATTGCTGAGGAGTTGCTTCTTGAACACCGTGGATAAGGTTGTGAAAAGACCGTTCAGCTCCGCCGACAATAAGAATGGATTTTTCGAAACAGCTCTCCATGTTTTGAAAAATCCAGACTTATTTCAAGGAGTTGGGCTTTGAACACCGTGGATAGAGGTTGTAAAAGGAGCGTTTTGACCTGAGCAATAAGGATGAAAATCTCGAAATAGCTTTCCATATTTTGAGATTTTC
>NZ_SPHN01000001.1:137560-478495 GCF_005844145.1 Enterococcus sp. BSD2780061688st2 D3
AAGGTTGTAAAAGGAGCGTTTTGACCTGAGCAATAAGGATGAAAATCTCGAAATAGCTTTCCATATTTTGAGATTTTCATCCTTATTGTTGAAGGTCAGCTCTTTGAACACCGCGTGTTAGGTTGTGAAAAGACCGTTCAGCTCCGCCGACAATAAGAATGAACAGAGAAAAACAGCTTCTTGAATACCACAGATAAAGTTGTAAAAACCGTTTTGACCTGACAATAACCAGTAAAAAAGAGGTGAGACCATTGCTAAAAGTAGCAGTAGTCTCACCTCTTTTTTGCACAAGTCATCTTTGATTATTTCGTTATTTTAATCAGGATCAAATTCTTTTTTCCATGCTAAAGAGTGATTCTTTCTTCGTTTAACTTTTGGTAAATACCTCTGTCAGAAAAAACTCTAGGTAGACACATAAAAGCAGATAAAAAGCCTAACTTTTGCAACACTTTATGCTGTCGTTCAAAGTTAGGCTTATACAGTTTATAAATAGCCCTTTCTATCCATGAATCATATCAAGCAATGTCTGGAATAAGATTGCACTAGAAGCTGCTCCTGGATCAATGTGTCCAATCGCCCGCTCCCCTAAATAAGAAGCACGTCCTTTTTTTGCGACCAAATTTTTAGTATGTTCTTTGGCATTTTCGATGACGTCTGCAGTTAGCTGATTGTTTTTTAATGCTTCCGTAACAGGCAACCAAACATCTAGCATTGTTTTATCCTCTGCTTCAGCTTTTCCTCTTGCTTGTATCCCATTTGTACCTTCTTCGATGATTTTCCCTAATTGCTCTTGTGAATTGATGACGTCAACATCCTTTGTCGCTTTCATCATGTTCATGAATGCTGAACCATATAGCGGACCTGAAGCTCCTCCAACTTTGGAGATCATTGCCATCGAAAGAACTTTAAAGGTGCCACTGATTGTTGTCGGTTCCTCTTTCTTAAAGGCGTCTTCAAATGCGGAAACACCTCGCCCCATATTATTTCCATGGTCACCGTCACCGATCGGCGTATCTAGATCACTAAGATAACTTTTGTTTTCATTGATTTCTTTTGTAAATTCCATCAACCATTCTTGTATCTCTTTTACCGTTACATCCATCTGTCATTCACCCTTTACCAAGAAATTGTTTGTACGTCACTTATCAATGCTTCTCGCCAATCTTTATCCTTCAAATCGATCATCGTCAAAGAAAGTCCTTGCATATCCAGAGAAGTCATTAGATTCCCGACTTTATGAAAGGTCACATTTATATTTTCTGCTTCTAACAAAGCTAAAACATCATTCATGAAAACAAATTGTTCCATTAGTGGTGTGCCACCCATACCATTGACTAAAACGCCGACTTCTTTCGGTTTTTCCGTATAATCAGCTAGGATTTTAGTAACCAACTCTTTAGCCAATACTTTGGATGGTTGCAATTTTTCTCTGCGATAACCAGGTTCACCGTGAATGCCGACTCCATATTCGATCTCATCTTCTGCCAATTCAAATCCTGGCTTACCTACTTCCGGAACAGTAGCAGCGCGAAGAGCGACACCAATCGTCTTGATTGCCTGCACTACTTGATCCCCTAGTTCCTTCAACTCTGCTAAAGATTGACCTTTTCTAGCCGCATCTCCTAAAATCTTATGGACCAGGATCGTACCAGCCACCCCGCGTTTTCCTGCAGTATAGGTGCTATTTTCTACCGCAATATCATCGTCGACCACAACGCTTTCCACTTGGATGTCATCCATCGCAGCCATTTCTTTGGCCATATCAAAGTTTAGAATATCCCCAGTATAATTTTTCACGATCAGCAAAACGCCTTTTCCCTGATTTGCTTCGTTGATGGCTGTTTGTACTTGATCTGGCGTTGGAGAAGTGAAGACATCCCCCAAAACAGCAGCACTTAGCATCCCATTTCCGACAAAGCCTGCATGTGCCGGTTCATGGCCACTTCCACCACCAGAAACTAACCCCACTTGTTCGACCTTTTCATTTTTGGCTATTACTCTGGAATCAGCTACACGATGGATCAGTTCCGGGTAGCTTTTCACAATTCCTTGCAACATCTCTTCTACGATATTTCCCGCTTCATTCATGATTTTTTTCATTTTATGACCAACCTTTCTGTCCGGCTTTTTTCGCTTCTGCTATGATTTGCGTGAGATCATCCGTCACTCCTGCAGTAATTGCACCAGCAAATGCCCCTTCCACAAGAGGCGCATCAACAAGGTAGTATTTTTTTTGCACTTCCTCATCTAGCATATCTTTGGCCATTTCAGCATTTAGTACCGCACTGCCGATATCCGCAAAAACTAGATACGCTTCTGCATCCTTTGACTGATCGACTGCATCGATGATCTTCATTGGATCTGAACCAATCTGACCATCGATCCCTCCCAAAGAAAAAATAGTGACATCCTCCGATTTTTGCATTTGTTCAATCATTTCTTTCAGACCATCTGTCACCTTTTGGCTGTGGGAAATAAGCAAAATACTTTTTTTCATTTACGTTCGCCTTCTTTCATCTTCAGGTAGATTTGTTTCCGCTTTCATTTTTCGAAAACAAGCTTCTGTAAATCCCCCGTTTTTTCCTACATTCCCAGTATATAATACAATCGGCTTTTTTTGGAAATGATGCGCTGTACTTATCACTACATTTTTGATTTTTATTTTCCACTCCTCTCTGTTCTTGCCATATATTCTGGTATACTGATTTTAAAGAAAGGAGTGATCGAATGATCATTACAACAACGAACAGTGTTGAAGATAGAACAGTCGAGTCCTACCAAGGAATCGTATTTGGTGAAGTAATCACAGGGATCAATGTATTGAAAGACTTAGGTGCTGGTTTACGCAATGTTTTTGGAGGTCGCTCAAAAAGTTATGAAGACGAATTGATGACTGCTCGTGAAGAAGCACTCCGAGAAATGGAAGCCCGTGGAAAATCCCTTGGAGCAGACGCAATCATCGGTGTCAAAATGGATTATGAAGTATTAGGTAGCGACAATGGAATGCTAATGGTTACTTGCAGTGGCACAGCCGTTAAGTTAAACCGCTAGACACTAAGAGGTTGGAACAGAAGTATTCAACTCCGAGAATAAGAAGAAATCAGCGAAAATTGCTTTTCAAATTTTTGTGAATTTCGGCATATTTAAGAAGGAGTTGCTTCTGCTCCCACCGTTTATCCGTTTTTAAAGAATGAGACAAAAGTGTTTCTTACTTTTGGCCCACGCTCATGGTGCCTGATACTACAAAAAAAGTGCGAATACAGCCAGAAATGGCTCGTCATTCGCACTTTTTTTCTTAAAATTATCCTTTTACCTGTCCAACCACTTCATTGGCTTGCACGAGTGCATTTGAGCGAATAGCCAGTTCCTTGACTGCTGCTCCATTTGTGAAAACAACGATCATGTCTGATTTTTTACCTGCTTTTTCAAGCATTTCTAAATCAACTACCGCAATCAATTGTCCGCGAGCAATTCGTTGTCCTTCTTCAACATAAAGCGTAAATGGTTCGCCTTTAAGATCGACCGTATTGATCCCCATGTGCAGTAATACTTCGAGTCCATTATCTGT
Organism: Enterococcus sp. BSD2780061688st2 D3; assembly: GCF_005844145.1. Taxonomy (NCBI): domain Bacteria; kingdom Bacillati; phylum Bacillota; class Bacilli; order Lactobacillales; family Enterococcaceae; genus Enterococcus; species Enterococcus sp. BSD2780061688st2 D3. Next base: position 141,129 of record NZ_SPHN01000001.1, read on the forward strand.
TTGGATACCGATCGCATGTTTTGTCGGAAAGACATTTAAGATCGTTCCAGAAATAGGAGCAAATACTTCATTCGCTTCAGGTAAAACTGCAAAACCGTCTCCCATCATTTTTTCAGAGAATACAGGATCAGCTACTTCGCTGATTGGAATCAATTCACCTTTCGAAGGCGCGTATACAGCTAGCTGCTCTTCAGGTAAATTTGTTTTTTCTTCTTTTTCTTCTACGATCATAGGCTTAGCTACAGATTCGCCTGTGTTTGCTCCACCTTGTTGCAAACGACTCATTTCATCAGCAACAAATTGTACTTGTGTACCTACGACTACTTGGATATTTGTTTTATCGATCACTTTCACTCCAGGGACACCTGTCTGTTTGATTTTTTCTTGATCGACTTTGTCAGTGTCTTGGACTTGAAGGCGCAAACGCGTCGTACAGTTATCGATGACACGTACATTTTCTTTTCCACCTAACGCCTGGTAGATCTGTGTTGCTAAAACAGCAAATTTATCATCACCCGTGGCAATATCCGGTGTTTCTTCCCCAGCTGTTTCTTCTCTTCCTGGTGTCATCAGATTGAATTTCTGAATAGCAAAGCGGAAGCCGAAGTAATAGATAACCGCAAATACAGCTCCTTGGACTAAAAGCATCAAAGGTTGATTTGCTACAGGATTTTTCAGCGATAAAAAGTAATCTACAAAACCAGCACTAAAAGCAAATCCAGCCGTCCAATGGAAAAAGGCGCTGACAGCTAATGAGATACCAGTAAAAACAGCATGCAAAACATATAATGGCCAAGCCACAAACATAAATGAGAATTCCAATGGCTCAGTCACACCAGTGAAAAATGATGCAAAAGCTGCTGCCAACATCAAAGAAGCAGTTTGCTTTTTCTTTTCTGGTCGTGCACATTGATAGATTGCTAATGCTCCAGCCGGTAAGCCGAACATCATGACTGGGAAAAAGCCCGCTTGATACATCCCTGTTTGACCAACGATTGCTTGACCACTGTCTAAAGCTTGCTGACCTGCTAAGAAATTCCCGATATCATTGATACCAGCTACATCAAACCAAAAAACCGAGTTCAGTGCGTGGTGAAGTCCTGTTGGAATCAATAAGCGGTTGAAAAATCCATATAACCCAGCCCCTACAAAACCTAAGCGTGAGATACCTTTACCGAATGCTACTAATACATCATAAACGCTTGGCCAGATGAATAAAAGAATGGCAGATATAACCAACATTGCTAATGCTGACATGATAGGCACTAATCGTTTCCCACTAAAGAACGATAACGCCATCGGTAATTTAACTTGACTAAATCGGTTATACATCGCTGCTGCAGTCAATCCGGCGATGATCCCAATAAATACATTATTATCCATTGTACTGAACGCAGGATTCACATCGCTCAGCTTTTCCAAACCTAATAGTCCTTGCACAGATGCAGATGCTAAGACCGTTTGTGGAACTAAGTAGGCCACTAATCCTGCAAGTGCTGCTGAACCATCTTTATCTTTAGACATTCCTAAAGCTAATCCTACGGCAAATAATAATGCCAAGTGATTTAAAATTGCTAATCCTGCATTCATCAAAAATGTAGTACCAGCATTACTGACACCCATCCCAACGATCCAGTTTGCAATTCCCACCAACAATGAAGCTGCTGGTAAAACGGCAACTGGTAACATCAGAGAGCGTCCCATTCGTTGCATATAAGCTTTCATTTTCTTCCTCCTAGAACAATCATCCATCTAAATAAATGCAATAATCTTTGATAAATATTTCTTTTTTGAAAACTTTCAAGAAAATATCTAAAAATTAATAAAATGAGTATACCACTTTAAAATAAAAATGAACAGATTTTTTTAAATTTATAAAAAACACTGTTTAAATGGCATAATAAAAGCAAAAAAAGTAAAAACATTACGCGGTAATGTTATATACCAATTTCGTAAATTTCGACCACAAGAGAGGAATTCTCTGCATTTAATACTAAAAATAATTTTTTTTACATTAACATGATTTGGTAATAATTAGACAAACTCCTAAGATTGTTCATAGTTATTTGTTGTCTTTTTTACTATAATCATAAGTTAGTAAACAGTATCGAGAGTGGGGAAATTATGAAAAAAATAGTTATTGTATCACTAGCCTTATTGACTTCCAGTTGCATTTTCCTTCAACAAGAAGTACAAGCAGATACAACGTCTGATAGTCAAATTATAGAAACAACTACAACTACTGCGGAAGATTCTTCTTCAGCTACTACGGACAGTCAGTCAACTAGCGAAACAACTTCCAGCACTGTATCAGAAACCGATAGCTCGGCTACAGAGACTTCTTCAAGCAGGGATACATTACAGGATTTAGAAAATCGTAGAAAAGAAATCGAACAGGCCTTAGAAGAAGCCAAAAATCGATTAGCTGAACATCATCAACAAATCGAGCAAGACTTATCTGCATTAAAAGACCAAGCAGATAAAGATCACGCACAAATCCAACAAGATCTAGCAGATGCAAAAGCGAAAGCTGAACTTGCCAAAAATGATATAGATGCAAAGATCCAACAAGCAAAAGCACTCCAAGATGAATTGGATGCTTTCGGGCAGTCTGCTGCTTCTTCCATAAACAACGCCCAAACAGAGATCGAAACAGCTAGTGCAGACATCCATTCAAAAATCACTGACGCAAAAGCAGTCATGGCTGATTTTGACTCTAAAAAAACAGATCTACAAGCAAGCATCAAACGGATCAAAGAAACGTTGAACAATGTCGGAACAGATTTTTCTCAATCAGCAACAAGTGAAGCTCCACAAGCAACTAGTACGGCAAAAATAGCCAACGAACAACAAAACGCCTCTGCAAAATCCTTGCCAAAAACAAATGAAACAAGTTCACCAATTCTTTTGTCTACTATTGGTACATTTTTTGTAACACTTGGCATACTTTTGAAAAAACGAATAAACTGACATCAACTTGATGCACAAAAAAAAGAAACGAACCGTGACGGTTCGTTTCTTTTTGCTTTTAATCAATGATTATTTTGCCAAACGATAGATAGCATCTGCATAAATAGCCGTTGCTCTGAATAGATCGTCTAAACTCATAAATTCATTTGCTTGGTGCATTGTATCTGTGTAGCCTGGGAACATCGCACCGTAAGCAACACCACGTTTCAATAGACGTCCATAAGTTCCGCCACCGATGATTTGTTCATACCCTTCTTCACCCGTGTGATCTTTATAGACTTGTAACAATGTTGCAACCAATGGATCATCCATTGGTACATAGTGAGGTTCCATTACACGTGCACCACGAGTAACTGAAGCTCCTTCTTCTTTGACTGTTGCTAAGATATCACTTTCTAAACCGTCAACAGTCACACCTTGTGGGAAACGGAAGTTCATGTTGATGAAGTTATCATCTTCTGTTCCATTTTCTTTAAAGGCAAATAAGCCAGCGTTCATTGTTAATTTACCCATTTTTTCATCTTCATATGCCACGCCAAGTTTTTCACCATAGAAATCTTCATGGACATACGCTGCTGCAACATGGATAAATTGTTTTGCTGAACCAATAAATTCATAGTTATCTAGGAAAAGAGCTAAGAATGTCCCTGCGTTGATTCCTGCTTGAGGACTTGCTCCATGAGCGCCTTTTCCGATTAAGTCGATTTTTACATACGTATTGTCTGCTTCGATCGAACCACTAACTGGATTTGCTTCAGTAAATTTATAGAATGCTTCTTCCATCGCAATCGCTGCATCCGCATCTGGTACTTGAAGAGCTGCAGTAGCTGTACCAGGGACCATATTTTCACGCAAGCCTGAAACAAAGGATTTCAATACGTAGTCACCTTCGTTATCGCCTTGGAATCTCAAAGCAAGTGATACATTTCCTTTTTCACCATTGATGATTGGGAACTCAGCATCAGGAGAAAAACCAAAATCAGGTTCTTCTTCATGTTGGAAATAATAAGCCATGTCGCCCCAGCCGCTTTCTTCATCACTACCGATAACGAAACGAACTTTTTTAGACAATTTCAAATCTAGTTCTTTAATGATTTTCATTGCATAATAAGCTGCCATACTTGGGCCTTTGTCATCACTTGAACCACGCGCAAAGATTTTGCCATCTTTGATTACTGGTTCATAAGGATCAGTATCCCAACCGTCACCAGCAGGTACAACATCCATATGGCCAAAAATCCCTAATGTTTCATCACCTTCACCAAGATCGATATGTCCTGCATAATTATCCACGTTTTTGACAGCAAAGCCATCACGTTCGCCATATGCTAACATGTGTTTCAACGCATCACGAGGACCAGGTCCAAAGGGTGCATCCGGTGTTACTTTTGAATCATCACGTTCACTGCTGACACGTAAAAGATTTTTTAAGTCTTCAAGCAAGTCTTCTTTACGTGCTTCTACTTCTTTTTGCCAATTGATTGTCATAAAGTTAATCCTCCACTCATTAAGTCTACCTGTTCATCATACCATAAATCGAAGAAAAAAATAGTTCAAAAAATCTGACAATTCCTAGTCCAAAGAGTGTTCCAACAAAAATATCTACGCTATAATACAAGAAAGGAGGCATTTCGATGTTAATAGATGAACGTTTGGTACAAGAAGTCATTACTCCACGTCCAGCTGAATCACATAAAGGGACATACGGCCGGACAGTTTTGATTGGCGGCAATGAACAATATGGCGGCGCAATCATCATGAGTGCTTTAGCTACAGTCAATAGCGGCGCTGGTTTGACAACTGTCATCACCGCTCCTAAAAATCACGCCCCCCTTCATGCCCATTTACCAGAAGCAATGTGTGTCGATTGGCATGATAAAAAAATGATTCTTTCCGTACTTGAAACAGCTGATATTTTATTGATTGGTCCCGGACTCGGCACTACTCCTGAAAGTTTCGATCTGCTTGAGTTGATTTTAGCCCATCAAACTAAAAAACAATGGCTGATCATGGATGGTTCCGCTCTAACTTTATTTGCAAAGGAACAGCTAGAACTTCCTTATCCTAAACAAACAGTTTTCACACCACATCAAATGGAATGGCAGAGACTTACCTCATTAGCGATCGCTGATCAAACGAAAGAAAAAAATAGCATGAAACAGCGGGAACTAGGAACGACTGTCGTACTAAAAAGTCACCAGACGACTATTTATGGTCAAGAAACGATTTATCAAAATACCGTAGGTTCTGCTGCAATGGCAACTGGTGGAATGGGGGATACTTTGGCAGGTACGATTGCTGGTTTTCTCGCCCAATTCCCCAAGAATGACCAGACAATCGCAGCGGCTGTCTATCTTCACAGCTATATCGGAGATCAATTAGCCAAATCACAATACGTTGTGCTCCCTACGCAAATCAGTCAGCACTTACCACAATGGATGCATCATTTCAGTCAAAAAAATTAAGATCAAGGAGTTATTTTATGGAACTGTTTACTGGATATATTCGAGAACCTTTTTATTATGAAACTGATCAGATGGGAATCATCCATCACAGCAATTACATTCGTTGGTTAGAAGAATCACGTGTGGCATTACTCGATTATTTAGGGTTCAGTTATAAAAAAATCGAAGAATTAGGACTGATCATTCCCGTACTTGAGGTCACTTGCCAATACAAAGAAATGGTCCGCTATGGCGAAACCGTCCGTATCTTACCGAAAATCGCGAAGTATACGGGCACTCGCTTAGATTTCACCTATGAAATCTATGGTTTAGCAGATAATCAGTTGCGAACTACTGGCTCGAGCAAACATTGCTTTTTAACTGCCGATACGCAACGATTAGTCAAACTCAGTCGTTTTGATACACAGTTGGATCACCTATTCAAAGACTACGCACAGTTGGCGAACGAATGATTTCTCTCTACGCAAAAAACTTTCCTTTTATTTAAGAAAATCAGAGACTTTTTTCTTGTGTTATATAGGACAATTTGTATAATAAAGAGAAAAAAGCAGGTGATCATCATGTATGTTGTTAAAGTATTGCATGGTTACATTGATAAAACTGGCTGCCGCACACGAGAAAAGAACCCTGATAACTTGTTGATTTTCAAAGAGAAAAAAGACTCTGAAGCATTTGCTAAACAGATCGGCGGCCGTGTCAAACAACTGCATGAGATACGACCTGATTGATCATTTTGTTAAAAAATCGAGTCTCTTGTTCCAAACATCAGTCCATCTTTGATGTTTGGATTTTTTTTGTTTGGACCTATTTCGCTCTTCGCTCTCCTGTAAACGATTTATGTTATAATACTTGTAAAACATTGTGTAGAAAGGAGCATTTATGGCTGGCACAAACTTACAACAACAGGCTTACGAAACAATACGTAAGCAGATCATTTATTCTGAGTTAGCACCTGGAAGCAGAATCTCAGACAAAGTCTTAGAAGAACAACTTGCTATCGGTCGCACACCGATACGAGAAGCATTGATCCAGTTACGCAACCAAGAATTGATCAAAACGATCCCACAATCTGGAACCTTCGTGTCAAAGATCGATATTCGTTCTGCATCCTTAGCTCTCTATACTCGAGAAAAGCTAGAAAATCCTATTCTTCAAGAATGCAGCGCCAAAATGACCCCACAGGATCAACTGACATTAGAAGACATTTTGGAACAAACAGACCAAGCAATCATGACCCAAGATAAAAAATTATTTTTCTATTTAGATAAAGCGTTCCACCGTACCTGTTATAAAGTTGCTGAAAAATCAGAAATCTGGGATTGGATCGAAAGCTATAGTACACATCTTGACCGATTCAGATGGTTACGGTTGAGTATTACAGAACTGGGTTGGGGTCGTGTTTTAGATGAGCACCAAACACTCCTTCAATCCATGATCGATCATAACCTTGATGAAGTGAGTTTTCTTTGCAGCATGCATATGCATATGATCATTGAAGAACAGGAATATGTACGACAGGCTTACCCAGATTATTTCGAGAAAGATTAGATCAAGAGATGTGAGAAGGAGAATCGGTCAATTCCATTGAACAATTGAATTTCCCTTTAGATGGTTCATCAAACCTTAAAAACTCACATCCACCTCTTTAGCTCGCAAATACTATCAGACAAAAAAATCACTAAAAAAGACAGATGATCCCAAAATAGCAGCGCTAATTTTGAGAGTAACTGTCTTTTTTAATAGCCAAAATCGAACTATCCTGTTTAGCTACCTTTTTATTATTTCAAGCTTCGATTTTTCTTTGTTCGATCTCTTTTACTTCTGCCAATAATTTTTCACTCCGCTCTGGATCGTACGGCCAAACCATCGCTACCTCCAATATATATGGATGAAAACCAAACTGATTGATTTCCTGTGAAAAACTCATTGCGGCGATTTCACTCAGGGAACGAATCGTTGAATAATATTTGTAAGAAAAGATATGCCATAGTTCGATTTTCGTTTGTTGTGTATAGATCAATGGATCACTCATCTCGATATGATGGAATAATTCATGGGCCAAAATCGAATCAGTGATTTTGGTCGTTGTCAGATCTGGATGCTCACTTTCTTGTACAAACCGTTGGATAGGTTCCAACATCAATCGGATACCCTCTTCTTTGTCATAGGTGGCAAAAGTTACACGTTCAGCTGTTATTTCTGATTTACAGTGCACTACCTTAGTACCTAATATTCCACAAAGCTCCATGATGTTCTTATGGGGATATCTTTTTCGCAATGCCTGTGCCGTTTGTTTCCCACACATGATTGCTTGTTGAATAAATTCTTTTCGTTGTTCTAAAGAGACTTTTTTTCTTAAAATATCTCTTTGGAATTGATAATACCCCCAACTTTCCTCTGAGATAGGGAACAACTCATTGAGCAATCGATTTAGTTTATGTTTGCTTGATGTTTCCAGCAACAACAATCACTTCTTCCCCTGGTTCCAAAGTAGAGATTTCCAGATCCATCAACAATTGCAGCTGTTCAAGATCCGTTGCAGTAAAGTCAGAGATCCTTGCCCCCAGACAAAGATAAAATTCTGGACGAGCGATCAGTTCTGTTTGATAAACTGCCATCTCTTCCCATAGTTTTTCTACCGCAGATAAATAATTGCCAGCAGTCGTTTTTAAGCAAGCAGCATTCCCTCGCTGTACTTTGATAAATCCCTTTTGGTCGACGATACGGATCGCTCCGGCATTTTTCGGACGGTTTTTTTCACCCACCACATAAAAGAACGGTGTGCTTTCTATTACCTCGACTTCCGCTGTAGAAACTCGCATATCTTCAGCAGCTAACTCCAACGCTTCTGGCAGCGTGATCTCTTTTGTTAAATCAGTTGCTTTTACTTCTGTCGAACCCGTAGCAATAGCTGTGACTTTTGATGTTTGAGGATCAATTTCAACGTGGATCTCAATTGATTCCGGTGTTGCGCCTGATTCGATTGCTTTATTCATTGCCTCATTCTTCAATGCACGAATATCTTCTTTACTTGGAGATGGGATGATCCGTTCTACAACATCTCGTACCATCGCTAATGCAACACCGATCGACGAAATCACTTCTGCATTTTCAGGGATCGAATATTTTACGCCCATTTTATTACTAAAATAAGTAATCAGCGAAGCAGCTCCGCCGCCTACACCTACCAATGAGATCTGATCTTTTTCTAAATGGTATTTTTCAGCTAACTCCAAGATAACTGGTTCGATTTTAGCATACGATTTTGCCATGATCTGTTCCGCAATATCTTCTACTGTAGTTTGACAATAATCTGCTAAAGCTTGTAGCGCTTTACGGGCAGAAGAGACATTCCCATAAGAAAAATGCTCTTCTTGCACTAATCCCAATACATTTGCTGCACAAGTATTCGTGATCGTTACTTCTTGACCATCCTCCATCACGACTTTGACGTAGTCTGCCGGATCGCCTTCTTTTGGTGAAAAGAATACTACTTTCGGTCCTTTGATTTCTTCTGTAGGTGTAAATACAGCATAGTCCAAACCTGCGATATGCGCAGAACGCGGGCCTACATCAATGATCCCTGCTTGATTGGCGCGAACCATCGAACCACCTGCTACTCCTAACACTCGAACATCTAATGAAGAAATATAGGTTGGATGTCCTCCAACGATCGAATAATCGATTGCCGGACGGCCATTTTTGATGACACCGATATTAGTTGTCGTTCCCCCCACTTCAAAATAGACTCCGTTGGATGCCCGCAAATACATCAATGACCCCATCACGGAAGCTGCTGGTCCAGAAAGCATTGTCAATACTGGGCGTTTTTTCATCTCGTTGATTTCCATAACGCCCCCATCACCACGCATGATCATCAAAGAAACGTTGACCCCTGCTTCACGCACTGAATTCTCTGTAGAAGTAGCAGTATCCAGCATTTTAGGCAGAATAGAGGCATTGATTGCTGCCGTTCTCGTTCTTCTAGTCAATCCATATAATTTAGTGATATCAGATGCCATCGTTGTTGGAATGGCTTTACAAGAAGCAGCTTCATAAACAACACGTTCTGGCTCACCATTATCTACCCCAAAGGCCATCGAAGATACTAGTACCTCCGCTTTTTCTTTTTCTAAATTAGAGATCGTTTCAGCCACTCGATCCACATTCAAATGTTTTACTGGTAAAAAAGCATTGACGATTTCGATTTTTTTCTTGTTCCCTAGATCAATATCGTTCAATCGTGTTTGTCTTTTGGCTAAAAATCCTTCAAGACCGCCTTTCGACATGCCGATTACTCCAACTTTAGCTACATCTCCTTCAATCAATGCATTCGTTGCTTGCGTTGTCGAGTGAGCCACGAAAACCACATCATCTGGACTGATTTGATTCTCTTGTAAACAGTTTTGAAAAGACTGCACCACTCCTGCTGCCACCCCATTCAAATGATCATGTGTCGTCTTCACTGAAGACTTCCCAATAATTTCATGTGTGGCATTGTCGATTGCTACCGCTTTTGTATGTGTCCCGCCAACGTCGATCCCCATTCGTACAAACCGTTTCATCCGTCATTCCTCCATTTCATTTCTATTATCACAATCCGTTAGAAGTTACCGTACAATAAGAACGTGATCATACAGACAATTGCCCCGATTATCCAACCAGTTGGAATTGATTTTTTCATATACTCTCTTGAAGATACTTTTGTATATCCTAAGCCCCAAGCTACCCATGATTGCGTAATATCTAAATGCTGTGGCGCAATCGTCGTTGTTGCAAATAGCGGGAATAAGAAGGCAACAGGCATTGTTGGATTCACTGCTAAAACAACTGCTAGAATGGCTGAACCAGAACCCACTAAACTTAAAGGCCCACGGAAAAATCCAAGTGGTGTCAATATAGCAAATGCTATAGCCAAAACTAAAGGCGTTTTTGGAATAAAGTCCCCAAAAATTGCTGAGAAATAAGAAGAAGCATACGCAGCAGAATTATTGAACATCGCCAAAGTCATTAAAAAGCCAACCATCGGCGCAACATCTGTCGCTCCATCTGTAAATAATTTAGCAAATTGACGGCAGATTTCTTTATATCCTCCACGTAATTTTCCAGTAAATAATAATGCCCAGATTCCAGCAATCATAAATCCTAAAATGATTGGAATATCTAATAACACGACACCTAAAACTGGGATAAGTACTGCTAACCAAGAAATCATCGGTGCATCACCGCCATCACTTTGCACTTCAGCAGCCATTGCGTAACGTTTCTTTTTATTCATTGATATATTAGCTACGACTAAAACAACAACCAAACTTACAACCATACCAATCATTCCGATTTGGAAATAATCGTTATACGTATAGCTTTCTGCTGCCGGATTGAATCCAGCGTAGATCGTTTGATATTGCTTGAAGTTCACAATGTTCGCAAAAATCCCTGCCATGATCGAACCCATGAATGAAAACAATGCAATCGGAGCCGAAATCCCTAATGACATCAAGATAGGTAAAACAATTACTGCAATCGAGATAACTGGTCCGATCCCTGTCATAGACATAAAGATAATAGCAGTTACGATGCAAAGCAAACTCATCGTGATCCGTGGTTTATCCCCACCAAGTTCCACTACTTTTCGGATCAATGTAGCTGCTATACCACTATCCACCAACACTCGACCAAAGAAAGCACCAAAGAATACATTTACTAAAATCGACTTCGCATATTCTGCGGGGCCCGTTGCATAGATATGTGTCAATACATCGATCAATCCTTGACCTTCCATTGCTGGGTTAGGAGAAAAGTAATTACCTACTAACGCCAAACTCATCCAAACCGTTGCCATGATCGCTAAACCAACCATCAAGTTGTAACCCTTCACACAATACCAAACCATAAAGAAAAACGAAATAACTAATAAAATACCTATAATAATATCACTCATACTGCCCCTCCATTTTCTTTTTAACTAAATCAACAGAACACTCTGATATATCAGTTACCTCATTCTAACGAATTAAGTAATCGCTTACATTAAAATATGCGTATAATAGGTGTATATATGATTAAAAAACACTAATTATTATATATCTAAAATAATTTGCTGTTGGGAATCATCTACGTTCTCTTACGAAAAATAGGAGCTAATATAGAAATAGAAGAGCGTGAATGTGGGACAAATCCGAAAATCAGGTTTTTCGGAAATTTCAAAAAAACGAGCAATACAAAAAACGTATTGTTCGTTTTCTCTCCAATTTCTCAAACCTAAACGTGTCTCGATCTCTCTCTAAAATGAATAATCGACGGTACGAGGAGCAATCCTTCAAAAATAAGCTCACATTCACATAAATCTGAAAAACAATTTTCGTGAATCTCTGCTTATTCTCGGAGTGAATCTTGCTTGACCTTCATCTACTTTTATCTTGAAAGAGTTGCATCTCTCTCAGTTAATTGAACATTTACCGCATCCATTAGTTTTCCTTCTCCATGTACACCAAAACTTGCCTACTATTATGAACACTGTGGTCAGTGGGCATGAAATTCATAATGAAAGCTATCCTATGGCTGGTAAACTTTCTAAGGCAATTTGCTGAAGGTATCTTGCATAGGAAGTAAATTCTGGTTGGAAGTAGAAATCAGATTGAATGATATCGAATATATTCATTTTTGTTTGGATCATCAAAGATAACAAATTGATTAATTCAACTAAAATTTTTGATGTTGTCAAAAGCTCTGCACCCAATAAAATATTTGTTCCTTTTTCAAACATCAATTGTAATTTTAGCATTTCTCCCCCATCAACGGAGATTTCTTTAGTAACAGACACGCATTTTCGTTTATAAATAATCGTATCTATTTCTGTCATTCCACTACTTGCCAAGTAATACTCTCCAAATGTTGTTGCAATTGTCCGATTAGAAGACTGATATGCTAACTGATTATTGGAATAAATATTATAAGCGGCTACAAAACCACTACGTTGGGCTTGCGAAACAAGTGGTTTAAACACCCCACCAATTTCTAGTTGGGTTGAGAACAGTGGCTTTTCAAGCAAATCCCCTACTGCATAAATATTTTCTATAGATGTTTGAAGATAGTCGTTTACACTAACAGTATGGTCAAAATTCAAATCAACCAGCCCTTCCAGTAGCTGCGAATTAGGTAAGGAACTGCTGGTAGATACAATCAAATCGACATTGGAAATTTTCTCGTTACTATGAAAAGTTAGCGTGTACGTACCCGTCTTTTTATCTTTATCAATTTTCTTTACAGTAGTATTCAGATTGAATGTAACATTATTCGGAATATTGGATAGTATGGGACGAATGAATTCTTCATCAAAATAGCCAGCAAGTGGATAGTCTCTTCGATCAATTAAAAATAATTCTTTTTCTTTCATCCAAGTATCTGCAAATTCCATCCCCACAAAACCAAGCCCAATCAATGCAATTTTCTTAGCTTTTTTGATGCGGTCTAACGCAAACGCAGATTCATTAAAACTTTTATACGTCAATATATCCTTCTTCTCACTCGTAAGGCTGAGGGGTATCGCAGGAGTCGACCCAATTGCGGCAATTAAGAAGTCGTAAGGTAGTTCTTGGGTAATTGTCGAACCATCGTTTATCATTGTACAGATTACCTTGATCTCATTTTTTTCAATTTTCAGTACCTCTGTACTTAGAAGAACCTTTACTCCTAAGTCCGTTAACTCTTTAGGAGAATAGTTATGCGCTTCTTCTAATTTTTGAATAATACCTTTGGAAACCAAATTAATTCCACTAGAAATAAAAGCAAGCGTCTGATTTTTCTCAATCAGCGTTACATCTATCCTTGGATCTAAAATTTTTAATGCTCTAGCAGCAGCCACACCTGCATGAGAACCACCAATGATTATACATTTCATTCACTAAACCTTCTTCTTATATATCTTTACTAGAATCTTCTGTATACGATCAGAATCATAGGTTGTTTCAATATCGGTCAACAGATAATAATAATCATGCGCAAATTGTTCTGTAGATACGATCAGATCTGTAATCAAAAGATCGTATTTTTGTTGTTCAGCTGCTTCTTCAATCTCAACATCAAAAAAATAATGCATCAAGTAGGTTAGACGAAAAAAGACACCTTCTTTGATAGAATAATCTTTATGGATAGAAACACCTATACGTATCTTTATTGAATAATTCTTTAGGATCTCTAAAAGGAGGTTGAAGTATCTTCGATAAACAAGAGACAATACTTCTGCAGTAATAAAATCAGAAAAACTCTCTTCAATGGAAGCAACCAACTTGTTTGAAATAGTCAGCAATCGTTGATAAATCTCCATGTTCGCTAAGTGAGAAATACTTTTTCCTGAAAAATAGTAGAACGAACCACAAAATTTCGTGATTTTACAATGCAGATTCGTCAACGAATACTCAATTTCGCGCCTTGTTTCAATGGTTACTTTCTCTTCGTAATGAGGAAAGACTTCATGGACTCGTCTTAAAAATTCTTTATCCAGTAAGGCTACTTTTCCATTCGAATTGATTTCCTTTGTTCCGAGCGGTAAATATTTTGAATCATACAATTCGAAAGATACCATAAAGGAATACAAAATCATTATCTCATCCTCTCCGATCAGTAATGAATAATGATCCAAAATGGAGAGAAAGCTTTTCTTGATTGCTTTATATAGCGCTTGATTCTCAACTTCTAGATAATTTGCATCCATCGAAGTGTCGTTTAACAGTCTTATTCTTTTTATCGTGATATCTAGCCATATTCGCAATTTTATTTTTCCTTGGATGGAAAATTTATAGTTACTAAGCACTTCGAAAGTATTGATAAATGCGTCCGCAAATGGATGCGTGCGTTCCTGAAACTTTAGAAGGTGCTGGTTAAATGTATACGCATTGACAGTCAGACTGTACAATAAGTATCGTATCTGTATCTCGTCTCCATGCATTTTTACATTTTTTATTTTGAGTTGAAACTCTTCAATTTTTGAGTTCAAAAGTTTTATTTTTCTAAAGATCGTCGCTTCACTAAGATACAAGCGAACAGCCAGTTGAGAAATCGATGAACTCTCAAAAGAAACTTTTTGAATGATTTGATAATTTATTGACCTTCTTAGAAATGTACTATAAATTTCAGAAAAATCGATATTTTCTTCGGTATCCAACGTCAAAAGACCCGTCTCTGATGTATAATTTATGGCCACCTTACGATCAACATAAGTTTCTTTAAAAAATCATTGAATAACCCTACTGCTTCCAATACCGTGTTTGCGTTTATTTTTAGAGAACGCCTGACTTCTGCACATGCAACCCCTTTCTCCCCCGCACTGAAGATCTTTCTTAGGATCTTCAATTGAATAGTTTCGCTATTATCAAGTAAATCATAAATATCCATACAAACCTCCCCAACAAGTTGTCATCATATTATTTCCAAAATTTTCTGAAAATTAAATGTGACAATATTCCTATTCTATCGATATAGCTAAATCATTTACATATGTTTCCCTTTTTCACTTTGTTACTCCAATATTTATCCTTTATATTAACACTATTTACCTGATTTTTTAGCCTAAATCGTAATAAAATGAATTAAATAACATTTTTAGTCTCTTTAAAGGTATATTTATTCATTTTGCTATATTCGAACCGAGGCTGGGCTCTTGTTCCTATTATTCACTTATCAGCTAATTTGATGAACCGAAAATAGAAGCCACCTTGAAAATTTCTTGTTTCCTATACCAAATTTTTAGTTAACTTATCCAATTAGTATAGGAATGAATCATTTGAGCCCAAATTACAGAAGAAACTATCTCCTTTAAGAAGGTAATTTCTTCTGTAATTTTTCGATCATGTTCTTTTAAGTACTACATACAAATAATTGATATCCTCTAGATAGTTCATCTGACATTTTATACTTTACAAAAGGTGTGAATTGACTGCTCTAGACATAATTATAGAGATAGTTCTTTTGGGGAAGTTCAATCATGCAACGTTTATATCTAAAAGCCCACTAAATCAAATTCGAAACATTTAAACCAGTGGACTTTACTCACACCTTTCAACGGTCACTTTTTATATTCGATTTTGCGAAAAATTTACTTATTTTTCAGATTTAACTTTTTTCTTCATTAGTCCAAAGACACCTATACCAACAACTACTATTCCACCGATTAAAGGAACGATGCTATTTTTTTCTTCTCCTGTTTTAGGATAGGCTTTGTAGGTAGCATTATTAGACACTTTTGCTGTCCCAACAACTTTTGCTTTGCTGTGTGTTTCTGGTTTAGCAGAAGCCTTCGCCACTGTTTTTCCAACTGTTGATTTGCTCTTTGCTGCTGGTCTAGCAGGTGTTTTTGGTTGTTCGGCTTTATGTGGTGCCACTGGTGTGCTCGTATCAAATTTTGTAACTGCCACATTTGAAGAGTTATCGTCTAAAGTAAAGTTGACTGGGCTTGCATCTAATTCATATCCTTTAGGTGCTTTAGTTTCGACAAATTGATAGTGACCTACACCCAATCCGGCAATTTCAACTACACCATTCTTATCCGTGGCTAAATCTTTTTTGATGATTTTACCTTGATCATCCAACAAGTTGAAGCTCGCTCCTGTTAGTAATTTCTTCGATTGACTATCCCGTTTTTCCAAACGAACCGAACCTTTTATCGCTTTGTTTATCTTTGTTAGATAAAGAGTATCCTTTTGATTCCGTATAATCGTAAATTCTACTGGCTTGGCATCAAGTTCATACCCTTTTGGTGCCTTGGTTTCGATAAATTGATAGTGCCCAGGACGTAAATTTCGAACGGCTAAGCGTCCGCTTTGAGAGGTTGTCATTTCTTCCATCACTGTTGTTTTGGTATCTTTATTGATCAATTTGAAAGTCGCCCCAGCCAATTTTGTTCCTGTACGGCTATCCGCTTTATCTAAAACCACCGTTCCTTTAATCATACGATTTGTTTTTACTACTTGTAACGCTGTTGCTTGTGCTTTTGTGATCGTAAACTTAACAGGTGTTTTATCGATTTCATATCCAGTTGGTGCAACCGTTTCAACAAATTGATAGTCACCTGGCTCTAAGCTATCTACTGAGATTTTTCCTGATGCGTCAGTCGTCAAATCTGTTGTGATCGTTGTACCATCACTTTTTTGTAATTCAAATACCGCATCAGGCAATACTTCAGCTGTTTCAGCATCTTTTTTCGTTAAAACGACAGAACCTGGCGTTGCTTTGTTAGTAACCTTTACTTGTTTAGCCGTTGTTTGCCCATTTTCGATTGTAAAGGCGATTGGTTGACTATCCAATGTATATCCAGTTGGTGCAGTTTTTTCAATAAATTGATAATTACCTGGCAAAAGTTTATCTAAAAAAATCTCACCTGTTTTATCCGTAACTAATTGGTCTTTGACGCGTTTCCCTGCTGCCGTATACAATTCAAAGATCGCTCCGGGTAAAGTTTTCCCAGTATCTGCATCCACCTTACTCAATACGACAGAACCCAATGTTTCTTCATCGGTTGCAGTAACTTCTTTAGCCGTTGTTTGATTTTTTTCGATCGTGAATGGAATAGGATTGGCATCTAATGTGTATCCATCGGGTGCCTTGGTTTCGATAAATTGATAATCACCTGCTAGCAAATGATCCACTGTCACTGTCCCATCAACACCCGTTGTAACTGATTTAACAAATGTTCCATCCGCCTTTTGTAAATTGAAACTCGCGTTGGGCAACTTTGTTCCATCCTTTGCTGCCTTTTTTGTTAAAACAACACTACCGGTTTGTTGTACATCTTTGACAACCGCAGTCCCTATTTTTCCAGCTTCAACAGTTACTGCCGCCGATGTAGTATTCAAACTATAGCCATCAGGCGCCTTGGTTTCAACAAAACTATAATTTCCAGCAGTCAAGCCAGCAACTGTCGCTGAACCGCTTGCATTAGTAGTAACAGTCTTAACTGTTTGATTGTTGGCATCTTTCAAATCAAAAGTCGCACCAGCTAAAAGTGCATCCGTATTTGCATCTCGCTTAAAGATTTTTGCTTGACCTTTATTCGCATAATCACCAAGTCCCATCCCACTAGCATCAAAAGTAAAAGTAGCGTGCGCATCATTAATTTTAGTATGGTTACTATCAAAAAGGGTTGCGTTATTTGTTACGCTGATTTCTAAACTATTCCCGTTAGGAGTAATCAAAGAACTAAAATTAGGATCATCGACAGATATCGTGGTTGTGTAATTAATCCCAAAGTCATCTGTATTCCCTTCTGGAATTGTAACGTGGATCTTGAACTTTCCATTCCCCTCATCATCAACCGAATCAAGGAGTGATTTTGTGCCCATAGCATAATTAATACTAGGACTTGAACCGTCCTCTCTCACATGAAGTTGCCCACTTGTAGGATAAAAACTGTCTTTATTTAAAGTAAGAAACGGGGTAGAAAGACTATCTTCAATTGTGTACTTACCTGGTGATAACTTATAGTGACTCAAATTAACCCACCATACATAAGTCAATATTTTAGTATCTGAGTGGTAATAGTAGTTACCATCTTTAGTTAGAGCATCTACTTTTGAAGGGTCTCCACTCTTAATTATAGATGGTACAGTAGATGCCCTCTTATTAATTACATAATGATGACCACTGAAATCAAAAGAACTACCGCTTCCATCATAGGTGATCGCTAGCTTCAATTTTATCGAACCCGTAATTTGTTCTGCTGGCATATCCTTGATAAACGTAAATTTCATTGGTACGTTGCCCTCAAACGTCCCCTCAGCCATCACATCTCCAATGTTCTTATCCATCACCTGTACTTTGTAGGCTAACGGACCAGATAATTTAAAGACGCTAGGAATATCTGACAAGTAGAAATAATCTCCTGACTTAATTCCGGTTGAATTAGGAATAGAAAAATCATATGCCAAATCGAATGTCTCACTATCACTCGTATATGTTGTATCTGGTGGAACTACATTCCCATTCTGCAACAATTTCTCATTTGAATAAGTGATTGGTACTTCTTTTCCGATATCAACAGCCTGTGTATTTTGACTGAAAACAGTGAGTAGACTTAATTGGCCAATAACCATGATCAACGTAATGATTAAATTTGCTGATTTTCCGATTCTATCGTTTGTTTTTCGTCTGAGTTGCTTGTCATTTTCTAATTCTGTTTTACTCAACTTTTTCAACCCCTACCCTCTATTTAAATTTAAAATATCCATTCACCTTCTGTAGATACCTCATCTTTTGATTTATCTATTTTTAGATGCAATCTAATTTAGATCTGTGATTCAACGATTTTGATTTGACTTTATGTAGGTTTATTCAAAACACCACCTTTGAATATTACTAGATCTACTTTATACCGACTGATTTTTTTACAGATATTATTGATAGGTGCTTGATTTAAGAAATCGAGGTGTGGTATTTAATTACTTTCATCATTCCTGGTGAAAGTTCTATTTGTTCTTCTTTAGTGAAATAGGCATTCGTTTTTGGGAAGTTATTGTTCATTCTCGAGGTTTCTTGCGCATTGGGGGATGCTTAATAAGAACGAATGCAAAAAGAAAATGGTGATTTTTCCTTTAAATTATTCAAAATCATTCATTTACTTTCTTATAAATTGGAGGTCTGTTAGGATACGAACCATTATTAACCGCCTCCATTTTATACCAACATTAAAGAATTACTCTGTACATCTATCCTCCCTTTCTTTGATAAGATCTATCCTCACCTTATTTTTCTATATCCTCTAGCAAAAAAAGTGTATCATTTATTTTTTTGCATAAACTATCAATATAAATGAGTAAGTATATAAATATTGATAGTCTTGCTATTGAAAAAAAAGTTACTACAAAAAATTTTCGTATACCTAAATAGAAAATACCCATAGCTGTCTGTATTCTCTATCCCTTATCTGTTGAAGGCGTTTCACAAATACAGGTAGAATGGGCATAAAAAATAAGGTATATCTAACCATCTTAGAGCAATATGATCTCTGTTACATTTTTTAATAGGTTGCAACACTTTTTTTGCAAAACAAAAAACCCCACTCCATAAGAGTGGGGACACTTTGCTATATAGCTTTATAAGCTTATTTGCTTAAAGCGTCTTTTGCTTGGTCAGCTAATGCAGTAAATGCTGCTGCATCGTTGACAGCCAAGTCAGCTAACATTTTACGGTTGATGTCGATTTCAGCTAATTTCAAACCGTGCATCAATTTTGAGTAGCTCAAGCCATTCATACGAGCTGCTGCGTTGATACGAGCGATCCACAATTTACGGAAGTCGCGTTTCTTTTGACGACGATCGCGATATGCGTAGTTGTATGAATTCATTACTTGTTCTTTTGCTGTTTTAAATAAAGTGTGTTTTGAACCGTAGTAACCTTTTGCTAGTTTTAGCATTCTTTTACGACGTTTACGAGTTACTGTTCCACCTTTAACACGTGCCATGTATAATTCCTCCTAATAAAAATAAATCTTCAAATTTCGTTTGTTTGTGTTTTTTATTTCATTTTTGCTAGTTGTTGACGAATACGTTTGAAATCGCCACTAGAAACCATGCTTGCTTTACGCAATTGACGGCGTTGTTTTTTAGTTTTACCGTGGAAACGGTGACTTGTAAACGCACGGAAACGTTTTAATCCGCCTTTACCAGTACGTTTGAAACGTTTTGCTGATCCGCGGTGTGTTTTTTGTTTTGGCATGACTATATTTCCTCCTCAAAATCTTTCGTTATCCGACTATCGACTGTCCAACAGCCAGTTAGTCATTCAAATTACTTACTGTCGTTTTTCGGTGCCAGCGTCAAGAACATGCTGCGTCCGTCCATTTTCGCTTTTTGTTCCACTGTTGCAATATCAGCAGTTTCTTCAGCTAAGCGATCTAAGACTTTTTGACCAATTTCTTTATGGGTAATGGCACGGCCTTTGAAGCGGATAGAAGCTTTTACTTTATCGCCCTTCTCTAAGAACTTACGTGCATTACGAAGTTTTGTATTGAAGTCATTCAAATCGATTGTTGGACTTAAACGAACTTCTTTTACATTGATCACTTTTTGTTTTTTACGCGCCTCGCGGTCTTTCTTTTGTTGCTCGAAACGGTATTTCCCGTAGTCCATGATTCGCGCAACTGGTGGTTTCGCACCTGGTGCAACTAACACAAGATCTAAATTTGCTTGTTCTGCAATCTTCAATGCTTCTGCTTTTGTTTTAACTCCTAATTGCTCACCATCTGAACCGATCAATCGTAACTCACGCGCACGAATGCCGTCGTTAACCATCATATCCTTTGCTATGGTCATTCACCTCCAAATATTATGAGAGAAAGAAAAGCTTGCCGGATAAACGGCAATAAAAAAACGAGTTCTCTTACAGAACCCGCACGTCATTCACCTAACCAAGTAGATGAAAACTATCTAGCCCAGTGACTGTGTCAACTAAGGCGAGAAGCGGGTGCTTCTGCTTTTATTTCTCAACTTAAATAGTATAGCAAATCCTTGTTACTTTGTCAATGAAATTCTTATAAGTGATTGGTTTTCATTTTGATAGCCGTCTGTTGCATCCTTAGCACAAACTTTACATAAATGTTATTTCTAAAATAAAATTGATTCTAAATTCTAACCTTCATATAGGAAACTAAAATTACCTAGCACTAGGTAATTATTGATTAGGACAACGTTTCCATTTTTGATATTCTATATTCAAATAACAATTATTTTAATTTAAAACTGATTGTAAATTGAGATGGTCGTTATCAAAAAAATAAAAAATTTTGGAGGAATACGATGAAAAAACAACTTTTAGCCACTCTATTCTGCTCTACAGCTCTTTTCGGTAGCCTAATGATCAACCAAATTTCTGCTTCTGCTCACGGGTATGTGGAATCACCACCTAGTCGAGGTTATCAAGGGGCTATTGAACGAAATACGATTGGGTATTCCGCTGCTTGGGAAAAATACGGAGCAGTTATTACAAACCCTCAATCACTTGAAGCAAAAAAAGGATTTCCACAAGTTGGTCCTGCGGATGGACGGATTGCCTCTGCGGAAGGTGGCTTGGGCCAAATCGGTGATTTTGTCTTGGACAATCAAACAGCGAGTCGTTGGACAAAACAAGAAGTGAAACAAGGCGCTATGAACATCACATGGCGTTATACAGCTTCACATGCAACATCTAAATGGCATTATTACATGACAAAAGCTGATTGGAATCCAAATGATTCTTTAGATCGCGGTGATTTTGAGTTGATTGGTACGATCAACCACAATGGCTCGGCAGCAACAAATAATCCAAAACATAACATTACTATTCCAAGCAATCGCTTAGGTTACCATGTGATCTTAGCGGTCTGGGATGTTGCAGATACACCAAATGCCTTTTATAACGTGATCGATGTCAATGTAAAAGGCGAAGCTGGTATTCCAGTAGCACCATCTGCGCCACAAAATGTCCGCACAGCTAATGTGACAGCAAGTTCTGTCGCACTAACTTGGAACGGTCAAGCAAATACGGCTTCTTATAATGTTTATCGAAATGGCGCATTTATCGGTAATACAGCCAATGCTGAGTTTGCAGATAGTAAGCTTAAAGAAAAAACTACTTATCGTTATGAGATCGAAGCGGTTGGACAAAATGGCTTAACTTCACCTAAAACAGCTATTTCAGTGACGACGTTATCCCAAACAAGTCAAGAAAAACCAACTGCACCTAAAAGCCTGCATTCGATGGGAACCACTAGTTCAAGTGTTTCACTTATGTGGGGACGTTCTTCTCATACGCAAGGAATCAAGCAATATGATATTTACCGCAATGGTTCTCTAATTGGTTCAACTACAAAAACAACGTTTGATGATACGAACTTAAAAGCGAATACAACTTATACTTATACAGTCAAGGCAATCAGTAATTCTAATGAAGTTTCTGATACCAGCAATGTTTTAACTGTGACCACAGATAAAAAGGAAGAAGGTGGCACAGAAACGGAAGGCAGACAATGGATCTTAGGAACATTCGCTTCTCCACAGCTTTATACAAAACATGAAAAAGTGGTTTACCAAGGGAAACTGTACGTAACATTACAAACACATGTTAATTATGGTGATACGACTTGGGCCCCTGATCAGGCAGATACATTATTCCGTTTAAACTAAAAAAGCAAAGCAACTAGGAAAGACATTCCAACCTAAAGTCTGGGACAAATCTAAAAATCAGGTTTGCTACAGACTCTCGAATAAACGGCTGGAGCAGAAGCAACTCCTTCGGAAATAAGCCGAAATTCAAAAAAATTTGAAAAGCAATTTTCGTTCATTTCTTCTTATTTCTCGGAGTTAAACACTTCTGTCCCAGCCTCTCTCAAATAAACGGCGTCCAAAAGTCAGGTTTTTCGGAAATTTCAAAAAAAGCGAGCAATACAAAAAACGTATTGTTCGCTTTTTTATCCAATTTCTCAAACCTAAACAACTTTTGTCTCGATCTCTTTTTGTAGGAATAATTTTTAAACATCCATTCACGATTTTCCCAGCAATTCTTTTCTGTTGTTTCACTTTCGAATAACTTCCGACAGCATTCTTTCACTATTTCAAGTTCAGCGGATTCTTCGCCATAATGCCACTAACATCCAGATCGATAAAAGTAAGCTGATGATCAAGGCGATGCCCCATCCAAAGACGGAATGTGTAAAGGGTAATTGTAAATTCATCCCAAAAAATCCGGTAACGATGGTCGGCACCGTTAAAATCAATGACCAGACAGTTAGAAATTTCATCGTATCATTCAAATTATTATTCAATAGATTATTATAAGTTCCTGATAACTGGTCTAAAATTTGAGAAGCTAAATTAGTCATCTCAACTGCCTGTTTGGCTTCAATGAGTGCGTCATCCAACTGTTCTTTTTCTTTCTCTGTTAATTTCCGAAAAATAGCGAGAGCTTTGATTTGCTCAAGTAAAACGACATTTTGCTTTGTCCCAGTGACTAGATAGACCAAACCGACTTCTAAGTCAGATAAAGCCAACAGATTTTTATTTGTTGTTTTTTCTCGCAGTCGCATATTCAATCGTTGACGTTCACTGTTAACCTCTTCAATAAGTGGGAAGAAAGAACCTGAAATCAGAAATAACGTTCTAAATAGCAAGCTATAAACAGAAACTTCTGAGTCTCTTTCTAGCAGAGCATTGAGCAAACGGATAACATACTCCGTATTTTTAGTCGTAAAGGTAAACAGCCCTCCATCTTTTAAAATAAACGCTACTGGACTAGTCTCATAATGATTTTCGATTTTTTGTTGATGCGGAACATTTGTTACTAACAATAGCGCATCATCTAAGCTATCATATTCTACACGTGCTCGTTCATTTTTATCGAGTGAGTAAGTCAGCATTTCATCACTTATCCCATACTCTTCTTTTAGATTTTTAACCGCGATGGCATCATCACTTGGGACATTCATCCAAAAATTTTGATCGTGGTTAAAAAAAATTTTTTCTCTCACTTTAGCTCCCCCTTTACTTGTACACAAAAATGAATGTGGGACAAATCTAAAAAACAGTTTTACTACAGACTCTAATTCTGAATAGACGGCGTCCAAAAGCCAAGTTTTTCAGAAATTTCAAAAAAAACGAGCATGGGACAAAAGTAAGAAACACTTTTGTCCCATTCTTTAAAAACGAATAAATGGTGGGAGCAGAAGCAACTCCTTCTTAAATAAGCCGAAATTCACAAAAATTTGAAAAGCAATTTTCGTGAATTTCTTCTTATTTCTCGGAGTTAAACACTTCTGTCCCAACCTCGTTCTTCTCTCCAATTTCTCAAACCTAAACGACTTTTGTCTCGACCTCATTCTATCATTTCTATGAAAAAAAATTAAGAAACAGTGACTTCGTTTCGAATTTCTGCTAGTTTCTCTTCGATTATTTTCAATACCGCCTCTTTAGCTTCAGGATCTTCCACGAAATTAAACTGATCCCCATCGATCTGGATTTTAGGGCTTTCTTTATACTCCTCATACCACTGATCATAACGACGGTTCAATTCTTTGTAATAGTCATATAATGTAGGGTCAAAAGAAAGTTGCTCATATGAACGTCCTCTTTTTTCGATCCGTTCAAGCATCGTCTCAAACGACACTCGAATGTGAACGAGTAGATCAGGATGCTTTTTGTGTGCAGCATATGGAAGTTCTTCCATCATATTTTCAAGCAATTCATCATAGACGCGAACTTCAGTCTCCGTTGCTCTACCTAGATCTGCATTTAGGTGGAACAGCAATGAATCTTCATAAATAGAACGATCCAAAACATTGTTATCTTCTTCCATTGCTTGCTTGATACTTGCAAAACGTTTATTCAAAAAATATATTTGTAGCAAAAATGCGTACTGCTCAGGATTGGCATAAAATAAGGGTAGTACTTCATTATCATCGATTGATTCATAAAAAGCTTGACTGCCCAAGCGTTCAGCCATCATTTCTGTTAAACTTGATTTACCGGCACCAATCGTACCTGCTAAAACGATCACGCTCATTTACCTCCAACTCACTTCATCACTAAATATAGTGTCTTTTTCCAATTCTTTCTAAATATACCCCCAATATCTGGTAGTGTCAAATAGAAATCTCCCCTTTTCACTAAATTAAAAACCCAAAAATTTCTTAAGAAAAAAATGTTTTTTTGCGGAAAAACGTATTCTTTATTTTACTTCTGCGTTGGATTTAGTAAAATAAAGATGGATTGTTTTTTTGAACTTACATGTAAAAAATCATTCGATAGCGCAAATGATACACGGCGCTTTATTTTTTGCTCAAAAAGTTAGCGTAACATATAGAAGGAGTTAGATTATGGCAAACTATGGCCAAGGAGAATCAAATGGGAAAATCATTTTGATGGGAGAGCATGCAGTCGTCTACGGCGAACCAGCCATTGCTTTTCCTTTTTACGCGACTAAAGCGACTGCTTCTTTTGAAGAGCTACCTTTTTCGTCAGCCGATCAATTGGTTTCTTCTTATTATACAGGAAAATTGACTAGCGCTCCTCATACGTTGAAAAATATCAAACAATTAGTAGCTAGTTTAAAAAAAGAACAGCACATCAGTACAAATTTTCAATTAACGATCGATAGTACGATTCCCGCCGAGCGTGGGATGGGATCTAGTGCAGCCGTAGCAACTGCTGTCACACGTGCCTTTTATGACTATCTTGCCCAACCTCTTTCTCGCGAACAGCTACTAAGAAATGTGCAAATATCAGAAAAAATCGCTCATGGGAATCCTAGTGGAATCGATGCTGCTGCAACAAGTAGTTTAGAACCCATCTATTTTGTCAAAGGTCATCCCTTTGATTATTTTTCTTTGAATATCGATGCTTTTTTAATCGTAGCTGACACAGGCATCAAGGGACAAACACGTGAAGCAGTGAAAGATGTCGCTCATCTATTTGAAAAAGATCAACAGAAAACTGGACAAAAAATCCAACAACTAGGATACTTAACAAGGCAATCAAAAAAAGCAATCATCGAAAATGATCCGCTGCACCTCGCTCAAGCAATGAACGAAGCACAAGAACTCTTAAAAAGCTTGACCATCAGTAATGACTTTTTAGATTTGTTGATTGAGACGGCAAAAGACGCTGGTGCGCTAGGTGCCAAATTAACAGGTGGCGGCAGAGGCGGTTGTATGATTGCTCTTACTCAAACAAAAACAAAAGCCCAAGAAATCAGCGATGCACTTCTTCAAGCAGGTGCTGCTGCAACTTGGATTCAAGGATTAGGAGTACATACCTATGTTTAAAGGAAAAGCACGTGCGTATACGAATATTGCGCTAATCAAGTATTGGGGGAAAAAAAATGAAACGCTGATCCTCCCAATGAATAATAGTTTGTCATTGACACTTGATGCGTTTTATACAGAAACTGAAGTCCTCTTCTCTGAGGAATTTACAGAAGATCGTTTTTACTTAGACGATCAGTTACAAGATGAAAAAGCCACAAAAAAAATAAGTGCATTTTTAGATTTAGCTAGAAAAAAAGCAGGAATAGCCTATAAAGCAACTATTACGAGTCGAAATTTCGTTCCCACTGCTGCTGGATTAGCTTCTTCTGCTAGTGGGCTAGCTGCATTAGCTGGTGCGTGTAATGAAGCATTGCACTTAGGCTTAGATGACAAAGAATTGTCCAGACTGGCTAGACGTGGTTCTGGCTCTGCTTGTCGCAGCATCTTCGGCGGCTTTGTCGAATGGGAAAAGGGGCATGATGATGAAAGTTCCTACGCTCAACCCGTACCCTCAAATAATTTTGAAGAAGAGTTAGCTATGGTCTTTGTGCTTCTCAACGATCAAAAAAAAGATGTCTCTAGCAGAGATGGTATGCGTCGTACTGTAGCAACTTCCAGTTTTTATCAAGGTTGGCTAGATACTGTCGAAGCTGATCTTTATCAATTAAAACAAGCAATTCACACAAAAGATTTTCAAGCACTGGGAGAAACGATGGAAAGAAACGCATTGAAGATGCATGGCACGACATTAGCCGCTCTCCCTCCATTTACTTATTGGTCAGCTGATAGCCTAAAGGCGATGCAAGCCGTCCGTACTTTACGAAATGAAGGGATTCCTTGCTACTTTACAATGGATGCTGGTCCAAATGTGAAAGTGTTAGTTGAAAAGAAACAAGAAGAGATTGTGCGCCAAGCATTTAGCGATTTATTTAGCCCGCAGCAAGTCATTACGGCTCATGCTGGTCCAGGAATCAAGATTATTGAATAAAGGGAGATTTTTATGATTGAAGTATCTGCTCCAGGAAAACTTTATATTGCTGGAGAATATGCAGTTGTTGAAACCGGTCATCCAGCAATCATCGTTGCTGTAGATCAATTTGTGACAGTCACCGTAGAAGCCGCACGAAAAGTCGGCAGTATCCAATCTGCTCAATATAGCGGAATGCCGGTTCGTTGGACACGGCGTCATGGCGAGTTAGTCCTAGATATTCGTGAAAATCCATTTCATTATATTCTCGCAGCCATCCGCTTGACTGAGAAATATGCACAAGAAAACAATATCTTACTTTCCTTCTATGACTTGAAAGTAACAAGTGAACTCGATAGTTCCAATGGTCGCAAATATGGGTTGGGTTCTAGTGGTGCAGTTACTGTTGCGACAGTTAAGGCACTAAATATTTTTTACGCCTTGAATCTAACACAATTGGAGATATTCAAAATTGCTGCTTTAGCAAATTTGGCCGTTCAAGATAACGGCTCATGCGGTGATATCGCCGCAAGTTGTTATGGTGGTTGGATCGCTTTTTCCACTTTTGATCATCGTTGGCTCCAGCAACAAGAAAAAAATTATTCCATCAGTGAACTCTTAGCGATGGATTGGCCAGGACTTTCAATCGAGTCGCTTTGTACTCCTAAAGATTTACGTTTATTGATTGGTTGGACTGGCAGTCCAGCGTCCACTTCTGATCTAGTAGACCAAGTCCATCGGTCACGAACAGATAAAATGACCGCTTATCAACAATTTTTACAAGCTAGTACAGAATGTGTCAATGAAATGATCAAAGGATTCAAAGAGAACAATGTATCGCTGATCCAACAAATGATCCGAAAAAACCGTGAGCTATTACATGATCTTTCCGCGATCACTGGTGTACTGATCGAAACACCTGCTTTGAATAAATTATGCAGTTTAGCAGAAGAATATGAGGGAGCAGCGAAATCATCAGGTGCTGGTGGTGGCGACTGTGGGATCGTGATCGTTGATCAAAAATCAGGTATTCTCCCTTTGATGAGTGCGTGGGAAGCCGCAGAGATCACTCCACTTCCTCTTCATGTCTATAGCTATCAAAGAAAGGAAAAAGCATGAATCGTAAAGATGAACATGTCTCATTAGCGAAAGCCTTCCATAACAAACAAAAAAATGAGTTTGATACTGTACGGATCGTTCATAATGCTTTACCGCAGCTTGCAGTTTCAGAAGTCAGTCTTCATACTTCCGTGGCTGGTTTAGACTTGCATTATCCTTTTTATATCAATGCAATGACTGGCGGAAGCGAAAAAACCAAAAAAATCAACCGCGAATTAGCAACAATCGCTAAAGAAGCAGACTTAATGATTGCGACAGGTTCAGTGAGTGCCGCTTTAAAAGATCCGACATTAGCTGAGACATATCAAGTGATGCGTGACGTTTATCCTAATGGAAAGATCTTAGCGAATGTCGGTGCGGGTACTTCGGTCGTCAAGGCGAAACAAGCAATTGAACTTTTTGAGGCAGATGCCTTACAAATCCATCTAAATGCACCCCAAGAGTTGGTCATGCCTGAAGGTGATCGTGATTTTTCAAATTGGAAAGAGTTGATCCAAGCAATCAGAGAAGAAATCTCGGTACCTTTGATTGTTAAAGAAGTGGGTTTTGGGATGACCAGAGAAACGATTGACGAATTGGCTGCATTAGGCGTCAAAACAATCGATATCAGTGGTCGCAGTGGCACAAGTTTCACTCAGATTGAAAATGCACGTCGCTCTAAAAGAGAATTGAACTATCTAGCTGATTGGGGGCAATCAACGGTTACTTCACTATTAGAAGCAAATGAAGCGAAAGATCCTGTTGAGGTATTAGCATCTGGCGGCATCCGAAATGCCTTTGATATCTTTAAAGCTCTCTGTCTTGGCGCTCAAGCCGTAGGAATATCAGGAACCGTACTGAATTCCTTGATGAGTAATGGCGTAGAAGATACTATACAGTTACTCAAAGATTGGCAGGATGAACTTCGTTTGTTATTTACGATGGTTGGTGCAAAAACAATTGATCAGCTGCATCATCACCCAGTTATCTTGACGGGGGCTACCAAAGACTGGTGCGAAGCAAGAGGGATCTCTTTGACGAAATATGGAAATCGTAAATAAATCAATGTGGGACAAATCTAAAAATCAAGTTTGCTGCAGACTCTCGAATAAACGGCAGAAATAGTCTCTCTGAAAAACATAATGAAATCCACAAAAATTGTAAATTCGATTTTTGTGGATTTTTTCTTGTTTCTTGAAATTTCTCACTTCGGTCTAGAAATCACAAAAAAAGAGCGTGGGACAAAACTAAAAATCAGTTTTGCCACAGACTCTAACTCCGAATAAACGGTGGGAGCAGAAGTAACTCCTTCTGTCCCAACCTCTTTTTAAACACTTTTGTCCGACCTCTTTTTGTTACTTCTAAGCTCACACGTTGTTTAAGGTTGTTTCCCGATATACGCTAGAATACCGCCGTCTACATAAAGGATATGCCCATTGACGAAATCAGAAGCGCTAGATGCTAAGAATACAGATGGACCAGCTAAATCGACTGGTTCACCCCAACGTGCTGCTGGTGTACGTCCAACGATGAATTGATCAAATGGATGACGTTCTCCATTTTCTTGCTTTTCTCTCAAAGGTGCTGTTTGTGGTGTGGCGATGTAGCCAGGGCCGATGCCATTACATTGGATGTTGTATTGACCATATTCAGAAGCAATATTCTTTGTCAACATCTTCAAGCCGCCTTTAGCAGCTGCATAAGCACTAACTGTTTCACGACCTAATTCACTCATCATTGAACAAATATTGATGATTTTACCGCCACCCTTTTCGATCATATCCGGAATAACCGCTTTTGATACGATAAAGGGTGCATTTAGATCCACATTGATCACTTGACGGAAATCTGCCGCATCCATCTCGATCATCGGAGTGCGCTTGATGATCCCAGCGTTATTGACCAAAATATCAACAGAGCCAACTTCTTCTTTGATTTGTTTGACCATTGCTTGAACTGCAGGCTCGTCTGTTACGTCACAAACATACCCTTTTGCTTCGATTCCGGCTTCTTTGTAGTGCGCTACCCCTTCATCGACTGATTCTTGTGACAAATTATTGAACACGATCGTTGCCCCCGCTGCTGCCAGTGAACGAGCGATTTCAAACCCAATTCCGTAAACAGCACCAGTTACTAGTGCTACTTTTCCATCTAAACGAAACATATCCATTGTAAATTCCATTTTTTATCCTCCTTCTTATTTCAACTGATCCATTGGTACCATATCCATATCGGTATACGTGATATTTTCTCCACACATTGCCCAAATAAATGAATAATTGCTTGTTCCGACACCAGAGTGAATCGACCAGCTTGGAGAAATAACTGCTTGCTCGTTGTCCACTACTAAGTGTTTTGTTTCATCAGGTTTACCCATCATATGGAAAACACGTGTATCTTCTTTGGCAAAATCAAAATAAACATAAGCTTCCATGCGGCGTTCATGTGTATGACATGGCATCGTATTCCAAGAACTACCTGGCTCTAAAATAGTGTAACCCATCTGTAACTGGCAGCTTTCGCAAACATTTGGATGGATATATTGATAGATTTTGCGTTCATTCAATGACAACCCTTCGCCTGTTTCCATTGGTTTCACTTGATCGATGCTGATTTTGACATTTGGATATTTATGGTGTGCTGGTACTGAACTAATGTAAAATTTTGCTGGATTTTCTGGATCTTTTGAAGAAAATACGACATGTTTTGTTTCTTTACCGATGTAATAGCCATCTTGCTTTTTCATGTCTTCTTTCTTTCCTTCGATTTCGATGAATCCAGGTCCACCAATATTGATTACCCCTAATTCACGACGTTCCAAGAAATATTCAACACCTAATTCTTTATCAAGCGTGATTTCTAATTCTTTTTCTGTTGGTGTTACTCCGCCAAAAATCATGCGGTCATTGTGGGTATAAGTCAAACTGATTTTTCCAGGTTCAAATACTTTCTCCACTAAAAATTCTTTTCTTAATTGTTCTGTTGAATAATGACGAATATCTTCCGGGCTATGTGTATAACGTGTTTCCATTTCTTGCATGTCTATCTTCTCCTTTTTATCTTACGATTTTTCCTGAGCCGTACGCTAAAAAGCGAGCGACTTCTGATTGATCAAATTGGTTACAATCCCCATGGACGGTGTGTTTCAAAGCAGATGCAGCAGTAGCAAAATCAATGATCTCTTGTGGCGTATTTTTTTCTAAAATGCCATGTAAGACCCCACCGGCAAAAGCATCCCCACCTCCCACGCGGTCCACGATAGGTGTAATTTCATGTACTTGTGATTCGAAATATCCATGATCCATCCATAAAGTGCCTTGTAACTCATTGTCACTAGCGGAATGAACTTTTCGTTTCGTCGAATAAAAAACATTGATGTTTGGATATTTTTCTTGCATTTTCTGGTAATAATAAATCAACGGTTGTTCCACTTCTTCTGGAGCATCTTTGATACCTAATAGATAACGAGCATCTAGTTCGCCAGCGGAACAAATATCGACATACGGCAATAATTGTTGGATTGTTTCACTTGCTTCTTTTGGTGTCCAAAGCTTTCCTCGATAATTGATATCAAAACTGACTAAGCAGCCCATTTTCTTCGCTTCTTGCATGAGTTTCTTTGTGAGGACTCGCCAAGCTTGTGACAACGCTGGTGTAATTCCCGAAATATGGAAGATCTCTGCTCCTTGGAACAGCTGTTTGCCGTTCCATTCATTTTCTTCCATCAGTGCAAAGCTCGAACCCGCTCGGTCATAAATAACGGAAGCCGCTCGTTCCCCAACCCCAGTTTCCATATAATAAGAACCTAACCGCGGACCACCGAATAAAAGATGTGTTGTATCCACACCATAACTTTGCAGATGTTTTTTAACGGCCTTCCCTATTGCATGGTCAGGAACCTTGGAAGCAAAACCAACCTCATGTCCATAATTAGCTAATGAGATGGCCACATTTGCTTCACCACCGCCGTAATGCGCGTGGAAAGTTTCACTGGTTTCAAGTCTTTTCCCCTGATCGGTTGATAAACGCAACATGATTTCACCTAATGTGATTGCTTTCCCCATCGCACCTACCCCTTTATTTCTTGTAATTTCGCGACGTATTGCTGAGCCACTTCGGTTACTTTAGCAAAATCGCCTGTTGCGGCAGGAGCCAATAAATTGCCTCCTACACCTACAGTGATCACGCCGGCATCGAACCAATCCTTCATATTATCTAAACTGACTCCACCAGTCGGCATGATATTGAGTTGCGGCATTGGCGCTTTAAATGCAGTAACGATACTAGGACCATAGGCGCTACCTGGAAATAATTTGACGATATCCACACCACTCTTAAGTGCTGTTTTCATTTCATCGATCGTCATGCATCCTGGCAAGTAAGGTATCTGATACAAATTACATAACTCAGCCGTTTCTTTGTCAAAACAAGGACTGACAATATATTCAGCTCCTGCCAAAATAGCTAATCGTGCCGTTACAGCATCTAAGACCGTTCCCGCACCGATCACCACATCTTTTTGATCTTTGTAGATCGACAACAATTCTTTGATCACTTGATCTGCTTGTGGGACAGTAAATGTCAGTTCAAGCCCTTTTAGCCCGCCTTTGACTATTGCTTGGCAAGCACTGAGCGCTTCTTCTTTCGTCTCTCCACGGACAACAGCGATTACTCCAGCTTTTTTTAAACGTGTCAAAATGTCTAGTTTTTTCATTTTTTCCACCCGTTTCCTATAAAGAAATTTAGTTTTATAATTTGGAAATCTATATCCATATTATACGACAGTGGCGAAAAAATGCAAACGCTTTTTCAATTTTTTTTGAGTGTTTTTTCAATTTCTTCTTTCGTTTGTTTGATTGATTGGATGATTTTATCTTTTACTTCAGGTGTCAAACGATATTTAGGCATGCTAATGCTAAAAGCCCCGATGATTTCCTCTCCTTTGACAATCGAAGCCCCGATACAAAAAATATCCTTTTCGACTTCTTCGTCATCAAAAGCGACCTGGGTCATTTTTACTTCATCAAGTTCTTTTCTCAATTTCAAACTATTCGTTATTGTATATTCTGTATATGGGATCAATTGGTGTGACTCCACGTACTTTTCATACTGCGGTTCAGCGAACTCAGCTAATACGGCTTTCCCCATAGCCGAGCTATATAAAGGCCTTGTGATCCCTATTTTAGAAGACATTCTGATTGTCTGGTTTTTGGGATCTAGTTTATTGACGTATAATATTTCCTCGTTGTCCAGCACACCTAAGTGAATCGTTTCGTCAATCGTTTCCTGTAATTTTTCTAAATATGGTCGTGTGATTTCGACTAAATCGATCTGATCGATATTTTTATTGGCATAGCGCACAAGTTTCCCGCCTAAGCGATAATTTTTCTCTGTACTCTTATTGACATACCCAATCAGCAGCAACGTATCTAAAATTTTCAATACTGTCGATGGTGTCATATCTGTGCCTTTCGCAATTTCTTGTAAAGAAGTGTCTGGTTGCTCAGCCAGAAAATCTAAAATAATCGATGCTTTGATCAGCACCGTACCGTAAGGTTTCTTTTTTTCCATATCGCTTCCTCCTATTTCTATATAGGAAATTATAATCAAATTAGACGAAAATTGAAAGGGATTTCTATTAAAAAAAGAATTCAGCCTAAAAATAAATGATAAATTGCTTCAATAAAATTGAAAAAGAGTGTGACAAATTTCTCGACACACTCTTTTTTGAATAAATGGCATCCTAAACGCAAATTTTCCGAGAAATACATCAAGATTCTTATACTTGATTACTTCTAACTAATTACTTTGGACTCTCTGATTCCAAAAAAATGGATATACATTCCTACTTGTTACCTCTCTCTACTTTTTTTATTTTCATTTGTAGGTTGAAGACTTCTCACTTGAGCAGCTTTTGTGATAGCTGATTTTTGATAATTTTCTAATTTTGTTTTGAAACTTCCCTTTAATTCTTCATATAGTTCAATATCAGCTTGTAGAACCTGTTTTTTAAGCAACAGTTTGCTTGCATTCTTCTCCCCTGATTTCTTGATATCTTCTTCTACTGCATTCAGCATATGAGAAAAATTGTTTATCTTATCCGTCATTTCCCCCAATTTTTGCTTGGTTAGTTCCCGAATTTCATTAAGATCATCTTCAAGAATAATGGACCGACTGTCCACTGCATCATAGTTAGAACCTTCCTTATGATCATCCATATGTTGTTGTGACTTCTCTATTCCTGAAAGGGCGATATTCTTTTCAAATCCAGATCCTTTTGAATTCATGCCCTTTTCAGAATCGGAACCACTGGCTACCTGACTGTCAGCTGAACGAATTTTGCTAGTCGTCGACCCTTGATTTTCGAAAACTCTTACACTTTCATATGATCCCTCAGAAATAATCGATAACCTTGTAGATGAGTCACTCTCTTTATTTACACCTAATTTATTGTGGTCATAATCCTCCACTCTTTGTTTAAAATCAGTGAGAGCAGGATTGGATGTCTCTATGATAGGTAAATAGAATGGATAATCTACAAGATCTCTTTTACGTTCGTCAGCACTTTTAAGATTATGTATGACTCTCTTCACGGTCGCTGTCTGTCTATTTTTTTCAGAGATACTCATTTTTTAGTCTCCATTTGTTTATACTCTGCAGTAAGCGAAACTAAAAAAGAATAATATTTTGCATGATTATTTTGGGCGATCCAACACTCTTTCTTATACATTTTAATCTCATTGATACCGTCCTCTCGTGTTTTCTCTACAGGATTTTCAGACTGTTTTGCTCGCAGTTTTGAATTGGATAGTGGGACAAGCCCCTCAATTTTAAGGCCATCCAGCTTGTAGTTAAGCGCTATCATTTTATCTAGTATTTGCGGGCTTTCTTTTCTTAAATTTCCAATCGTTTGCGAGAGTTCTCTATCAGATAATTCGACTATAGACAGATCCAATACTGCTTGATACTTAGAACTCAGTTCCTTCCTCAATCGATTCATACCTTTTATTTCAACTGCCATGATCTCAAGATTGTGTTTCTTTTCTTTTAGAAAATCGATATAACTAAAAAACTTTTTTAATTCAACTAGTTCCTTATTTACTTCCGCCAGTCTCTTTTTTCCATATTCTCTTGTCAGTGGATCATTTGTATTTGCGGTTACTTGGAATGCTTCTATTTCAGACTGTTTTTCTTTTTCTAATATAGAGTAAAAAGTCTCATGCCTCATTAGTGTATCTTTACTCTGCAATTTTTTTAGCATCTCTTCTAACTGACTGATTTCAATAGTCAATTTTTGGTGTTTCTCATATTCGCCAGCCCCTACTAATTGGTTCGTTCGTGCTAAGGTATCCAATTCTACCTGTAGTTCTTCTTTTTCTTTCTTTAGATCCTTTATTTCAGATACCATTTCTTTCATTCTTTTTTTTATTTTTTCCTCTGCCAAATCATACATACTCATTCCTCCTTATAATTTACTAACGTTTTTTATCTTACTATGGAATCTTTGTATTGCTTGAACGATATTTCCCGACAACAAAAAATACAGTTTCCGCAGATGATTTTGAGGTTTTCCATCATGATTTTCTCGTAACCCCCCAAGGATTCTTCCATCTCATTTAACTCTCGAATAAACGGCGGGAGCAGAAGCAACTCCTTCGGAAATTAAAAAAACGAGCAATACAAAAAACGTATTGTTCGTTTTTCTCTCCAATTTCTCAAACCTAAACGACTTTTGTCTCGACCTCGTTCTAAATATGAATAAAGGAAGCTAGCAGAAGCGCAACTCTTCCGAAAAACAAACCAAAATTTACAAAAAATCAGAAAAGCAATTTCTGTGAATTTCTTCTTATTCTCGGAGTAAGACACCTCCCGACCTTTCTAAAGTTTTGTTCTATTACATTATATGTATGGCTGCGACTCTTGCATTCTAGATCAGCTAGAGATCCGCTAGTTATGCCAATTCTGTTACTACTTCTTTCTTGGTTCGAGACTTCGCCTGTGGTTTGTGGCTGCTTTTATCTTTGCTTACTTCTTTTGATCGATCTGTTACCTGTTCAAATGATTGCTGTGGGTTCTCCTTCGATCTATCTGTTGGATTCTGTAGCTGTGCCAATTCGCTTTGCTTTCTTTCGATTTTTTCTTTGCAAGAACTAATTGTATTATCTAGCCGTTTGATCGTCCCTTTGCTAAAGAAATTACGTATCCTTCCTATAAGGGTTTTCCCACGATCTGTGAATACTTCTCGCTGTTTTATAGCTTTCCCAAGTTCTTCCTTAATGATGGAGATACCGTTATTCAATACGAATATTTCTTTGTAATTTTTGGATATGCCTGTTTCATCCTTAATGACCTGACCGTTAACGGTTGAATACCTTGGGTAACTCTCTTTCGAAGGCGCCTCTTGTTTCTTCACTTCTGTCGGTGTTCCCTTGCTCTCTGGTACTTTTACAGTTACGGCTTCTTTTACCACGTCTGTCGAGGTTTCTTTAGCATCAAATTCATTAGATACTAAACTAACTCGTCCACTCACACTTGGATTTGACGCTTGTGTAAAACTTTCCTGATTTTTTGTAGCTTCTTGTCCACTAGGAATCGGCACTTCCTGATAAAATGTCTGGTCTTTTTTCTGATCATTTTTATCTGGTATTTCTACTTTACTTGTTTGTTGTCTTACTTCAACAGCTTTTTGAAGTCGTGACACAAATTTTATTACATCAACGGAAGCAGGCTTTTTCATTCTATTTCCCTTCAACTTCTTTTCATAATCTTCTAGTGCATCTGCTACTACATAGTTTTGCTGGTAAAAGTTATTGACCATTACAACACAATTTTTCTTATATTTTTCTGCATTATTGAGTATATTTTGGGCTGTTTTATTTTTCTCAAAAGATTTCTCTGGAATAGTTGTTTCAATAAAATTATTATCAATAAGTTGATCTACATCTTTAAGTAATTTCTTCTGACCCTCAGTTACGATATTATCTAATCGGTTGTATAATTTCTCCAATACATTTCCTTGACACTTAGATATTTCTGTAAGTAGTTTATCCGTTTTTTGGTTCTCATTACCATAATAGTCTCTTTTCTGCCTTCCACTTGCTAGTAGCTGGCTGATCCCTTTTGAAATTTCATCTTTTGGTGTCTGTTCACTTAAATATAGATATTGGTTGTCGATTCCTTTTATTTTTTTATTCACAATATTCAGTTTTTTTATCCAATTTGTTTCCTCACTAGGATTAATATACCTACCACCTAGTTTCTTCTCTAAAATAGTTCGTTCTGCTTTTAAATTAGAGACTTCTATTTCATGAAGTGCCTTATGCGATATACTTTGATCAGGATTTCTAAGTGCCTTTATCTCCTGTCTCAAGTATAGGGTTCGATCCATTTTACTATCACCGTATCTTGACAACTGTTGCTCTAATTTTTCTAGCCTTTTTAACTCATCCTCTCTTTTGCTAAGTTCTGCTTTTCGTTTGTCTTCATTTATTTTTTTATAGTTCGGTTCTGTAGCCATATCATTTCTCCTTTTCATTTTCTATCGTAACTATTAGTTTAGCATGCTGTTCTCAGTGTTCTAAAACTATTATTTCTTATAAAAAACTTTATTGAAAATAGCAAAACGGTCATTGTAAGAAGAGTGCTAAACATAAAAAAGCCTCTCAATCGAGAAACGGTTTTCCATAATAGAAATCAGGTAAGAAACTTGATATCTATTCGGATTCGTCCTTTGATTTGAGAGACTTTCTTATTTGACTAGGTTGCTTATTGATTACCCGTTATACGCATCAACAATGATTTGTTTCAATTCGCTGATCAACGGTTCTTTTGGATTTGCTGTCGTACATTGATCTTCGTATGCAAGTTCTGCCATACGATCAACTGTTGAATCTAATATTTCTTGTGTCACACCTTGTGCTTTCAAATTCATATCGATTCCTACAGCTTGTCCTAATTCATAAACAGCTGTTGCTAATGCTTCCACTAGTTCTTCCGTTGTATTTCCTTTTAGACCCAAGAATTTTGCAATATCTGCGTAATCTGTATCTGCACGGAAATAATCATATTTAGGGAACATTGCATGTTTTTGTGGATCTTTTGCATTGTAGCGGATGATATGTGGTAACAAGATCGCATTCGTACGACCATGTGGGATACCATATTCTCCACCGATTTTATGTGCGACTGAGTGACAAATACCTAGGAATGCATTCGCAAACGCCATACCAGCCATTGTAGAAGCGTTATGCATTTTTTCACGTGATTCCATATCTGGTGTTTTCACTGATTTTTCTAAATAGTCAAAGACTATTTTGATTGCTTGTAAACTTAATCCTCTTGTATAATCTGAGGCCATTACTGAAACATAAGATTCGATTGCATGTGTCAACACATCCATACCTGTATCTGCAGTAACTGATGCTGGAACTGACATTACAAACTGCGGGTCAACGATTGCCACATCTGGTGTCAATGCATAATCAGCTAATGGATATTTCACATGTGTTTCACTGTCTGTGATAACGGCAAATGGTGTCACTTCTGAACCCGTTCCTGAAGTTGTCGGGATACATACAAATTGAGTTTTTTCTGGTTTATCGATTTTATACGTACGTTTACGGATATCTAAGAATTTTTGTTTTGCGCCAAAGAAAGAAGTATCTGGGTGTTCATAGAACATCCACATGCCTTTAGCCGCATCCATTGCAGATCCTCCACCTAAAGCGATCACTGTATCTGGTTTGAAATCAGCCATTAGTTTTGTTCCCGCATAGACGGTATTTGTTGAAGGGTTTGGTTCAACATCTGAGAAGACTTCGATTTTCACATCATTCTTACGACGTGCCAATACTTCTCGAACCGTATCGCAATAACCAAACTGAACCATACCTGGATCACAAACGATCATCACGCGTTCCACATTTTCCATTTTTTCTAAATAAAGCAAAGAGTTCTTTTCAAAGAAGATTTTTGGTGGTAGTTTGAACCATTGCATATTATTTCTCCGTTTCGCTACAGTTTTGACATTGATTAAGTTCACCGCTGAGACGTTTCTAGATACAGAGTTCTTCCCATATGAACCACAGCCTAATGTTAGAGATGGAATCATTTCATTGTAAATATTTCCGATTCCGCCTTCTGCTGATGGTGTATTCACTAAGATACGGCAAGCTTTCATACGTAAACCGAATTTCACATGTAGATCTTCATCTTCTGAGTGAATAACTGCTGTATGTCCTAATCCGCCCAAATTAAGCATTCCTTCACATAATTCAAAAGCGTGTTCCGTACTATTTGCTTTGACCATTGCTAAGACTGGTGAAAGTTTTTCGCGAGATAACGGATAATCTGCACCAACACCTGCTAGTTCCGCTACTAACATTTTTGTTCCTTCAGGCACTTTGATACCTGCTAATTTTGCGATTTCTACAGCAGAATGACCAACGATTGCTGGATTGACTGCATATTTTCCTTCATTCATCACTGCATCTTCTAATTGTGAAAGTTCTGTAGGTTTCACGAAATACACTTGATGTGCTTGGAATTCTGCTTTTACAGCTGCATAAATTTCTTTGTCAACGATCACTGCTTGTTCAGAAGCACAGATCATACCGTTGTCAAATGTTTTTGAAACGATCAAATCATTTACTGCACGTTTGATTTTTGCTGTTTTTTCAATGTAGGCAGGTACATTACCAGGTCCCACGCCTAATGCTGGTTTTCCTGTTGAGTAAGCTGATTTGACCATGCCTGCTCCACCAGTTGCTAATACAATTGCAATACCCGGATGATTCATTAGCGCAGATGTCGCATCAATTGATGGATGTTCGATCCATTGGATGCAATTTTCTGGCGCACCAGCTGCAATCGCTGCATCACGTACTACGCGTGCTGCTTCAGCAGAAGACTTTTGAGCACTTGGATGGAATGCGAATACGATCGGATTTCTTGTTTTCAAAGCGATCATCGATTTGAAGATTGTCGTTGAAGTAGGATTCGTTGTCGGTGTTACCCCACAAACGACACCAACTGGTTCAGCAATCTCAATCAATCCTTTTTGGGTATCTTCGTTGATGACACCCACTGTTTTGTCATGTTTGATATTGTTCCAAATGTATTCAGAGGCATACATATTTTTGATAGCTTTATCTTCATAGATCCCACGGCCTGTTTCTTCAACTGCCATTTTGGCAAGGGGCATATGTTGGTCTAAGGCTGCCATTGCCATTTCATGTACGATATGGTCCACTTTTTCTTGATCAAAATTTTCCATTTCTTTTAACGCGACATTTGCTTTGGTTGCTAACTCATCGATCATTGCTTGGACATCGATCGTTTTTGGTTGTTCTTTTTCCATTACTTTAGCCATTATAGTCCTCCTACTAGGTCCTGGTTATTTGTTAATTATTTCACATACACATCATACAATAAAACTTTTCTTATGTAAACACTTTTTTGTGATTTTTTTCACAGTTTTAAAAATACGTATAAATCCCTATCAATTCAATAAAAGAGGGAGATGCATTAGATGTTTCCAACTTTCTATGTATACATTCCCACAAAATGCTCTTATTCAACTATTAACAAACTTATTTTTTCTAACAAAAAAGTGTAGGACACAAGTAAAAAATCTCTTGCGTCCTACACTCTCGAATAAGCTGTATTTAAGAAGCCTTGCCTCCGCGATAAGACAAATCTAAACATCAGATTTGCTACAGAATCTCGAATAAACGAAAGTCCAAAAGTCAGGTTTTTCGGAAATTTCAAGAAAAACAGACACTACAAAAAAGCATATTGTTCGTTTTTCTCTCCAATTTCTCAAACCTAAACGACTTTTGTCTTGACCTCTTTTTACTCAAGGCGAAGTGCTTCTTTCACAATTTTTTGTGAAACTGCTTATTTAACTTCTTTGTGATCCTCTGGTTCTTCTACAGTGGTAGTGATTTCTTCTTTCACTTCTACTGTTTCAGCTGTTTCGGCATCTTTAGGTTCAACTGGTTCTTCTACTGGTGTAACGACAGTATCGTTTGCCACGACAGTCCCAGGTTTCACCGTCTTGATTGCTGCTCGATCGTACTCTAAGAAAATCCCTTCACAGTCTAAAACAACTGTGCGTTTTTCATTATCGACTTCTGAAACAACACCATGCAATCCGCCAATAGTCACTACTTCATCGCCTTGTTTCATACTATCTAGCAAACTTTGACGTTCTTGTTGTTGTTTCTTTTGTGAGCGTGACATAAAAAACCACATTCCTAAAATAACCACGAACATCACTAACATTGGTAATGAGCCCATTTTTTTCACCTCGCTAACATGTATCTACAAACTCAACTTTAGCAGAAAAACCTGCTAGACACTAGTTTTTTACATAAATTTAGATAAAAATATTAGAAACTTTTGGCATTTTCTTTATTAAAGCCATATTCTTCGAAAAAGGCTGCACGAAATTCCAATAAGTTATCATCCATAATCGCTTGACGAACTTGTTTCATCAAATTCAACAAGAAGTATAGATTGTGATAGGAAGTCAAACGGATACCAAATGTTTCATCACATTTGATCAGATGACGTATATACGCACGTGTATAGTTCTTACATGTATAGCAATCACATTTTTCATCGATTGGACGAAAATCACGTGCATATTGCGCGTTTTTAACAACTAATCGACCTTGTGACGTCATACATGTTCCATTTCTAGCAATACGTGTAGGTAACACGCAATCGAACATATCCACACCGCGGATCACTCCATCGATCAATGAGTCAGCTGCACCAACCCCCATTAGATAGCGCGGTTTATTTTCTGGAATCAATGGTGTCGTAAATTCTAACACTCGATTCATTTCTGCTTTAGGTTCACCAACAGATAATCCGCCGATTGAATAACCAGGGAAATCCATACCGACTAAGTCTTTTGCACTTTGGCGACGTAGGTCTTCAAAGCCCGCTCCTTGGATGATTCCAAATAATCCTTGTCGATCTGGATTGGCATGTGCCTTCAAACCTCTTTCTGCCCAACGAGATGTCCGTTCCACTGATTTTTTGACATAGTCATAACTTTCATCAAACGGAGGACATTCATCAAAACTCATCATGATGTCTGAACCAAGTTTATTTTGGATATTGATTGCTTTTTCTGGAGATAGGAACATTTTTGAACCATTCAAATGGTTTTTGAAATGTACGCCTTCTTCCTCGATGTTTCGCATATCACTTAATGAGAAGACTTGGAAGCCTCCTGAATCAGTTAAAATCGGCTGATCCCAATTCATAAATTTATGCAAGCCACCAGCTTCTTCTACTAGGTCTTCGCCAGGACGTAGCCACAAATGATAGGTATTACTTAAAATGACCCCCGCACCCATTGCTTTTAACTCTTCCGGTGACATTGTTTTTACTGTTGCTAATGTACCTACAGGCATGAACATTGGTGTGGGAAATGTCCCATGAGGGGTAATCAATTCACCAAGACGGGCACCCGTGTGTTTTTCTTTTTTGATTAAACGATAACGAATGGCAGGTTGTGACATTCAATTCCCTACTTTCTTTAAAAATAATCGCAATGACAACTCCCACCATCATAATCGTTTCACCTACTTTTTGCAAGACCTCTTCCTTTATTCTATTTTTATTTAATACCCCTTTTTTGAATTTTTTTAATAACTCCTAACTTTTTTAAAAGCCAAAATGGTTCTTCTTTGTTATACTGTTCACATCAATTAAAAGAGGAGTGAAAAATATGTTATCTTCAAAAGAACTGAAACAACAGGCAAAAGACAGTTTAAGAGGTCGTTGGGGGCAAGCAGTCTTATTGAATCTGATTCCAACATTGATTGCCATTGCTATTATCCTTATCATTGCTGTCCCTACTGCTTTGCTATTTGTCAATTTCTATAGTGATCCTACAGCGGTCCAAGATATGGCGGCAAACAATACCAGTGGTGGGGCAAGTAGTGGTGGCGGGATCATCTCTTCTATCATCAGTGCATTGTTCATGAGTGGGATCTCTTGGACATACTTAGATCTCTTACGTGGAACTAAGACACAGATCGAACCGTTTAAAGATGCTTTTCGCGGATTTTCTGGTTTGTTCATCGGCGGGATCATTTTATTAGCACTTTTAACATCAATCTTTATTACCTTGTGGGCATTACTTTTGGTTATTCCTGGGATCATCAAAAGTTATTCTTATTCTCAAAGTTACTTTATCTATTATGATATCGTCACAGATACTGGAGAAAAACCTGGCGTCTTAGATACGATCACAGCAAGTCGTAAATTGATGGATGGCTATAAAGGAAAATTATTCTGGTTGGATCTTACCTTTATCGGCTGGCACATTTTAGCGATGTTAACATTTGGAATCGGTTATCTATGGTTGAATCCTTATATCTCTGCAACAAAAGCAGCATTTTATAATGAACTACCAAAAGAAGTTTAAACGTTCTAGATAAATAAAAAAGGTTACTGCCCCAAGCAGTAACCTTTTTTATTTATCATTCTTCCTCTTCTTCTGCTTCTGGTAATTGATGGAATTTGATCAACTCGACGACCGCAATTGGTACGATCGATAATAATCCCACTAAGAGCCAGTGATTCAAACTAATGTGGACTAAATTGAATAGTGTCTGCGTAAATGGTAATAATGCAACTGCCGTAGTGATGACGATCGATAGAACAGCCATTTCTAGTAACGATTTATTCGTTGCTAGGTTCACTTTGAAGATCGACTGGCTACTGCGCACATTGAAGACATGTAAGATTGACGAATACGCCAATACCAAGAAAGCAACTGTTTGCCCTACTTCTTGACTTGCTTCTACCCATGGACTGATCGTATTTACAAATGTTCCTAAATAGTAACCAAATAAAGTAACGACTGTAAAAACACTCGCATTGATGGCGATCTTCTGCATCAGACCACGAGCAAATATCCCCTCATTTTTAGGAATCGGTGC
The DNA here is from genome assembly GCF_005844145.1 of Enterococcus sp. BSD2780061688st2 D3. NCBI lineage: Bacteria > Bacillati > Bacillota > Bacilli > Lactobacillales > Enterococcaceae > Enterococcus > Enterococcus sp. BSD2780061688st2 D3. The sequence goes on from NZ_SPHN01000001.1 coordinate 185,358, forward strand.
TTCATTCATGATCCCTTTCTCAGCAGGCTCTCTTCCTAAAGCGAATCCTGGCAATCCATCTGCTACGACATTGACAAATAGCAACTGAACAGCCGTGAATGGCGCTCCCCAACCTAATAACATCGCAATCAACACAATGAAAATCTCAGAAATATTACAACTCAATAGAAAATTGATTGCTTTACGGATATTTTGATAAACCGAGCGTCCTTGACTTACCGCATCAACGATCGTAGCAAAATTATCATCTGTCAAAATCATATCCGAAGCACTCTGCGCAACATCTGTTCCTGCAATGCCCATCGCACAGCCAACATCACTTGCCTTTAAAGCTGGAGCATCATTGACCCCATCTCCAGTCATTGCTACTACAGCACCTGTTCGTTGCCATGATTTTACGATACGAATCTTATCTTCTGGAGTCACACGAGCATAAACCGAAAGCTCCTGTACCCGTTCATCTAGTTCTTCATCTGACAATGCTTGTAATTCAGAACCAGAAAGCGCCTCCGATGGATGAGATAAGATCCCTAATTCTTTTGCAATGGCGCTGGCAGTCACGACATGGTCCCCTGTGATCATCACCGTTTTGATGCCCGCTTTTTTCGCGCGTTTGATTGCCCCTTTACTTTCTGGTCGTGGTGGGTCGATCATCCCGATCAAACCAATCAAGCGAAGATCGTTTTCCAACGCTTCAGAAGTGATTTCTTGCGGCTCTTCGTCATATGTTCGATAGCCAACCGCAATCACACGCAACGCATTTTTACCAAAACGATCATTAACAGCAGTAGCTTGCTCCACATCACCTGAAGTAAAGCGTTCAGATAAAACATCAAATGCTCCCTTAGTAATTGAGATGTATTTCTCCCCCATTTGATGGACTGTCGTCATCATCTTACGATCAGAATCAAATGGAAGTTCATCAATTCGTGGGTATTTTTCTTCTAATTCCTCTTTTGTATGATAATTTTCTTCTACAGCACGTACAATTGCCGCTTCAGTCGGATTTCCTTTCACGATAAGATCATCGTTTTCTTTTTCTACTGTAACGTCGGTACAAAGCGCCGCCATTTTCAAGATTTCCATCGCGCTGTTTGTCATGGAGTCCTCGATATCCGTTACTTCATCTTCTTTGCTCCAAACACGACGAACGCGCATTTTATTTTGGGTCAATGTACCAGTTTTATCCGAACAGATGACATTGGCTGTCCCTAAGGTCTCGACTGCTGGTAATTGACGGATAATCGCGTGCTTTTTAGCCATTTTCTGCACACCATATGCCAATGTCAGCGTAACAATAACGGTCAATGTTTCCGGTACAGCGGCTACTGCTAAAGAAACTGACGTCATAAACATTTCAAGCAATGGTTCACCTTGAAGTTCCCCGATAATAAAAACCAATACAGCAGCAGCTAGTGCAATCATGCTGATCCGTTTTCCTAGTTGATTCAACCGTATTTGTAAAGGTGTTTTTTGGGCTGTATGGTCATTCAAAAGACCAGCGATCTTACCCATTTCTGTGTCCATCCCAATAGCCGTAACGATTGCTTTTCCTCGACCAGCCGCTACAGTACATCCTTTAAAGACCATATTCAACTGATCGCCAAGCGACTCATCTTCTTTAGTGATGTAATCTGCCTCTTTTTCGACCTCTTCACTTTCACCTGTCAGTGCCGATTCTTCTACTCGCAACTGTGATGTTTCAACTAAACGAGCATCAGCGGCAATAGCAGAACCCGATTCTAAAACTAAGACATCGCCTACTACCAGATTTTCTGCATCAACTTTTTCTACTTTGCCATCGCGGATAACAGTTGCCGTCTGCTTGTTCATATCTTGCAATGACTCTAACGCTTTTTCTGCATTTCCTTCTTGCACGATCGCTAACACTGAGTTAATGATGACGATAGCAATGATCAAAAGACCTTCAAATAAGTCGCCATGTTCTGTTGCGAACGCTGTATAAAACGAAATGACTGCTGCTATAAGTAAAATGATCGTTGTAAAATCAGATAAACTCCGCAGAAATTTTTTTGTGATCGATTCTTTTGGTGCTTCATCAAATTGATTTTTTCCTTGCTGCTGACTTCGTTTTTCTGCTTCTCCCGTCGTCAGTCCTTGTTCAATATCTGTCTTTGTTTCCTGCTCTACTTCTTTCACCGTCTGCTTGTATTTGTCCATCCTATTCCTCCTTTAATATTGTACGCACAAAAAAGGTACTAATTTTACTATAACATCTTTTTTTTGATCCATTCAAGTATAGCGCTTAATGGTATCCAAATTAGATAGGTAGAAAAAAATACTTTTCTTTTGCAAACGCTATCAAACTATGCTATTATATGGGTGTAAGGAAGGAGGATAACATCAAATAAACAGAAGAATTTCTCGATAGATTAGAATAGGCAAACAAAGTTGTTAGAAGTACAGGTTTCACCACTGATTACATGTAAAGTATACCTTTATAAATAGTGAATGCGTATGGATGTTTGGATGATCGAGTCTCCAAAACAAGAAGTAACAAGATACGTAACAAATGAATAACATGAACGTCTGAAAATTGAATAGGAACAAGAGATGTTTCAACATTTCAACTGTTGAAGATGTAACGAAAACAAGATTTTTTGTTTATCAAGAAGAAATTCAACACCGTACTTTGCATGAATCATGGAAAGTTACACTTATTTCTGTTTATTCGATTCCTTCCGAATACGAGAGAGCTGAGCTTATCGAGAGCTTGGCTCTTTTTTGTTCAAAAAATTTTTAAATTAACTAAAATATCGATATTTCTGCACCCTAATTTGTGCTATCTTTTCTTCAGGGGGAAGCAAGATGCATTTATTAGACTGTAAAATTTATATTCAATATGACAAAAAAACGGATTCATTGGGGAATCACTATCTGTTCAAACAATTCATCTTTACAGACGATTGTGTGACGGAAAACGAATTAAAGCGAAAGATTCATTTTGATCAGCAACAGACACAACTTGATTTCTTCGACTGGGGACATGTCGCACCGCCTTTTCAAAGAGAGTTGTTACGAAAAAAAATCATTTTTGCTGATGCGGATGTTCATCAAATCTATTTCGAATCCGCGGGGAGGAAAAAAATCGTTCGAAATGTTGTTCATCCGAAAAATCAATCGATTTTGACCGCTATCCAAGCAACTTATCCTAATGCACAAAAAGTGTTAAATATTATTCCTTTAAAAAGATATGTTGATCAGCCAGAAAACTGAGCAACATCAAAAAACAGTGATCCAAGCAGAGAAATTCTGCTGCGACCACTGTTTTTTGATTATTTCGAGTTTTTTTGCTTCACGCTCTTTATTAAAATCACTTCACGAACATTGCATCGCCAAAGCTAAAGAAACGATAGCGTTCATCAATTGCATGTTGATACGCCGCTAACGTCAGCTCTCTTCCAGCAAACGCACTAACTAACATGACCAATGTTGATTTTGGTAAATGAAAGTTAGTCGAGAACGCCTCAACGATTTTAAATTGGTAGCCTGGTGTAATAAAAATATCAGTCCAACCGCTATCCGCTTTGATTTCTCCATCAAATTTCGTACCGATCGTTTCTAGTGTTCGAATAGATGTTGTCCCCACGGCTACGATTTTCCCGCCATTTTGACGCACTTGATTTAGTCGTTCAGCTGCTTCTTCCGTTAGACGATAAAATTCACTGTGCATGTGATGCTCTTCGATTTTGTCCACACTTACAGGTCTGAACGTTCCTAAACCAACATGTAACGTAAGATAGACTAGTTCTACCCCTTTTGCTTCGATTTCATCCAATAATTCTTTCGTGAAATGCAAGCCTGCTGTTGGTGCTGCTGCCGAGCCGTTCTCCTTAGCATAAACGGTTTGGTAACGATCTGGGTCTTCTAAGCGTTCCTTGATATAAGGCGGCAAAGGCATTTCACCTAATGATTCAAGGATTTCTAAGAAAATCCCTTCGTACTCAAATGTGATGATGCGGCCACCATGTTCTAATTCTTCTTTGACCACAGCTTGCAATCGGCCATCCCCAAAAGAAATCCGTGTGCCTACTTTCGCACGTTTCGCTGGTTTGATCAGCGTTTCCCATGTATCACCTTCTGTATTTGTCAAAAGAAGAACTTCCAAGTGTGCGCCTGTTTCTGGCTTTTCTCCATATAGACGTGCTGGCAACACTCGCGTATTATTCATTACTAGTGCATCACCAGGATTTAATTCTTCAATGATATCATGAAAATGTTTATCCTTCATTTCGCCTGTTGTTCGATCTAAAACAAGTAAACGAGATTGGTCACGGTCTTTTAACGGTGTCTGAGCAATCAATTCTTCTGGTAAGTCAAAATCAAAATCTTCTGTTGTTAACATATCGTCACTCACTTTCTATCTTGTGCCCCATCATTCTACCATTTTTACCAGCGGATTGGCAAAAACCTAAGAACAAATGACAGCTGCAACATTTGTATTCCTACGTTATTTTAGGCATACTATTATTAGTACCAGTCTTTATAGAAAGTGAAAAAGAGGTGGCATCATGATTGAATTCCAAAATGTATCAAAAATCTACAAAGGTGGAAAAATAGCCGTCGATAATGTCAATCTTTCGTTCGAAAAAGGTGAATTTATTTGCTTTATAGGTACCAGCGGAAGCGGTAAAACAACGACGATGCGGATGATCAACCGAATGACTGATCCGACGAAAGGAAAAATATTGATCGATGGTCAATCGATCCAAGATATCAATCCTGTAGAGCTACGCAGACAAATCGGTTACGTGATCCAAAGTATCGGGTTGATGCCTCATATGACGATTCGTGAGAATATCACCCTCGTGCAAAAACTCCTGAAAGTCAGCCAAGAAGAACGCAATAAAACTGCGGAAAAAATGATCGACCTAGTTGAACTTCCACGTGAAATGCTTGACCGTTATCCTCATGAGTTGTCTGGTGGTCAACAACAGCGGATCGGTGTAGTAAGAGCGCTTGCAGCTAACCAAGATATCATCTTGATGGACGAGCCATTTGGCGCACTTGATCCCATTACTCGTGATTCTTTACAAGACTTAGTCAAGGATCTGCAAGAACGTTTAGGGAAAACGATTGTTTTTGTTACCCATGATATGGATGAAGCCATCAAATTAGCGAGCCGGATCGCTATCATGAGTGAAGGAAAAGTAATCCAATACGACACCCCTCAAAACATTTTACGCAATCCTGCAAATGAATTTGTCGAAGAATTGATCGGTGAAGATCGACTACTCCAAGCGAAACCCGACACCACACGAGTAGGCGAAGTAATGTTGAATAAAGCCATTACGATCACGCCTGAAAAATCATTACAAGAAGCAATCAAACTCATGCGGGAAAAACGTGTCGATACATTATTAGTTACAGACAATTCAAATGTTCTAAAAGGATTTATCGATGTTGAAACGCTAGATAAAAAACGTGGCAAAGTATCAAGTGTCGGTGATATTTTGAATAAACAAGTTTTTTATGTAAAAGAATCCGCCTATCTACGTGATACCTTACAACGGATCTTGAAACGCGGATTGAAATACGTCCCTGTTGTGGATGAAAACAACAAAGTCGTAGGTATTTTGACAAGAGCTTCTCTGGTGGATATCGTCTATGATGTCATCTGGGGAGAAGAACACTCGATCACCAATGCGATTGGTTCATCCACCTCCGTTGACACAAAGGAGGAGTAACTGATGACTGAATTTTTTCAACAATATGGCGCTGAAATTTTAAACAAGAGTATCGAACACATCTACATCTCCGCTGTAGCTTTGATTCTCGGGGTCGCAGTCGCTGTACCACTTGGCGTAGCATTGACTCGTCTGCCTAAAATCGCCAATATCGTAATCGGTATCACTAGTGCGCTACAAACGGTCCCTTCTCTTGCTTTGTTAGCTTTGATGATCCCTCTCTTTGGTGTCGGAAAAACACCGGCCATTATTGCACTATTTATTTATTCTCTACTACCGATTTTGCGAAATACGTTTATTGGCATGAAAAACGTTGACTGGAACTATCGTGACGTTGCAAAAGGGATGGGCATGACAAATATCCAGTCTATTATTTCTGTAGAATTGCCGATTGCTATGCCAACGATCATGGCAGGAATTCGTTTAGCTGCCGTTTATGTCATCGCTTGGGCAACGCTTGCCTCTTATATCGGTGCTGGCGGTTTAGGTGATCTGATTTTTAGTGGCTTGAATAACTATCAGCCAGATTTGATCTTCGCTGGAACAATTCCTGTAACGATCCTAGCACTACTGGCAGATTTCTTACTAGGGCTATTAGAAAATCGTCTTACCCCTATTGCCTTAAGAGAGGAGAATGACGAATGAAGCGATTACTAAATAGTCTCTTACTTGTGGTCACGGCTCTTCTTTTGGCAAGCTGTTCTTTTCCTGGTTTAGCCAGCAACACCGATGAAGAGACGATCTCCATCACCGGCGGGATTACTTCTGAAGCGCAAATTTTAGCTAGTTTAGTTGCTGGGATGGTGGAACACTATACAGATAAAAATACTGCTATCATCAACAACTTGGCGACAACCACGATCAATCATCAAGCGATGATGAATGGCGATGCCTCTATCTCTGCAGCACGTTACACTGGAACAGATTTAACAACTACCTTGAACTTGCCACCAGAAAAAGATCCTAAGAAAGCTTTTGCTATCGTGAAACAAGAATTTGAAAAACGATACGATCAAACATGGTTCCCTTCTTACGGTTTTGAAAACACCTACGTTTTTCTTGTGCGAAAAGATACAGCTGAAAAATACAATCTAAAAAAAGTCAGTGATTTAAAAAATGTTGCTGACCAACTTGTCGCTGGTGTAGATACCTCTTGGATCACTCGTAAAGGAGATGGATACGATGGATTTCAAACAACCTATGGCTTCTCTTTTGACTCGATCCTGCCTATGCAGATCGGTCTAGTTTACGACGCTGTAGAAGCCGGGAAAATGGATATCGTTCTAGGTTATTCCACTGATGGACGGATTGCAAGCTATGACTTAGTTATGTTAGAAGATGATCGCAACTTCTTCCCTCCTTATGATGCTGCTCCTGTTGTTGACAATCAGGTATTGAAGAATACCCCTGGATTAGAAGAAGCATTGAATAAGTTAGGCAACACCATCAGTACGGAAAAAATGCAGCAGTTGAACTATGAAGCAGACAACAATCTCGTTGAACCTTCTGTTGTAGCTGAACGATTTTTAAAAGAAAATCACTATTTTGAAGGGAAGTGAGCGTAATGGAAAATATGAACTGGTTTCAACAATTCATCGTTTATTTTCAAGAAAACGGCGCCTATGTCTTTTCACAATTCATCCGCCACTTTCTGATTTCGATCTACGGTGTATTATTTGCAGCAGTCATCGGGATTCCAATTGGGATCATGGTTTCTCGCAAACGAAAATTAGCTAACTGGGTGATTCGCTTGGCAAATATCATCCAAACGGTGCCTTCATTGGCAATGATCTCTATTTTGATGATTGGCCTTGGATTAGGTGTCAATGTAGTGATCGTGACCGTCTTTCTTTATTCTCTATTACCGATCATCAAAAATACTTACACTGGGATGATCCAAGTAGATAAAGGAATCCTTGATGTTGGAAAAGGAATGGGGATGACAGCTACACAACGGCTATTTATGGTCGAACTTCCCCTTTCTGTGTCTGTTATCATGGCTGGGATCAGAAATGCCTTAGTCGTAGCCATCGGGATCACTGCTATTGGTGCCTTCGTTGGTGCAGGTGGCTTAGGGGATATCATCATTCGTGGGACCAATGCCACAGATGGTACATCGATCATACTAGCCGGTGCGTTGCCAACTGCTTTGATGGCTATCATTACCGACTGGGTCTTAGGAATCCTAGAACGCCGACTTGATCCAGCTGCGAAGACATCGAATAATCAAGGATAAAATATTTCTAAACAAAAAGTGTGGGCTGAAAGTATTTTTTACTTTCCCCACACTTTTTTCAATTATTTTTTCAAATGATAACTATACGTACTGATCACGATATTTTCTCGCCATGACAAACGCAGACGTAAACGCAAGCTTGTTTGGTTATGCAAGATATTTTGCCATCTACGGTTCGGTACAAACTGTGGAATCAAAACAGTCGTTGTATAGTTTTGTTTAGCAGCATTCTTACTTACAAGATCCACATAGCGGATGATCGGATTTTCGATCGAACGATAAGACGAATGGACTACGGAGAAACGAACATCTGGAAAATGCTTTTTAAATTCGGCTTCGATCTCTTTTTCCTTCTCCACATCTTCATCCAAGGAAACGTGCATCGCTACAACATAATCACCGATTGAACGCGCATAATTCAACGCACCGATATTTACTCGAGTCACATTTCCGACTAATACAAGTACTGTATTCCCATCGAAATCATGTAATTTCGCATCCGTTTCTAAACGAAGTTGCTCAGCTACTTTTTTATAATGATCGTGGATCTTATAGAAAATGAAAATGACGATCGGCATAATGATAAAGAACGGCCAGATATCGCCTAGACGATAAACAAACAAAATTGCAATGATGGCGTATGAGATAAATGCTCCTACGATATTTGCAATTGATTTTCCTAACCACTTCTTGCCTTCTTTTTTCCATTTGATGACCATCCCTGTTTGTGATAACGCGAATGGAATAAATACGCCGATTGAATACAATGGAATCAAGCGCTCTGTTGAACCATGGAAAATGAATAGCAAGATGATTGATCCAAATGCTAAAGTCATGATTCCATTAGAGTACCCTAAACGATCTCCACGATCTTGGTACATATGAGGCATGAATTTGTCTTTTGCCAAGTTAAAAGCTAGAACAGGAAAAGCTGAGAAACCAGTATTCGCAGCTACAGCTAAAATCAACGCAGTAGCAAATTGTAAAATGTAATATAAGATCCCATGACCAAAAACTGCTTGACCGATTTGAGATAATACAGTTACTTCCTTTTCAGGGACAATTCCGTACCAATAGTTGATAAAGGTAATTCCTACAAAGAAGAAGCCTAGAATCAACGCCATCATCGTCAAAGTTCCAGCAGCGTTTTTCGCCCGTGGCTTCTTGAAGAAAGGTACAGCATTACTAATTGCTTCAACCCCTGTCAGTGAAGATGAACCAGAAGAAAATGCTCGTAAAATCAAGGCAATGGACACACCTGGTACAGCAGCACCTGGTAAAGCTGTTGCATGTAACGGCATCGCACCTGTTAATATATTAAACAAACCAACAGCAATCAATAACGTGATGACGATAATGAACGTATACACTGGGAAGAGCAAGAATGAAGCCGACTCCCTTAACCCGCGTAAATTCAACATCATCAAAAGTAGTACGATTGCCACAGAAATTCCCACTTGATGCCCATATAGAGCTGGGATCGCCGAAGTAATTGCTTCTGCACCGGCTGAAACGGAAACTGCGACCGTCAACATATAATCGATCAATAACGACCCACCAGCGATCAACCCTGCGTTTTTACCGAGGTTCTCACTACTTACGACATAAGCGCCTCCACCATGGGGATAGGCATGGATAATTTGACGATAGGATAATGTTAATGAAATCAATAAAATAATGACAAATGCTGCAATTGGTAACGAATACCAGATAGCTGCGGTCGACAATGCAACTAAAACCACTACGATCTGTTCTGTCCCATACGCAATGGAAGATAGCGCATCTGATGAAAGCAGAGCAAGCGCCGCAAATCGAGTCAATTTCTGGTCATCGTTGTCAGCTGATTTTAACGGCTTACCTACTAACAACCTTTTTAAGTAATCCAATTTTTTTACTCCTTTACACACATATTTGCTTCAAATGATTATTATCGAAGTTTTATATTAAACAAGATGTTATAGTACGCTCACAAAATATAAAAGTCAATAAAGTTTATTAAAAATAATTGGAAAAAAGCAGAAAAAAATCAATAGTTTTTTTCAATCGTACCTTAAAGTGAAAAGCGCCCAGCTGATATACATCGTTACACCCTTCTTGTTAAAATATGTAACATGGCTAACTTTTAATAAACAGATGACTAGGCTACTCTTCATTCATCACATTTGGAAAAAGCAACTGAAAACTACCGTCTTCTTCGCTCGAAATCCAATAGTTTTCTTCATGTTTCTGATAATCAATATCCATGAAACAACTCTTTGAACGAAGCCCCTGTTTCTTAGACTATGAGGAACTATTTTCGTCTGGCCTACAATTCCAATCTGCTCTGTCCCTGTATCTTCCCCGATAATCGGCGTTTCAACGCTTGCATCTACGATAGATAATAAGCCCCGCCAAACAAAAATATGAGGAACTATTTTCGTCTGGTCTACAATTCCAATCTGCTCTGTCCCTGTATCTTCCCCGATAATCGGCGTTTCAACGCTTGCATCTACGATAATAAGCCCCGCCAAACAAAAATATGAGGAACTATTTTCGTCTGGCGGGGCTTATTACTTGATGCAGAGCAGCGTTGAAACGGCCTAATGGAATATATGGCTCTTGTGTGCTGCTTCTTTGAATTTGAGCATTTTTTCTTGTACGTATGGTGCTGCGGCTGTTCCTACTATGCCAAAGACTATGAATAGTGCGATCATGATCCAAATGGCTGGGATGGCGTTTGGCCAATAGATTCCTCCTGCTGATTCTCTCAATAGGTTGACCGCATGAGTAAATGGCAAGAATGGATTGATCATTTGGAAGAACTTCCCTGATACTTGGATCGGGTAGTTCCCGCCACCACCGGAAATAGATAGTACTAAGATGATGATCGCTAATCCTTTCCCGACATTGTCGAACAAGGCAGCTAAAACATAGACGATCATCATAAAGGCTAAGCCGATCAATACAGCAAATAAGACGCTGTAAACTGGATTTTGGACATCTACGCCTAATAAGAAGATATTTCCTAGTGTAACGATCAAACTTTGTGCGACCGCCATAGTTAGGAATGTCAACATACGGGCAACAAATTGTTCACGTTTTGTAAAATTGTTTCGATCTTTTTTCCCTAAATAATAATCTGTTGTAGCGACACTCGATAGTAGTACCGCACCGACCCATAAACATAACGCTGTATAAAACGGTGTACTTGCTGAACCGTTGTTTGCGATTGGATAGAGTGCATTGGTTTTTAGTTCTACAGGACTAGTAAAGAAGTCGCTCTCTTTTGTTGCATCTAATTTCAAGAGTTTGATTACTTCTCCAAGATCTACCTCTTGTTCGCCTTTACGGATCGCGTCAGCGGCTTTTTGGATACCTGCCTTGATACTTGGCCAGTCATTGGTTATCAGGTCAGCAGCGGCATTTACAGCTGTTTCCACTTGAGGCATTTTTTCATTTACTGTCGACATCGTTCCGGTAATTTCGTTTTTCAACGTAGGCCAATCATTTTGAATGAAGTCAGCAGCCAAATTTAGTTTATTGGCTAGTACTGGTAGATCATTGTTGTATAGGTCTGCGCCTTTGTTGATTCCATCAACGATCGTTGCCATATTGCCATTCAACATGGTATTGGCATCGTGGATTTCTTGCCCGATAGCAGGCATTTCTTTTTGGTATTTTTCTAAGATTGCTACTGCATTCGTCACAGTAGCTTTTGTTGAACTTAACAATGAATCAAAGTCGATTTGATCTGCTTTGCTTAATGCACCTTGTGCTGTTTCGATCGTACTGATTACTTGGTTCAAGATAGACTCAACGGTTGAACTAGCTTGGGCTGGGTCAATAGCCGATACAAGACTATTCACGTTTTTAGCAGCATCTTGAACTTGTCCTAATAATGTTTTGACATTTTCAATGTTTCCACTTTGAATCGCTTGATTTAATGCTGTCACGCGTTCTTGCAGAATGCTTAACACAGGTTTTGCGTTATTTAACGCATCAATAATGTTTTGTAGCTTTGTATTCCCAGCATTTTCTTGTAATTTTGTTAGGAACGATACTAATTGATCAATCGCATTTTGTTGTTCTGGAATGCTATTGGCAAAATTCGTTAACAATTCACCAATTTTTTGTTTTTCATCATCTGTGAGCTGATTGTCCGATATTGCCTGATTGATTGTTGAAGCTAACGAACTTGTCGTAGTCGCTACTTGTCCAATCGAATCAAGTGTCGTTTTGACGCTTGTGGTAATACCAGGTAGCGCGTCTTTTAGCTGATTTGCGCCAGTTTTAGTCTGTGAAGCGAGGTTATTGGCCTGCCCTTCCAGATTTTTGACATCTGGTAAAATATCTTGGACTTGTTGAATGATCGTTAAGCCTTGTTTCGCTTCATTGATTCCTTGGTTCATCGTTTCTTGGATCGATGAAAAGTCTCCATCGATTTCAGCTAATTGTTTTCCAGCATTCTGGATCTCCGGAATCTTTTGTTGCAAGTCTAAAATGATTTTCGCTTGCTCTTGTAGCTGAGGCATTTTACCGTTTAATTCAACGACTTTTTGCCCCATCTCATCGACTTTTGGTAAATAATCGATGAATTCATTGGCTTTATTCAATTTTTCTTTGATGTCTGGTAGTTGCTTTTGCAAGTCAAGTACTTGTTGCGTATACCCATCGATTGTATCCAGATTTTCATCTGTGGACAGGATCATTGATTTTACTTTGTTGATGCTGACAAGATTTGAATCAATGTCATAGCCGATTTCATTGAAAACTTTCAGCAAAGTAGAACTAGCTGTCTTGATGAATTCATCTGAAATCTGTGTTTGGATCGCGGTTGCTCCTTTATCTGTGATTTTCGGAGCGATGGCATTGATCTTTTCGTTCACTGTGTACTCGATTTTAGGTTTATTGATGTCGCCACTTGTAAAACTCAATAAGTCCTCAGAGAAATCTTCTGGCAGGTAAATACCTGCATAATATTCTCCTGAACGTACACCGTCTTCTAATTCTTTTTTTGAATCAACGAATTGCCATCCAAGTTGTTTATTGTCATGAAGTGACTTGATGACTTCTTTGCCAATTGCAATTTCTTTCCCTTGGAATTCTGCCGGCTTGTCTGCACTGTAGACAGCGATTGGCAGCTCCCCTGTATTTCCATATGGGTCCCATAATGCTTTGATATTGAACCATGCATACAATGAAGGGATAATCATAATCGCAATGATCAAAATTGTTGCAATTGGATTTTTAAAAATCCTTTTCCAATCAAGTAGGTATAACTTCAATGTATTTTTGATTGAACGCATAAATATCCCCTTTTTCTTTTTTTCAGCTGAATTACTTTACCATGTAAATCATGTAATTTTCAATTCTCTTTTTTCAAAAACAGCAATAATTTTGACACATAGCTGAAATTGTCCTATTCTACTCCTGCATAAATGAACGAATGATTAAATTTTACATGTTTTACTTTATCATTTATTGAAGAAGAAAGATATTTTTACGCCATACAGTACTAGAATTATGAAAAGTCTAAGGGTGGTATCAACAAATTTTCATAAAATTCCTAAAAACAGCAAATTTTAATCAAAAGTCAAAATGATTTTGCCTGTTGTAGAGTGCCCTTCTAATTGTTGATGTGCCCAAATCACGTTTTCTATCGTAGCCGGTAATTCTTTCCCCACAAAAATATGAAAATCACCATTTTGATATGCGTTGAATAAGTGAGTAAACGCTTCTTGGTCCTGATATTCTTTTCTAGGTATAAAAGGTTCATAGAATCCTGTCTTTTTTTGACGTAGTTCTAGGGAAGGAAGATCATTCAAGGCGATGTATCTTCCACCCTCTTTCATGATTTGGATACCAGATTCACCTTTTACGCTCCCTTTTGTTGCATCGATCACAGTATCTGCCTGATTTTGGAACTTTATCCCAGGATCTTCTTGGTCATATGCAGAAAAATCAGAAACTCCAAGTTGACGTATCTTTTCTTCATTCTTTTTAGAAGCACTGGCGAGTGTTCGGATTCCTCTTATATGAAGTAATTGGATCAAGCTAGTTCCTACCGCTCCCGATGCCCCTTCAATCATTACTGTATCGGTTGGTTGAAGATCTAGCAGGTGATTGATCAGATTGTAGGCGGTAATCCCCGGTGTGACGATTGCTGCCGCTTCTGACCAACTCATTTTTTCTGGGATTTTAGCCGCTTTCCCCACTGGTAAGACGATTTCTTCTCCATACGCTCCTGATATTGGGTGAACTGCCACTCGGTCCCCCACTTTAAAAGATTGAACATCCGCTGCTACTTCCGTTACGATTCCCGCACCATCATTTCCTAAGACATAAGGAAACGTCAATTTGCGTACTTCTTGCATGCTACCTGAACGCAAAGCAATATCATAAGGGTTGATTCCGAACGCTTTCATTTTTACCCGAATATGATTTGCGGTCAATTCCCTTGGTTCCGCAGTGATACGTTTAAAGACTTCTATTGCTGGTCCATACCCTGTAATCCCTAATCTTTCCATCTTCTTTGCACCCCTTTTTACTTTTAGTTTACGTTCCCTCGTTCCATTTGACAAAAAATGCGCCTTATTTTGAATAAATTCAAATAAATTGCGTTTATCTACTGTTTATGTTAAAGTTGCATTTCCGAAAACGAAACCTTTACGATTTATAAAAATGGAGGAAAGAATATGGCAAAAAAATCAAAAATCGCCAAAGTAAAAAAACAACAAGCTACGATCGAGCGCTATGCCGCTTTACGCCAAGAATTAAAAGCCAATAAGGACTATGAAGGACTAAGACAACTTCCTTTAGACGCTCGTCCGGAACGCTTAAAAAATCGTGACTTGATCGATGGACGTCCACGCGGCTACATGCGTAAGTTTGGCATGTCTCGGATCAAATTCCGTGAATTAGCGCATCAAGGATTGATCCCTGGCGTAAAAAAAGCAAGTTGGTAAGCCAATCTTGCAGTAAGTAAACAAAGAAACCTAGATTCAGGACACTTTCTCGTGTGTTTGGATCTAGGTTTCTTTTTGTTCTTCTATTTTTATTTTATCCGTTCGGTAAAACATACGCACGACTGAGCTTCATCAATCCTTTTATATGTAAAGGCGTAATGCTTTTATTTAGTGACAGGCGCCAATGCTTCGATGCCTACACTGATTTTTAATGCACGATCAACATCTGTCATGATCCCACGATCCAAATGACAGACTTTTTCTTTCAGTCTTGATTTGTCGATTGTTCTGATTTGCTCGAGCAAAATGACGGAATCACGTTCAATTCCTGTCCCCGTTGCTTTGATCCCTATATGCGTAGGTAATTTAGGCTTTGCCATTTTTGCCGTGATTGCCGCAACAATAATCGTAGGGCTAAAATGATTGCCTAAATTATTTTGAATGACTAAGACGGGACGGGTCCCGCCCTGTTCTGATCCCACGACTGGAGAAAGATCAGCAAAATAAATATCTCCTCTTTTAACCATAGGATTCTCCTTAATCTTGATATTCTCTAGGAATCCGTGTTCCTAGTACACAGGCTACTTCATAATGGATCGTATCGATATGATCCGCCACTGCTTGCATTGTTACTTCTTGTCCATGATTCTTACCGATCAAGGTTACTTTTGTTCCAATAGAAAATTCGTGAGGTAAACGCACCATGATTTGATCCATACAGACACGACCAACGATTTCACAAAAATTTCCTTCTACTAAAACTGAAAATCCTTGCATTTTCCGCAACCAACCGTCTGCATAACCAATAGGGATCGTTCCGATCCACTCTGCTTCGCTAGTCGTATAGGTCTTGCCATAACCAATACCTTCTCCTTTAGCCAATTGTTTCACTTGGATCAACTCTGATACTAATTCAAGTGCAGGCTGTAAAGGGTATGTTTCAGCCAACGCATGACCAGAAGGGTTCAGTCCATACATCGCCACCCCAAAACGAATCATATTGCCGATTGGTTCATCATGCCATAATGCTGTGGCACTATTGCTGACATGGATATATCTCGGTAATTCAGGCATTGCATCGATCATTTCGATAAATCTCTTTTGTTGTAGCTTCCAATAAGTATCGTCAGCTTGGTCAGCTGTTGAGAAATGGGTATAGATTCCTTCCCAGTGTAGCACAGAACTATGCTGAATGAACGTCACAGCGCTTACGGCATCTTTTGGAGTCGTAAAGCCGATTCTGCCCATCCCAGTATCTACTTTTAGGTGCAGTGAAAGAGGATGGTTTATTCCACGATCAGACAGGAACTCTGCCGCCTCATTCAACCATTCTTGGTTTCCTACAGTAATGGATAGATCGTGAGCAACAGCTAATGTCAGCGCATCGATTGGAATCATGTTCAATACTAGAATCGGCTGTGTAAAACCGGCTTCTCTCAATTCGATTCCTTCATCAAGGTTAGATACACAAAAACCGCTAGCTCCGCCAGCAACAGCAGCTTCAGCTGTCTGGATTGCTCCATGTCCATAACCATTTGCTTTTACAACAGCAAATAATTCTTTCCCTTTAGGTAATCGATCCACTTCATTTTTCACGTTTTCAGTAATAGCTTTTGTATGTATAACTGCTCTTGTAGGACGGTGCCAAGCGACAACCATATTTTTTCCTTCTTTCTACTCTTCTAAAATAATTTGTGCATAGGCGACTTCATCCGTATGCGTGATACTGACCCAAACTTTCCCACTATAAGGTGATTTTGTCACCACGGGCTGTCCTGCATCATTTTTTAAGATTTCGATTTCTTGAAAGGTCACTTTGCCAATGCCGGTTCCCCAAGCTTTGGAAAATGCTTCTTTGCAAGCATATCGCCCACCTAAAAATTCTACTTGCCGATGAAAAGGCAATTCACGAAATTGAGCGATTTCGTTAGACGTTAGCACACGGTCAATAAATTTTTGTTTTTCTTTGATGATCTTCGCAATCCTAGGTAATTCAACTGCGTCAATACCAATTCCTTTTATCATATACTTTTCTCTTTTCAAAAATTCTAGAACACTCTCATTCTACCAAATTCTCGCTATTTTACCACCAATATGTATAGAAATAACAAAAATGAAAGCTTCTCTTAAAAAAGAGAAACTTTCATTTTGTTATTAATCATTATTTGTGCGAATCACAAAACCACGTTTTTTATCGTTTTGACGTTTACCGCCATCTTTTTGGTGGCTACTGTTTTTGTTATATCCACCTTTAGATTTGTTTCCACGATAATTCCCATTATCACGGCGATTACGGTTATTGCCGCCACCACGTTTACCATTCTTGTTATAGCCTTTTTTCTGCATAGGCAATGGACGTTCTGGTGTGATTTTAACTGGGACTGCGTCTGAAGGATCTTTTGCTGTTGTTTTTAATAACAACGCTACTAGATCTTGAGCAGAATATTCTTCTAAAAGCTTATCAGCTGTTTGAAGATATTTATCTAACCCATTTTCTTCCAGTTTTGCTTCGATTTGTTCAATCGCTGCGCCTAATTGTCCTTTGAATGCTTCTTTTTCAGTAGGAGGACGCAATGTAGTCATACGTTTTTTCGTTAAGTTTTCAATGACATGAAGATAATCCATCTCGTTTGGTGTAACAAAAGTTACTGACATTCCGCCTTTTCCGGCACGCCCTGTACGACCGATACGGTGAACATAGCTTTCTGGATCTTGAGGGATATCATAGTTGTACACGTGCGTCACACCTGAGATGTCTAGTCCACGAGCCGCAACGTCTGTCGCAACTAAAATGTCTAGATGTCCGCTTTTGAATGAGCGTAATACACTCATACGTTTTTGTTGTGAAAGATCTCCGTGAATTCCTTCTGCTCGATAGCCACGAGCTTCTAGTCCACGAGCTAATTCATCCACACGTCGTTTTGTACGCCCGAAAACAATCGTTAATTCAGGTGATTGTACATCAAACAAACGAGTCATGATGTCAAATTTTTCATATTCTTTTGCACGTACATAGTATTGATCGATCAAATCAGCAGTCATTTCTTTTGTTTTGATTTTCACGTGTACTGGATCTTTCATGAATTTCACGCCGATATTTTTGATCGCTGGAGGCATCGTTGCTGAGAACAATAATGTTTGTCTTTGGTCAGGAACTCTAGAGATGATACTTTCGATATCTTCTAAGAAGCCCATGTTCAGCATTTCGTCTGCTTCGTCTAATACTAGTGTTTCAACAGTCCCTAATTTCAATGTGTGACGGTTGATGTGGTCTAACATACGTCCTGGTGTACCGACAACGATATGTGGACGATCTTTTAATCCACGGATCTGACGGCCGATATCTGCTCCACCGTAGACAGCTTGCACGCGTACGCGTTTGTCGCGGCCAAGACGGTAAAGTTCTTCTTGTGTTTGGATTGCTAGTTCACGAGTTGGTGAAATAACTAATCCTTGTAGTTCGTTACGATTTGTATCGATTTTTTCTAACATTGGCAAACCAAAAGCAGCCGTTTTACCAGTTCCTGTTTGTGCCTGTCCGATCACGTCTTTTCCAGACAATGCTAAAGGAATTGTTTCTGACTGGATTGGTGTTGCTTCTTCAAAGCCTGCACGCTCTACTGATTTCAATAATTCTGGTGATAATTCTAGTTCTTTAAATTTCAAATGAATCCTCCTATATGGTTGTTAACTGAGGATGTAGCTTAATTTTTGCTACCCCGTCGATTGTTCGGTCAAAGTGTTTGGTTCTTTTTGACAGTGGCCACGCACGTTTTTATCCATTCTTAGCCCCTGTGGCACCACCGAAAAATCACTTTGCGAAGTTTAGGCATTAGAAAAGCCAAACGGGTCGCGTTCAGCTTTATCATTATTATGACATCTGGCTCTAGCAATTTACATTATGATAAAACCAGTCCAATTTCTCTTCATCTTTCGGCAATAGGTTATTTTAGCATGATTTTTCATTTTCTGCAAGTTTACAGTTCATCATTTCATTTCCAATAGCTGTTGAACGACCTCATTCAGTTTCATACTATTGCTTCCCTTTAATAGAATACTATCCTCAGGGTGCAATTCTTCTTTGATTGCTTTGATCAATTCTTCTTTTTCTTTTTCAACATAAACGACTGATAATGTGGGATATTGTTTTTCTAAGGCTTCTTTCAGTGCGCGCATTTGTTGCCCATACAAAAAGACTACAGCATACTTATCGGGCTTGATATGTTCACTCATGCTTGCATGCATCTGCAAGGAATCTGGTCCCAACTCAAGCATGTCTGCAAGCACAGCGATTCGTCTGCCTTCAGAAGGGAGTTGACCAAAAGTATCCAGAACCAGGCCCATGGCGGTTGGATTGGCATTGTAGACATCACTTAAAATGGAGGCACCATTACCTGCTGTCAGCCATTCTGTACGGTTTTGTGTCACAGCGACATTTGCTAAACCAAGACGGATTTCTTCAATAGATAACCCAAAAAAGCGGCCTACCGTATAAGCAATCAGCGCATTGGTCACATTATAACTACCTGGAAGAGGGATCATAAAGTGGTCGTTTGCTACTTTAAAGTTTGTTTCTGTCTTTTCTTCTTTTTCAACAGTGGCATCGACATCTCCTGAACCAATCCCAAATGTTTGCACACGTTGTGTCAAATTCTTTGTGAGTGGTTTTAATAGCGGCTCTGCTTCTGGAATAATCAATAAACCGTCCGATGCAAGCCCATCTACGATCTCCATCTTCGCTTTAGCGATTCCTTCTCGAGAACCAAGGTTTTCGATATGCGCTTCTCCGATCATCGTGATTGCCGCAACTTTAGGGTGGGCTAACAAAGAAAGTGCAGTGATCTCATTGGCATGATCCATCCCCATCTCTAAAACGATTTTTTCTGTTTCGTCAGGCATATGCAAGATGGTGTAAGGTAAACCAATATTATTATTGTAATTTCCTTGTGTCTTGTACGTATGGAATTTTTGCGATAATACCGATGCAGTCAAATCTTTCGTAGTTGTTTTGCCATTGCTCCCAGTCACCGCGATAACATCCGCGCCAACCTTCTCTAAATAGTATTTTGCCAGATCTTGCATTGCTGCTAATGTATCTTTTACAATGATCACTGGAATTTCTTGCGGAGCTTTTGCTAGTTCTTTGCTCCACAGCGTAGCCGAAGCGCCTTGTTCAATTGCTTGCTGAATAAATTCATGCCCGTCCCTTGCTCCAGCTAAGGGAACAAATAGATCACCGGCTTTGATTTTACGACTATCAAATTCCACTCCAGTTATCTTACCTGATTCCTCATTCCCACTACCGACTGCTTGTGCGATTTCTTGTATCGTTAATTTCATAAAAACCTTCCTTTTCGCATATAAAAGCCAGAACAAGCGTAGTTGACACTTGATCCAGCTTCATTCTGGTTTTATTTATTTACTTCAAAAAAACTTTGGCGTTGGTTGAAGCGATTGATTCCTAGTTGGATCAGTTCTTCAATCAAATCTCCGTATTTTAAGCCCATGTTTTCCCATAGTAGAGGATACATACTAAATTGAGTAAATCCAGGCATTGTATTCAATTCGTTTAAGAAAAGCTCATTTTTATTTGTTAAGAAGAAATCACAACGGCTCAAGCCACTTCCGCCTAACATCGTATAGGCAAGTTTCGCATACTCCTGTGCTTTTTGATACACTTCTTCTGGAACTTCAGCAGGGATCTGCATTTCGATTTTATTATTGATGTATTTTGCATCATAGTCATAGAAAGCCACATCTTTTACTACTTCACCAGGTAACGTGGTGCGTACATCTTCATTTCCAAGGACTGCGACTTCGATCTCACGAGCCTCGATCCCTTGTTCAACGATTGCACGTGAATCATATTGGTATGCAGTCGCTAACGCATTTTGTAATTCTTCCCGATTTTCCGCTTTGGAGATCCCTACGCTTGATCCCATATTCGCAGGTTTGACGAACATCGGATAAAGTAAAGAGCCTTCACATTGATCAAAAACTTTTTTAGGATTTTCTTTCCATTGATTTTTCAATACTGGGACATAAGGAACTTGTGGTACTCCCCCGGCCTGTAAAATGTACTTCGTCATGATCTTGTCCATAGCACATGCACTCGTCAACACACCCGCGCCCACATAAGGTAAATTCAATGTTTCTAAAAATCCTTGGATCGTGCCATCTTCTCCATTTGGTCCATGCAGAACTGGGAAAACAATCGTTCCTTCTTCTTTGATTTCTCCAGGATTGATCACCTTTCCAGTAAAGCCGTCTGTTACTTTTCCACTTGGATCCCAAGTCAGATGCAACTCATCTTTGCTGGCTGGTTTTTCTGTTAACAATGGTCCTTTGACCCATTGACCATCTTTACTGATAAATATAAGTTGCACTTGATAATACGCATAATAAATAGCATTCAAGACTGAAAACGCTGAAAGAATCGAAACATCATGTTCTTCACTGCGTCCGCCATATAGTAAAGTAATCTTCAAAAGATTGTCCTCCTGTATTCTAAATCATTCAGTGATTTATTTCATATTCTAGCACAAAAAAGATGGTTGTGAAAGAAGCGTTTCGTGTTGAATCGTAGGAAAAAATGCAAGAAATAGATCCTCACTTTTTTTAGATTCTTGTCTAATAGTGATGATTTGCTGATTAGAAAAATCCGATTGAGGAATTGTAAAATATACCGTCAAGTTAGTTGTTCCTTTTTTCCTTTCCAGTTATGATAATAGAAAGGAGTGAGTTACATGTCAAAATCAACTTCTCGCAGCCGTTTAGCAGAAATCATCAAAATATTTATCAAATACAATGTCGTTCCTAACTTTGTCCAGCAAAAAAATCCTGAACAGGTGAAAACTGCCTTCGAAGAATTAGGACCAACATTTATTAAAATCGGTCAAATGTTATCTGTACGTGATGACTTGCTTTCAACTAAGTTTACAAAAACGTTCAAAACCTTACAGGATAGTGTCCCTAGTGATAGCTATCTAACCGTAAAAAAAACAATCGAATCAGAGTTGGACTTATTGATCGAAGATATTTTTGAAGAGTTTACCAAAGCTCCTTTTGCCTCAGCTTCTATGGGTCAAGCACACCATGCAAAGTTAAAAAATGGCGACACTGTGGTCGTTAAAGTCCAACATCCAAATATTGCTGAAGAGATCATGTTGGATCTGCAACTTTTTGAAAGAGCTCTTCCTTTGATCAAATACATTCCTGAAACTAGCGTAGTAGATTTGAATGGTGTGCTGCAAGAAGTACGACGTTCGTTGACGAATGAATTGGACTTTTTTAAAGAAAGTAAGAATGGCGTATTATTTTATGAAAAGAATGACCATTGGCAAGAGATTCGCAGTCCAAAAATCTATGAAGCTTTTTGTTCGAAAAAAGTGATCGTGATGGAAGCAATGCCTGGAGAAAATTTAAACCATTTAATGAACATAACAGCTGATGAACCACCACTCATTGAAGGGTATGAAAATCAGCAATTAAAACAAAACATCGCAAAATTATTAGTCGAAAATTTTATGAAGCAAGTATTCGATGATGGCTTTTTCCATGCAGATCCTCATCCTGGGAATATTTTATTCCATCTATTGACCCCAGATGAGTTGAGCCACAACCAAACAACCGAAACAAAAAAACGACAAAAAGAATTTCATTCGATCAGTGTGACAGCTACTTCTCGTGTCACGAAACAAGCTGCCCCTTATACGCTGAACTATATTGATTTTGGCATGATGGGCCAACTATCGCTGACACTTCGCCAACGCTTGACAGAAGCCGTCATTGCGTTATACACCAAAGATAATTATCGTATTGAGAAGGCTGTTTTACGGCTTTGCCAACAGGAAGGTTCTTTTGATGAAAGTAATTTCCATCAAGAACTGGCTACCTTTCTTGAACAATATACCGATTCTCCCATCGAAGAAATCGAGATCCAAGAGGTCTTTACTCAAATCGTTGTGATCTGCCACCAAAACAATTTACAGTTTGATCGCGATATCACTCTATTACTCAAAGCTTTTAGTACATTAGAAGGTGTGATTCGTGTGTTAGATCCTGAAATGTCATTGATGGAGATTGCCACACCATTTGCTCAGAATTATTTTTTCACTCATTTAGAAATCGAAGAAACGTTGAAGAAAACGGGATTAGACTTATTAAGCGGATTGAAAACTGCACCGAAACTTCCTCAACAACTGCATCATCTACTTGAGATATGGACCTCAGGGCAAGGAAAAGTGAATTTAGAGATCAAAAAGCAAGAAGATCTATTAAGTCGTATAGAAAACATGGTCAATCGGATCGTTTTCGGCGTGATCCTTGCTGCATTGATCGTAGGAGCCTCACTTTTAGTACAAGCCGCACCAGATGATCGTTTCAATGTCATCTCCATCTTAGGGATTTGTACCTATGCGATCGCCGCGTTAGTCATTATCTTCTTAGCCATCGATTCATTGATCCAGTTGTATAAGAAAAGAAAAAAATAATCTCCATACAAAAAAACGAGGTTGGGACAGAAGTGTTTAACTCCGAGAAATAAGCCGAAATTCACGAAAATTGCTTTTCAAATTTTTGTGAATTTCGGCTTATTTAAGAAGGAGTTGCTTCTGCTCCCACCGTTTATTCGGAGTTAGAGTCTGTGGCAAAACTGATTTTTAGTTTTGTCCCAACCTCGTTTTTTTCTTCAATTTCTCAAATCGAAACGACTTTTGTCTCAACCTCATGTTTAATTCCAACTATTTTTCCGCCAATGCTTGCTCAAAAGCAAGCCGAAAAGCTGCATGGTCTTCTTTTGTAAAGGGTTTGGGCCCTCTAGTTCTCAGACCAGCTTTTCTCATTTTCCCACTATGATACCGTTGCTCTAAAAGTGAACCAATGTTACTTTCATCAAATTCTTTTCCAGATTGATGAAAGACCCGTACACCTTTTGGCAAAACGAGTGATGCCAGACCATAATCTTGGGTGACTAAAAAATCTCCTCGATGAATCAAACCCACGATTTTAAAATCTGCACTATCTGTACCACGATCAACATACACGAGTTGCACATTTGAGGGATATTCTTTTGTAGTATAGTGATCGACACTTGTCACAATCACTACTTCAAGCTTTTTTTTGCTGGCTAAATCAATGACATCCTCTTTGACTGGTGATCCATCTCCATCAATGAATAGGCGCATGTTTTTCATCTCGCTTCCATAGTAAATAGACTGTGATAACGCCTAACAACAATAGGCCCACGTTTCCCCATTTGGCATAAGTCATCAATTGAACACTTGAACTTGGCACACTTAATTTTCCTGTTAATCGCAACAGCAAAGCTACTGGCTCACCCATCAAGCGAGCAATGATCAACATCCAAACCATCAACAAAAATTGATGCGTCACACTTCCCTTGTTTTGAGTAGTAAATTTTGTGATGATTCTGCGATCCATTGGAATTTCTGTCTCAATCTCATAGTATTCGTGGTTCAGCCAACTGCTAGCAACCGCATGCCAAAAACTGAGTAAAAATAGCCCTGGAACAAAGCCGTACGGCACTAAAAGAACGAGCAATGAAAGAAAGAGACCAGCAAGTTGGACAACAAGTGGTGTAGCTGAGAAACCTCGTAACAACCTATTGCCAATAAGTTTTGCTAAAATCATTCCTGCAATATATGGCAAGTACATGTCAATTGCCAAGCGATCAAAACCATAGACTCTTCCCACATAGATCGTACTGAATAAAAACAAGAAATTGCCTAGCATGCCATTTAAAAAGGTATAGAGATTCATCCATGTTGGCAGCTTCCAGTTTTTCTTCGCCCTGCCTAAATAAAAGGCTGCCAAAACAAATAACAATAAAAAACCATAAACCGCAATATCGAACAGTTCAGGATCAACTAGTAATCGCGCGTTACGTAGCAAAAACAAAAGGATGAAGAAACCAATAAAGAGAACAAATTCTTTGGTTGCTACTAAATTGGATTTGATGTCCTTGAAATCTAATTCATACCGCGGATAATGTCTAACCGTATGGTAAGCCATGATATAAAACAAGGTATATATAGCTAGTGTCACAACGATCTGCGTAGTACCAGGAAGAGCAATCGAGCGAAACAGCAAAATCAATAACAGAATAGCAAACGGGAATTTGTTGGCTGTCATATTCGTAAATCCCTGATGTTTTTCATGCGCATTCACAGTAACATTTGCCGGAACTAGCCATGAAGCACTCAAACCCAATAAAATACTTGATAAATAAAACAAAGGAAAATAGATAACTCCTAGAATGCCTAATAGCGAGCCTGCTCCGCCCATCAGTAAAGAGATCATCAATAAAGTATAGCTATCTAATCCAAACCGCAGACTACTGATTAAAAACAGCCCCGTCATACGAAACGTATAAAAAAGCGTAAATGGTAAAATGGATAGCCAGCCATTACCATCGCTTAAACTTAAAAATAAAAGATACGGAATCAAAATGACCGTATTACTTAAAATAAACGGCGTAGTTTGCGTAAAATTACGACCGAATTGTTTGATTTTTTCGTACATAAAAAAGCTCCTTAGCTACTTATTCAATTTTATAATTTAAAATCATTCTAGCATTAATTGTAGCAGAAACCAATTTTATAAAATAATCAAACCCTGTTACTAGCAAAACTGCAACCGAGGTTTTGAAATCAAACTTTTTTATACTGAAAAAAGTTGAACGAATCTGGCTCATTCGAACACTCGTCTTCCATGCCTTTAAGCCTCTCCCTTCAACCACATTAGGAAATCGTCCTATGTATAAATAGAAAAAATACCTTTCAAAAATTTCTTTTTTAGGAAAAAAGGAGATTTAAAGACTGCCTTTATTGAACGATGCTTCATGATAAAATGAAAAAACAGCATAGATACGTAAATAATCGTAAGGAGCGTGAAAACATGGAACTGTTAGAAAAAGAATCCTTTTATTATAATTTCAATGATCGCTTAATCGAACCTGTAGAGTGCGCTTTTTTTACAGAAGAAAATTACAAGGGGTACGCCAGCCATCAAGAAGCCGTCTTGGCTTACCTCACGTATATGAATCGGAAATGGTCAATCCAAGTACCTCAGCTCGTACCAGGATTAAAACAAAAGCTAGATCAAGTACCAGATGTAGAGATCACTTTGACGCCTGAAATAAAGCAAGCCATAGAGATGAGGGTCGATGCCCAGATTAAAGCTGACATGATAACAAAAGAAGCCACAGGCTTTCCCATATATGGCGAACCCGTGCAACAATATAGAGCAAGAATCATACGGGAACGAATAGGGTATAGAAAAGGTTGGGAAGCCGATGTTAAACAATTCCCTCAATTATATAAATTAACCGCAGACGTAAAACTTGTCTACATGGATGTTCCCTCTTTTGATTCTTATAATGGATTCCCTATTCGCGTGAATCCTCAAATGATGCAAGCTGTGGCACTCACACCGGAAAATTTTTTCGCGGAAGATGGAGAATATGAATCGGCTTTTCTTAGCTACGTTGGTATACAGCGAACACGCAAAGACTTTTGGAAAGTCAATGATCTCTTATTCCCTGATAAAAAGAATTTAGTGATCTACCAATGGAACAACGACTTTACAAATATCTATAATGATGGCAGAGAAGACGATGGGGCATTTTTATGGTCGATCTATGACCCTGAAAACAAACAATTTACCGTAATGGATATCGTGCTCATCATAGACTAAAAAATGAACAGCTAGAGAGAAGATCAAACCAACTGACCTTGTTCTCTAGCTGTTTTAAAGTGAAATACATAAAAAATAATAGTTTTTATTTCTTCTTTACTTTCTCAGCCAATCGAAAAATTAGTAGTGGACACAAACGAGTACCCATCCTGTAGGCTCTTTTGAATGTCTGGATAAGCAGTAACAATATAGTATTTACGTTTTTTTCGAATGATAGTATTTTTTTTCTGAATAATCACCTTAGTTCGTCGAATTAAACTATGATAATCATATTCATTTTTAGCTTTTTTATGAAGTCCCCAGCCAAAAGGAATAATTTGCACAGAACTATAGATCACTCGATTCATTTTGGAATCAAAAGAGCAATCCCCCAATGATAGTTTTATCTTCCCCCCCAAATAGTCACGGTTAGCCGTAAAAATCCCTACATTGATAGCGATTAATGCCTGGACGATATTATCAAACGTAGAGGCATACTTTCGCTTACCATGCTCAGGGAGGCGTGCTTCTAGCTCAGCTCTTGTTTTACCTACATGTCGTGCAACCGTATGCCCTTTACCCCCATCAGCAATGTATTCGTCATAATATAAATCTATTGGTGTATACCACTCGTTTTCATCCTCATCTTCCCCATTGTTCTCAGATGCTTTGATTTCTTGGATCTTTTCCATCAATAATTTCATGCTTAGAGAGGTCCAAGTAGCTCCCATGGCCCCTTTTACAAGGACCTCCTTTGTATTATCATCAACGATATCCCCCGTTTCTTCATCCAGCACCCCACGTTTTCCATCTATCGTAAGAGAATCATCATTCGGGATAGCTTCAGCACTATAAGAAAATGAAATGGCATCCCAAAGGTAAGTAGGAACAACTTCTTGGGTAGTAGCATATATAAACTGTCCTGATTGATCTAAAACAATTGTTTCCCCATATAGCGTAGCAATCATTCCTGACGGATCAAAGCCTAGTCCATTATTGGTCTCAGCCAATGCATTAGTTAGGTCTTCACTAATTTGTTGTGTTCGAATTTTATATGTACTAGCCATTGTTTTAGCGGTTTCAATTGCGACTTCTTTTGAAGGTGTCGCAATGGATCCTAACGTAAAAGTCGTGATTTTTTGCACGTAATCAAGTAAATCATCTAATGTGGTAAGTTGTTCTAAAGCAGTAGTCATTGGTAGAGCAATCTCTTTTTCATAAACAAAGGATTGCGATGCACCACCACTAACATAAGAACGCCCAACGACCTCGACCTTGGTTTGATTACTCCCTCGACTAGTTTCTACTAAGCGAAGGCTCTCTAGTACAAAAAATTGATCATTGGCATACGGTTGTGTTGCCACGGAAGCATCTCGACCAACAATGGCCGCTCGCTCTCGCTCCGACCAAAGAAGTCCATAGCTGATATAGCGACGTGCAAGATTAAGATTATCATTACAATCGAATTCATAGGCTCCATAATCGCCAGTTCCGGTAAGATATTCTCTCATCAATGTATGGCTAGTCAGATCCTGAGCGTAACGCGTTTGCAATTTCTGTGAAAAATCATAGGTTCCAGTGGTCGAGTCCATCCCTGAAAGAGCAAAATCAGCAAGGTCTTGCTGTAAACTTTGATCACTAGCCAAAGATTCACGAAGACCATTAGATGTTTTAATTAAGTCATTCGTCATTACTCCCAGATGAGAACCTAGTTGTAAACTACCATAGGCGACGCTTGCTCCAAGAATAGCCGGTAGTACGATCGGGGCAGCGACAGTTCCTAAAAAACCAGCACCTAAAGTTAAGGCTCCCGGTAAGGCAGAAGCATATTGAGAAAAAGACAGATTATTAAATAATGTGATAGCGCTAGTAACATCGCGATTTTCTGGAGTAGTTTCTGATGAGAGTGGTTGCGAAAAAACAAGTGACTCTTTTGGCAAAGTATCTTGTCTTTCAGTGGCAGTATCAAGTGAGTGAACAGCTAATGGACTCGTAACAAATGACAAAAGCAACAACAACGACAGAAATAAGCTTCCTCTTTTTTTCATATATGCTCCTTTTATTTTAAACTAAGCAACGGACAACTAGTTATCCTCCTTTCTTTTTATTATTTACACTACTATTATCTTATAAATAATAAATCCTCTCTATTTATTTTAAAAAATAGAGAATAAAAAAAAGCTTTCTATTTTGCAATAAAAAACTTTGAAAACTAAGCAATATCCAAAAATAAAGCAACATAACTGTCGAAAAAAAGATCATAATCGTTGTTAAAAATAAAAAGTTAAATAACTACAATTATAAATTAAAAAATATTCATTATGTTTCATTTTAAATAGAAGAATGTAGGACAAATCTAAAAATCAGTTTTGCTACAGACTTTAATTCTGAATAAACGGCGATCACTATGCTCTCAGCCACAGAATGTCCTGATACTAAGCTTAGAACTGAGAGGTTGAGCGTGGGACAAAATTAGGAAACACTTTTGTCTCATTCTTTAAAAACGAATAAACGGTGGGAACAGAAGCAACTCCTTCGGAAATAAGCCGAAATTCACAAAAATTTGAAAAGCAATTTTCGTGAATTTCTTCTTATTTCTCGGAGTTAAACACTTCTGTCCCAACCTCACGTTCGTATATTCTTTTTGATACATAAAAATAAAAGCCGATCACTCAAATAAGTATGAATGAAACAGTAACGTCTCAAAATTCGCACTTATCTTTGTTGAGTTGATCGGCTTTTACTTACTGGTGCTTAAAAACAGCTGTTTTTAAGCAGACAAGCCCTTCTCCACAAAAGTCTTGTCCGACACCCTTGCATTCCGGCAAGTGATAATTAACTTATCGTGTGCCTCCAAAATCAATCAGGCGCATCTGTAAACCAGAGGCCTTCTCGACCCGTCGCATGAAGCTACTTTAACACACCCCCACCATTTATGCGAGTGTTTTTTTCATTTTGTAATCCACCATTTGAAATCCTCGGCCAATATCGGAAATCAATTCTTCTTCGATTTCAAATCCTTGGTGTTGATAAACTGCAATAGCTTGGGTATTTTCTTGATTTACGCGTAAAAAGATTTCATTCAGCCCTTGTTCGGTTGCTAATTCTTCATACCAACGAAAAATTGCAGATGTCAGTCCTTTTCCTCGTACTTTGCTTAGCAGGTACAATTTGCTCAAGTAGATTTTCCCATCTATCACTTCATATGCTGTATAGCCAACTGTTTCGCCTTCATCTTTCAACAAGTAATAATTGACAGCAGTGGCTAATTCCTTTTCGATCTGTGCTTTTGATTGATAGGTCGCTAACATGTAGTCCACCTGTTCTTGTCCAATGATTGGAATGAATGCTTCCGGCCAGACTTCTTGGATAACTGCGACTAGTTCTTCTAGTTCATTTTGCGTAACTTTGACTTTTTCTAACATCGTTTTCTTCCCTTCTTATAAGCTGCCTTGCGCTTTATGAAATAAAAACAGCATGATCATACTATAGATCCCAACAGACCATGGCTTCAAAAGAATAACGATCTGCATGTATTCTCTGAAAGTCAATTTTGTCAATCCTGCGACAAGACAGATAAGATCGTCAGGCGCAAAAGGTAATAGCAGCGTGACAATCAATACTTTTTTGATATCTTTTGTTCTTCGTGTCAATAATTGATCAAATTTCTGGTATTTTTTTGGTGAAAGGATAAGTTGAACAAAACTTACGCCATAATAGCGAACAAGCAAAAAACCAATTGCCTCCCCGATCACTAAACCGATACAGCTATAAAGCAGACCAAATCCGTTGCCAAACATCAACATTCCTGCTACAGAAGAAATACCGCCTGGCAGAATAGGGATAATGACTTGGATAACTTGGAATAAGATAAACATGATTACCGCGAATTGGCCAAATTGTTGAAAAAATTTCTGTAAAGAATCCGTTGACTGAAAAATACCATGTCGGTATCCGTACAGAACCAATACTAGAAAAAACACGAAGCCGATAATCGGGATAACCTGTATGTACTTGTGTATACTTGCTTTCTTTACCATAAATAGTCTCTCCACCATCTTAAGTATAATCCTACTTTTTTCTAAATAAAAAAACAGTTGACTGGTAAAGAATTTAAGAGAGTCATCTATCACTCTATCCTAAATCCAATCAGCAACCCATCAGAACTATTTCTGACAGATTCACTGCTCCAGTACATACAACTGTTCTTATCCTCGCTACAACTTATTTATGATCTAAAAAACTAGCAACTTTAGTCGTAATCAAATCGATAGCAACGTGATTTTCGCCGCCTTCAGGCACGATGATATCTGCGTAACGTTTGGTCGGTTCGATAAATTGATGATACATCGGTTTGACCACTGTCAAATATTGTTCGATGACCGAATCCAATGTTCTGCCACGTTCTTCCATATCTCGTTTGATTCGGCGGATGATGCGAATATCATCGTCTGTATCAACATAGACTTTAATGTCCATCAACTCACGCAAGCGTTCGTCTTCTAGAATTAAGATACCTTCTAAAATAATTACTTCTTTCGGTTCTTGAATGATCGTTGCTTGGCTTCTTGTGTGTGCAACATAATCATAGACTGGTTTTTCAATGGCTTTATAGTTCAGTAGTTCTTCTACATGCTGAATCAGCAGATCATTATCAAAGGCAAAGGGATGATCGTAATTCGTATTCAATCGTTCTTCAAAGCTTAAATTGCTTTGATCTTTATAATAAGAATCTTGTTCAAGCATCATGATGGAATGGTCTGGAAAATTATTGAAGATTGCGCGACTAACACTTGTTTTTCCGCTTCCTGATCCACCCGTCACACCAATGATAATTGGCTTGCTTTTTGTCATTGACTAAAACCTCTTTCATATCCGTTTTTTCATTCTAATCTATTATAGCGAAAAAACACGAAAATGCTATATTTTTCTGAAAATTAATGTACGTCTATTTCCAAAAGAGGATAAAGTTCAGCTAGTGAATCTACTCGATAAGTAGGTTTGATTTCAGGAATCTCAGGCAATTTATTTTTGTTGAACCAAATCGTATCGATCCCAGCAGCATTTCCACCTTTAATATCAGAAGTGAGCGAGTCACCGATAATCACTGTTTTTTCTTTTTCGAAATTTGGGATATGAGAGAATACATGGTCAAAGAAAGCCTTCATCGGTTTTTGTGCACCGACATCTTCAGAAACAAAAATCTGTTTGAAATATCCTAGCATCTTCGCATCAGTCAAACGTTGGTATTGTGTCTTCGATACACCATTGGTCACGATATAGAGGTCTGCTTGATTTTCTAGTGCTTGAAGCAGTTCATGACTACCCTCGATCAAATCATGTCCTTGATTCAAATAGTGACGGTAGCGTTTTTCCATTGCTGCGCTATCAACAGTCTTCCCAAATTGTTGGAATAATAGTCCAAAACGATTGCCTGTAACTTCTTCTCTTGTCATATTTCCTTTTTCAAATTCACGCCACAAATGATGATTCAATGCTTTGTAACTTGTTCTCACTTCAGGAGTCAATTCGATTCCTTGTTCTGCAAACAATTCGTTCAAGGCCTTTGCTTCGGTTAATTGAAAGTCAAGCAATGTGTCATCTACGTCAAATAATATTGTTTGATAGTTCATTTTATCTTCTCCTATTTAAAATACATTTTTAGTTGCTTTAATTCAGTGAGCGTCAACGACCGATAGGCGCCCACTGGCAATTTTTCATCTAATTGTAGCGGACCCATCTTAATTCTTCTGAGTTCTACTACTTTTTTCCCACGAGCTAGAAACATCTTCTTAACTTGGTGGAACTTTCCTTCTTGAATCGTGACAGTCGCTGTACTGATCTTATTGGTTGCTTCTGTGATCGTCAGTTCTGCAGGCAAACAGCGATACCCGCTATCGAATACGATTCCTTCTTTAAAAGCCCGACTATCCTCAGGCGTCAATTCTGCATTGACTGTTACTTGGTAAGTTTTTAATACCTTCTTATCAGGAAGTAGCATCTCATAGCCTAGCTGCCCATTCGATGTCAGTAAGAGCAGCCCCGTCGTATCACGATCCAAGCGTCCTACAGGATACAAAGCTTGGGTCCGATCTGCTGAAGCAATCAAGTCCACTACAGTCATCTTTTCTTCATCTTTTACAGCAGTAACCGCCCCGTTCGGCTTGTTCAAGAGAAAGTAGGATTCATTTGTAGTTAACCGCTTACCAGAAACTTCGATTTCGTGGAGCAAACTATCGACATTACGGTTTTGACTAAACTCGATTTTTCCATCTATTCGAACTTGCTTAGAAGCAAATAATCGTTTCATTTCTTTCCGTGTTGTTTGTAGCTGATCTTCAATCAATTTATCTAAACGCATAGGTGTTTCCTTTCTTATCCTACCAAGCATTATAACCTGAATATTTCTTCATGCAAATAATAAAACCAGCGTTATTCCTTGACTTAATCAAAAATTAGCGCTACGGTTAAGTAGTAAAGTGAATTGGATTTCTCATACACAGCGTAATGACCTGGTGGAGAAAAGTTGAATCCTGACTTTCTAAGGTAGATGCGTGCATCTACCCTTTTGCGCTTTTTTAAGCGCCCCTACCCAATAATGTGCAAGAGAATAGCCGCGGAAAAGTTCACTTAAATAAAATCTGCCCGTTACCAAAGCAGGCAGTCACATTTTAAGGAGGAATTTTGGTTATGTCAGTATCATTAGAAGTAAGTAAAAGAGAAGTACGTCCCCGTTCGTTAAGAAACAAATTGCGTCATGAAGGTAAAGTCCCAGCTATCGTTTATGGCTACAATGTTGAAAGCACACCAATCTCGTTTGATGGTCAAACATTTAGCAAATTATTACGTGAAAATGGTGCGAATGCCGTAGTGACAATGGACATTGACGGAAACAAAGTCAACACATTGGTTCATAAAGTCCAAACAAATACCTTTACCAACCATTTTGAACATGTCGAATTTTTATCTGTTAACATGTCAGAAGAAACAGAAGTTGAAACAGAAATTGTTCTAATTGGTGAAGCTGCAGGTGCTAAATCTGGCGGTGTATTAGCTCAAAACCTATACACAGTTCTTGTATCTGCTACACCAGATAACTTGCCAGAACGTATCGAAGTAGATGTAACAAACTTAGACTTAGGTGATTCGATCACTGTGGCAGATCTACCAGAAAACAACGAATATAAAGTTGTAACGGATAGTGAAGAACAAATCGCTGCTGTCGTAGCTCCAGCAGAAGAAACTGAAACAACTGATGTAGCAAGCGAACCAGAAGTAATTGGTTCACCTGAAGAATAACAGAAAAATTGCTCATGCCAAAAGCGTTGGAAACTGCGCTTTTGGCATATTTTTTTCTCTCTTAAAAAAAACTTATATTTTGAAAAAAAGTATGCGATTATTGTTGCATTTTTTAAAAATCTTTATTAGAATGAACCATCGTTACAGTAAGTATCATTCGTTTATCCTAAACGAAAAAGTGTACATGTCTATTCGATAAAACAAAGGAGGTTAAACAGATGTTTGAAAGTTTTGACAGCAGTCGCAACCGGTATGCCTCTGTAGGTGTTGTATCGAGTTTGCCAGATGAATTGATTGATAGTATCTGGTTTATTATTGACCTAGACCTTAAGGGAGTCATCTCATTAGATAATATTTTAGCCTTTGATTTAATAGAGAATAATGGAAAAGTAACCATCCATTTTTCACAAGCAGGCAGTGAGGTAGAAATGGACATTGATTTACCATTTCGGTATTCTTCACAATTTCCAAGCCAAGTCTATGCTTATGATGATGGCACAAGAGAAACGATTCTTTTACCAAGTGAGATTAAACAGTATTGAAGTTGACACATAACAATGTCGCTTTTTGATCCATGCGTTCAGGCCAAGCAGTTGATCTTTTGAATTTATTCGTTGAATTCATTCAGTGGTTCACTTCTTGGCTTGTTTCATGGTGCGGTTTATTGAAAATGAATTATGAAAATTCCAAGAAAATAGAGAAAACACTCCGTTTTTTCATTAATTTCTAATTGGTATTCTTAGGATAAACACTATATACTACTAACTAAATTTTAAAGACAATAAGGAGTTTAAAAGATGCGCGATTTAACAAAAGGAAGTCCGGCTAAGCTAATTTTAATGTTCACTGTTCCTTTGCTCATTGGTAATGTCTTTCAACAGTTCTACAATATGGTCGATATGATCATCGTTGGACAGACATTAGGAAAAAACGCGTTGGCCGCTGTTGGCGCTACTGGAAGTTTGACCTTTTTGATTATTGGGTTTGCCCAAGGGTTAACAGCTGGACTAGCGATCATCACCGCCCAACGCTATGGTGCAAAAGATTACCGCGGACTTAAGAAAAGCTTTGCTGCAAGTGTTGTAATAAGTTTGATTGTCACTATTGTTTTAACTGTCCTTAGCCTAGTATTCATTCATCCGATGCTTCAATTGATGCAAACTCCACCTGAAATCATTGACCAAGCACAAACATTTATCTCGATCATTTTACTAGGGATTTTTGCATCTATGAGTTTTAATCTGCTTTCAAACGTTATTCGTGCGCTCGGTGACAGCAGAACGCCTTTGTTCTTTTTGATTATCGCAGTTATTATCAATGTCGTGCTTGATTTGATTTTCATTATCTTCTTTGGCATGGGGGTAGAAGGAGCAGCCATCGCTACGGTGATTGCCCAAGTTAGCTCAAGTGTATTGTGTCTCGTGTATATCAAAAAGAAGATTCCATTGCTACAACTACGTAAAAAAGATTTTTCATTTGATAAAGAAGAAATCCGTGTCCATCTAAATGCTGCTTTGCCAATGGCTTTTCAATCATCGATTATTGCTATCGGAGCGATCGTTCTTCAAGCAGCTTTAAATAGTCTAGGTACAGACGTCGTTGCTGCTCAAGCCGCAGCTAGCCGAATCGATCAATTTGCCAATCAACCAATGATGTCATTTGGGATCGCTATGGCGACATTCAGTGCTCAAAACTACGGAGCAAAAGAATATGGTCGTATCCTAAAAGGTGTCAAACAAACATTAATGATGAGTATTGGCTTTAGTCTTGTTGCTGGAGCAACAGTGATTTTCTTTGGTCATTCATTGATGAAACTATTTGTTTCATCCTCTGAAACGAGAGTATTTGAATTAGCACAGACCTATTTCAACATCAATGGTTCTTTGTATTGGATCTTAGCGATCTTGTTCATCTTGCGCTACACTTTACAAGGACTTGGACAAAGCAAAATACCGACTATCGCAGGGATGATGGAATTGCTGATGCGTTCATTTGCAGCAATTATTTTGACAGGTATGTTGGGATATGCCGGTGCCGCAGCTGCTTCTCCACTTGCATGGGCTGGTTCTGTTGCTGTCCTATTGTACTCTTACCTTCGTTCAATGAAACAACTGAAACAATTGGACAACGAACAACATTTCTCATTGGATGATGCTGAAGTCCGTTATGACAGTGTCCACTGATCCAAGATTAGAAAAAGTTCGGCACAAAAGCGTCTGACTCCGAGAAATAAACTTAAAGAAAATAGAGGGTAGAACCAGCGATCGCTGATTCTACCCTCTATTCTTGTTCTATTGCTCTTTTTGCTCTTTTTTATCTTCTTTAACTGGTTTTTTTATGACTTTGAAATAGTCGATGTGTGCATGGTTGTATTCTAAAACAGTGAATTGAAAACTTTCAAGTAAGATCACCTTACCTGCTTCGATATTTTTTTCGTAGTGAGACATGAAACCCGCTAATGTGATAAAGGGCGAGTCAACAAATGCCGGGATCGAAACATCAAAGTAACGTTCGAAATCATCTAATGTCAGTTTTCCTGAAACAATGTAACTGCCATCTGCTTGTTTTGCCACAAGAGCTTCATCCAAATCCGTTTCGTCACGAATTTCTCCGACGATTTCTTCTAAAATATCTTCGATCGTCACTAACCCGCTTGTTCCACCATATTCATCTTTTAAAATTGCAATGTGTTTGCCTTTTTTACGCATAATCGTCAATAATTTTTTGATTGGGATCGTTTCAGTCGTCACAATTGGTTCTTCAATCAACTGTTCTACTGGCAACTGATCATCTTTATACGATTGTTTGATTAAATCTGGCAACGTCACATACCCGATAATATTATCCTTTGATTCTAAAATGACAGGGTATCGCGTATGTCCTTGTTTGATTGATTCTTGGATTGCTTGTTTCACTGTATCACTTGCTTCAAATACTTGCATCGATGTTCGATCCACTTGGATATCTCTTGCAAGCGTGTCATCAAATTCAAAGACATTTTCTAAGTAATGGTATTCTTCCTTCGTTAATTCCCCTTTTTCATAAGAATTCAATGCAACTAAAGTTAGTTCTTCTTGTGACAAGGTTTCTTCCCCTTCAGATACCAATTTCACGCCTAATAATTTTCCAAGACCTGCCGCTGAGTGATTGAGTATCCAAATAAAAGGAAACATGAGTTTATAAAAGTAATGTAATGGTCTTACCACAAATAAAACGACCTGCTCTGTATTGGCGATACTATAACTTTTTGGCAAAAGTTCACCGATCACGACATCGATATAGGTAACGATAATAAATCCTAAAGCAACAGAGATCGTACCACTTAATGCGGAACTAAAAGGCAACTTGCCAAGCCATGGTTCTAACAAAGCAGCTACAGAGCCTTCTCCAACCCACCCAATAATCAATCCTGTTAACGTGATTCCTAATTGACTTGCAGATAAATAGTTATCTAAATGATGTGTGACATGAAGTGCTAGTTTCGCATTTTTTACGTTTTCCTTTTCTAGTTGCTCTAAACGTGAACGCCGTATCTTTACTAATGCAAATTCACTTGCTACAAAAAATGAAGTAATTGCAATCATCAAAAATAAGATGACAAAATTAAGTACCATAAATTCCCGCCTCTCTTTTCCATCTCCATTGTACCTCTTTTCTAAAAATTTTTGATAAAAATAGAATAGACTTTCTCTACCTTCTGTATAAAGTGAGTATTTCATCAAGCAATTTCTTAGCGGTAACCGAAAAATTCTTGCCTTAGAAAAAAGCAATCCCTCCTACCCAAAATAATCCCCTACAATAAAACAGAAAAAAACGATGAAAAGGAGAATCCATCATGCCTAATAAACAAGTGGACAAAAAAAAGATTATTCTGGAACATAGCGTTAAAGCCTGGAATAACATGTGTAAAACCTACGGACCGCCTGATACCTTAACATTTTTAGCTAAATTCAACTATAGTCTTGAGGGCCTTGCATTTATTATCAATAACCTTGATTTGCCAAGTTCACTAGACCGTGCAAAAATAGTCAAAGAATTATTTAAGCTTGATAAGAGTCAAGTATTCAACGACTTCAAAACCAATCAGGAGCTTCTAAATACGATCAATGCTTGGAATGCGATGTTGAACATCCACGGTCCAAATGAAACATTGGCTTTTTTATCTCTACGTAATTATAGCGCTAAGACCATCCAATTCCTGATAGCGAACCTTGAGTTGCCATCATCAATAAATCCTGTAATCGCAGCAGAAAACATCATTAAAAACAAAAACAGGGGAATGGCCACAGATCTCATAGGTAATCAAAATTTACTGACCACCATTAAATACTTGGATAAAATGCTGGGTGTACACGGACCTAAAGAGACGTTAGACTTTCTTGCTTCTTGCAACTACAGCAAAGGAAGCATCAAATTTCTTACCGCTAACATCCACTTACCGAAATCACTGAATCGAGCAGTTGAAGCAGAAAAGATCATAAAAAAAATACCAATAAAAACAAACACAGATTTTCTATCTAATCAAAATCTGCTCTATACCGTTACCTATTTAAATAAAATGTTAGACGTATATGGACCAAATGAAACGTTGACTTTTCTAGCCACTTGCAACTATAACCATCAGAGCATCAAATTTCTTACAGCCAATCTCCGTTTACCTAAATCAATCGATAAATCGATTGAAGCAGAAAAACTCATTAAAAACACTAAAGAAGGATATAGCTCAGATTTCACTACGAACGCGAAATTGATCGGTATCATGAACAAATGGCTGATGCGGTCTAAAAATCAAGGACTAAACGAAACATTAGTATCTTTGTCTAAAACAAGTTATAGAGCTAAAAGCATCAAACTTATCGTCGCAAATCTTCCTTTTCCTGAAACAATGGACCGAGCAACTGAAGCAAAAAGAATAATCGAAAGTACAAACAAGAATGTTATTTCGAAGTTCAAAAAAGACCTACCGGATCTAGCAGAAAAAAAGCTAGACTTACATACATTAACGAACCTTATCTATAGTTTTGATTTACCTGAAAATGATGTGAAAGTATTAAAAAAAGAGGCCATTGTAAAAACACAAGAAGCTATCGGACGAGATGTGCAGGCTGATCTAAATAAAAAAACACTAAATGACAAAATGGAACAACTTCAAATCAGTGTACCAAACTACATAAAACAAATTCAACAAGAACCAAATGATATCGAAACCTATCTTGATAAAATGTACCTCAGACAAGTAAAAGAAAAAGCTAATATTCGTACACTACCTTCGAACAGTCCCTCTGTTGTAACAAGTAAAAACAAAGATACATCCCACCACAGATAGTAGACAATAAAACTAAGACAAAAGAACTACCCGAATGAGCGTGGGAGCAGAAGCAACTCCTTCTTAAA
Source organism: Enterococcus sp. BSD2780061688st2 D3 (assembly GCF_005844145.1). NCBI lineage: Bacteria > Bacillati > Bacillota > Bacilli > Lactobacillales > Enterococcaceae > Enterococcus > Enterococcus sp. BSD2780061688st2 D3. Next base: position 224,633 of record NZ_SPHN01000001.1, read on the forward strand.
TAAGCCGAAATTCACAAAAATTTGAAAAGCAATTTTCGTGAATTTCGGCTTATTTCTCGGAGTTAAACACTTCTGTCCCAACCTCATTCAGGTAGTTCATTCATTTTTTATCCCAACTTTTATTGAGATTTTTCAGTTATTTTTTTTCGTTCTTTTAACCACGTTTTTCTGGTCAAACCAATCAACAATGGAACTGTTTCGTGCTTGACTTCGCTGTATTCCAGACCAAACCATGTTTCTGGGGTCGTTGCGTATTTTTTGATTGCAAGTTTTGCCTGCATGATTTGGCGATCCCATTTATTCAACGTTGTGACATTTGAAACAACTTCATCAATCAAGATAAACTGAAAATCACCGACTTCTCTACCTGGCGTCAAAGAGTATGTTTGTGGTTGCTTAGGAAGACGTCCTTGTTTCATTAAATCATGGATGATCTGACGAACATACACATTGATTTCTTGTTGGACTCTAAAACCTAAGAATAAATTGACTTGTACAATAAAATCCGTATCCATCATGTCGATCTGATATTCTTTTGTATACGGTTCATCAGTTACTTCCACATGGACAAACCAATAGACACGTGCTCGTTTTGGTCGTTTATCAAGGATCGAATAAACGAATTGTCTACCCACTTTTCCTTCAGCCATATCAGGTACCAATAACACGATATTTGTCTGATAAAGTGGCAACGATCTATCATCGCGCAATTTAGCCAGTTGTGGAATGTATTCTTTCAATGCAACATCTTCCGCTACAGATTCGCGAATGATATTCCCACGCTCCCAAATAAACATGACCGCTAAAATTACTAATGCGATCAAGACTGCAACAAAGCCGCCGTGGAAGAATTTTACGATACTTGAGATGAAAAAGACGATCTCGATTACACCAAAAAAGAAAGTCACAATATGCGCAAACCATTTAGAATACCCATTTTGGATCAAATAGAAATAGAGCAATGCTGTAGTCATCAGCATCGTAACCGTGATCGACAGACCATACGCTGCTTCCATATGATGGGAAGTCCTAAAGGTTACAACAACTAATGAACAGGCAAGCCATAAAATCAAGTTGACTGCTGGAATGTACATTTGCCCAATACTGCTACCTGGATACATGATTTTCAATCGCGGCAATAGTTTCAATTTAATCGCTTCAGAAACTAACGTAAATGAGCCTGTGATCAAAGCTTGTGAAGCAATAACTGCGGCAATAGTCGCGAACGCTACTCCAATGATCAACCAGCCATTCGGTAACATTTGGAAAAATGGATTCAGATTCTTGATCTGCTGCATCTCTGGATTTTGGTACACAGTCAGCAACCAAGCAGCTTGTCCGAAATAATTCAATACCAGACATATTTTGACATATGGCCAACTTAAGCGAATATTCAATTTTCCTACGTGTCCTAGATCTGAATATAGCGCTTCTGCCCCTGTTGTTGCTAGAAAGATATTCCCTAAGATAAATAATCCTAGTTTGTTATCCGGACTTAACAGCAATTGGACTGCATAATAAGGATTCAATGCGCGGATCACTGTCCAATCTTGACTGAAATTCACCAATCCCATCACACCTAAAAAAGTAAACCATAAAAACATGACTGGTCCAAACGCCTTACCAACAACTTCTGACCCAAAACGTTGAACCATAAACAACACTAAGATAATCACTAAAGTAATAATAACAATAATATTTTGATCGTTCCCAAAACGATCAAAAAATTGTGGAATCCCTCGTAACCCCTCGATTGCCGTTGTGACAGTTACCGCAGGGGTCAACACACCATCTGCTAGTAAAGCCGCACCACCGATCATCGCAGGAATAATCAGATACTTGCCACCTTTTCTTACCAAGGTATATAAAGAAAAGATTCCTCCTTCACCGTGGTTATCTGCGTTCAATGCAATCACCACGTATTTGACTGTAGTAAGCAACGTCAGCGTCCAGAAAATCAATGATACAGAACCGATCACAAAATCCGGATTGATTCCGCGTAGTCCGCCGTTGTCTTCGACGATGGCTTTCATTACATACAATGGACTGGTACCGATATCTCCATATACAACGCCCATTGCCACTAAAAGACCGGCCATTGAAATCTTCTTAGTATTATGTTTTGTTGTCAACTTTCTTCCTCATTTCCTCTAACATTCACTCCTGAAAGTCTGCCTTTGTTCAGATTTTTTCTAAGTGTCTCCTCATTATCTTAGGAAGATTCTAATGTGTCAATCATTTCAGCTATTTTTTATTTCCAATAATGTCGGCGAATATAATCGGCTAAAAACGTATAAACACCTAGACAAAAAAGTGCCCCCAACAAGGAAGGAACAAGATAGAAGCCGCTGATAGAAGGACCCAACTCTCCAAGAATGGATTCGCCAAGCCAACTACCCAAGAACCCGATCAATACCATGCCTGTTGCACCTCCTGGTACTTCTTCATTCAATATCAAGCTGGCAATAAGTCCTAATATGCCTCCAACAATCAATGTCAGTAAAAAGTGCAGCATCTCCGTCCCTCCTTTTTCTAAAAACTGATTATATGCCTATTTTACGCTGATTTAGGGAATCGACCAAGTATTAAGCGGTTCGATTTTTATCTGGTATCCATAGAGATTAGTCCCAATTTTGTAGAGAGAATCAATTAGCTAATCATGAGAAACAAAAAAGCATCATGATGAAACCACCATGAGCTAAATATTTCTTCCTTTTTACTGTGTTACTTTCATAAAAGAATGAGATTACCCCAAAAATAGATCTATATCTCTTTGCTCAACTTACCAGATTCCAGCACCAACCGTTGACTATAGTGATTCAATAAATTCTGCGGAATGTGGTGATCTACCTCGATGATCGTGCGCCCTAACGAGAATAGATTCTCGTGTATTTCTGCTGAAGTTTGTTCGTCTAAAGAAGCCGTTCCTTCATCAACGATTAGAATCGGTCGATCAAAAACCAGTGATCTAGCGATTTCGATTCGTTTCATCTCTCCTCCTGAAAGATTTGAATCAGGGTCAAGACGTTGATTCCCAGTTAAACCAAATCTGGCAACGAGTTCTGTCAGATTTGCCTTTTCACATGCCTCTTCGATTATTTTTAAGTCGACCGTTTTTCCTAGCGTCAAGTTATAAAGCAATGTATTTTTAAAAATGATAGGTTTTTGATGAATGATACCAAATAGATGGTTCACATCAGATGTTGATGCAAAAGTCCCATTCATCGTCAAACGACCGGCATCTGGTATGATCCGCCCTTCAATGATTTTTAGTAATGTTGATTTACCTGCGCCAGATTTTCCTTGAATCAAAATTCTTTCTCCACTATTTATCTGCAAATCAACGGCGGACAAGATTTCTTTGCCATTATACTGAAATTGAACGCCCTCCAATTTCAGTGATTCAAACTGATTGCTTTTCGATGACAAATCAATAACTGGTGACAGCTTAGTACTCGTTGTATCTTTTATCTCGGTTTCGATAGCTGACACACTATCAATCGAATTTTTGATATTCATTAAGCTGATGATCGAATTGATGATGCCATTGTTCACGTTAAGAACAGCCATAAAAGCTGCTAACGTAATCATCTGAGCATTCACAAAAACAATCCCAAAGCCGATCGGAATGAAAAAAGCAATATAGCCAATCAATTCAATCATTACTCCAGCCAAAGATAACGTCGTTTTCATATTTTTGTTTTTTGTTTCGATTTTATCAATTTCCCCTTGGAGCACTTTTTCATTTTCGCCAATCGCTCCGTACTGATAAAAAGCAGGTAGGCCTTTTAAAAATTCAGTCATCGCTAAATAAAATTCTTTCGCCTGCTTCGTCCATGCTTGAGTCGCATTTTTTACTTTATCTTTCGTAAAATGTTGGACAATTATCGGCAAAAAAGAAAATGCAACAAAAATAACAGCTAATAAAGCACTATTGTACACAGCAAAAAGAATGGAAAAGACAGCTGTCGTCCCTAATCTGACAACGTCAAACCGAAGCATCAAGTTTTTTTCTTCATATTGTTTACAGTCATTCTGGATAAAGGAAATCGTTTTTTCAACTCTACCAGGGGTAATTTCTGTCTCGTGCTTTATTTGATTCTCATATTCTTGCATCAGTACCGAATGCTTGATGTCCGCGTTTACTTCTTTGACATATTGATTGACAAACCATGTTCTAGCCGCCTTTATCCCAGCAAATAAAACAAAGAAAGCTAAGACCAAACCAATAAATTGGACAATTGTTTGATAAGAATGTCCTGAAACCAAGACAAAAACTCTTGAGAACGCCCATGAAGTAAAAACTGGTTCAAGCGCCATTAAGCCACTAAAGAGATAGCCCATTTTTTTCATTTCTTCTACCCCCTATTTCCATACTACTATTTGTACATCAGCAAACTTAGATATTTACCAATTTATGATTTATCCAAGTTGCGATACGATTTTCTTTCGTTGCTCGACTCAATTTTTAAAATTATATATTTCGAAATACTTCATTTACTTTGTATGGATACTGTTGTTCGACAATAAAAAAATCCTCGGAGTTTTTTCTGATAATTCAGATAATTTAGTGTCTACTCATTCTTAAAATTTTTTTGGAATACATTTATGATATCGCAAAAAAGAACGAATTGGTATGTTTTTAGAGATACTCTTCGCTTCCATTTGGGGTATTTGTACATTTTCAATCTCGATGAACTATCAATAATACCTAAACATACCATAATATACTTGCAAGGATATCGAATTCTAGGTACAATTCACCAAATTTACACCAACTGAATTTCGTCACTGATATTTATACTTTTTAGGCATTTTTATGTATCAAAAGAATTGAGACTTATTACTTTGTTAGCTGAACATTTGTCTGTCCCTTCATTTTAACCCAGCAAATTGATTTTTTCTTCTACATAGCGTACATAATTATCCTTCTCCCAAAAATGTAAAGCAAAAACCAGTTCCGCCTTTTTCTGTTGATCGTAAATATCATCCGTCGATAAAAAAGAGAAAACTTTCCATGCAATTTTTGCATCCGTGCTATTAAATTTGTCAGAAAACTGTTTTAGTTCTCTAAAGAAATAAGTGAAAAGTTCAGTTGAACCTCGTTCAAAAGCCAACTGCGTTCCATTAATCAAAAAAGATGCCATATCGCGATTAAAATATAGGTCATCAACATACGTTTTCATTTTTTTGACCGAGCATTTCGAGTGGTCGAAAATATACTCATCACTAAAACAAAATAACGTATTGATAAAAATCGATAGTTCGAACCTGCCCCAATTTTCGATGGAATCAAGATAATCCTTAATGATTTTTTGAGCATCTATAGAATCGACTTGAATAGCATCGTTTTCTCTTTTCCTAATCAGAACATAGCTAGCATGCAAAAGTTTGTAATAATAATCATCCGTCGAATAATATTGCTCATTCAGGAATTTGGCAAATTCTGAGTCATATGGTCGACGAAGCTTGTCAAAAAAAACTTTTGATAACTTTCTTTTTTCACTCAAATTATTGTCATCAAGCATAAATTGGTATTCTTCTAAGGTGACATTCATTCGGTCTAAATATTATAAGATATTTTTGTCGCATTATTTTCAAATGAAGCTAACGTGCTTCTTTGTGAAATACCTTGCGCTAATTTTTCTTGCGATAGTCCTCGTTCCAGTCTTAACTTTTTGATTAAACTCGAATGGTTCATGATCACATCTCCTTTTTATGACGAAATACCATACTTTTCTAAGAAGAAGATGAATTCCTCCTACATAATGAAGTTATCAAAAGCGAGGAGGGGGATAGTATGTACTTATACGCAGTTGATGATAACATTTGGGAACTAGTTCCATCATTGTAGGATAATATCACATAAAGGACTAATTCACTACGATGCAACAATAACTACCACTATCAGTATTAGTATAAAATATTCACAACAAAGATGAAAGCCTTCATTATTTGTAATATGAAGAAATACAAAAACAAAGCGAAAAATTACAAAGTTCTGTATTCGATACATAGTTTCATTAAAAAAGGGAGGTGATCATATGTTATGGCAATTGAAAAAGGATTTAAAGACTTGGCAAACTCTCCAAGAAACAACCACCAAATTATTAGGCGTCTCACTCTTATTGATTGATAGTCAAGGTGAACCAGTAACGGAAATCACCAACGCTTGTCTTTTTTGTGAAGCCGCCCGTTCAAAAGAGGTTTGTTTGCAATCTGATCGCCGCGCTGCTACTCACTGTATCCAACAAAAAAAATCGCATTTGATTTATCGTTGTCCCTATCAATTCGTGAACATCGTTTTCCCGATTTACATTGATGGACGGCATGTCGGCACCCTTTTTATCGGTCAATTGAAACAGCAAAATCAACAAAACTACACATTGATTCCGTCTGTTGTGGCCACTCAGAAAAAAGAAGTTGAACAATTCACTCCTCAATTGATTCAATTTTACCATCAGCATCCACTGTCAGAAGATGAAAAAATCACTTTGCTCGTGCGTCACGGTGAATCCATTGTACAATTGATCACTACCCAACTGGAGGATAAAATCAAACTTGGCGAGTACCAAGCCACATTTGTTGATGCCCTACCACCTGTAAATGAACTTGATGTGACTCTAATCGACTGCGCGACCGCCATCTTAAATGACCACACTGACAAAGTCTATCGGTTATCAGAATTAGCCCAAGAGTTGAACTGTTCGATCAGCACCTTGAAGAAGCTGTTCCAACGCGATTTGAATCTAAGTTTTTCCGCTTATTATACTCAGCTAAAAATCGCCAATACCAAAAAATTATTGGCTTTTACCAATGAGACGACTTGCTCGATTGCCGAAAAATTAGGTTACACCAATCCTTCTGTACTCTATAAAAAATTCAAACGCGAAACAGGGCAAACGATGAGCGAATACCGCACTTCACGTAACGCTGAATTTCACGCCGAAAAAAGTAGGCGCACGATACAATAATTATTAAAGTTGGCTATGTGACTGTTGGTTTCAGATAGTTTTGCTCAGAAAAAAAAGAACGAGAGAAAAGTAAACATACTTTTCTCTCGTTCTTTCGTTTGGAGTGGACAGTGAGAATTACTCTCAAAAAATCGGTCTTCTCAAAAATTTGAAAAACAAATCCCGCAAAGTCCACTTATTTATTGAGGTTCTTCCCCATCTGTTGCTCCAGACATATTCATTAGAAAAAACATTGAATCTAAATTTCTTCGATTAGTTTGTTGTTTTTTCAGTACCATCTTCAGCTAGCATTGCTTTTCTTGAAAGATTTACTCGTCCTTGTTTGTCGATTTCAGTAACTTTTACAAGTACTTCATCTCCAAGTTTAAGAACATCTTCTACTTTATTCACACGTTCGTTTGCTAGTTGAGAGATATGGACAAGTCCATCTTTTCCTTTGATCAAGTTGACGAAAGCCCCAAATTTTTCAATTCGAACGACTTTACCAAGGTAAACTTCGCCGACTTTCACTTCTTTAGTCAAGTCTTCAATGATTTTAATTGCTTTTTGGATCATTTCTTTATCCGAAGAAGCAATACTTACTTTACCATCTTGATCGATATCGATTTTTACACCAGTTTCTTCGATGATACCGTTGATAGTGTCTCCACCTTTACCGATCACATCTTTGATTTTCGCTGGATCGATTTGGATCATTTCGATCTTCGGTGCATATTGGCTTAATTCTTCACGTGGTGCAGCAATCGTTGAAGTCAATTCTTCTAAGATTTCCATCCGTGCTTGTTTTGCTTGTGTCAATGCTTCTTTTAAGATTTGTTCCGTGATTCCTTGGATTTTGATATCCATTTGAAGTGCTGTGATACCTTCTTTTGTTCCAGCTACTTTGAAGTCCATGTCGCCTAGATGATCTTCTAATCCTTGAATATCCGTTAAAATCGTATAGTTTTCGCCATCTGATACAAGTCCCATAGCAATACCTGCTACTGGTGCTTTGATAGGAACACCTGCATCCATCAATGCTAATGTACCCGCACAGATACTTGCTTGTGAAGAAGAACCATTTGATTCCAATACTTCCGCTACTAAACGGATTGTATAAGGAAAGTCTTCTTCTGAAGGGATCACTTGTGCTAATGCACGTTCGCCTAATGCTCCATGACCGATTTCACGACGGCCTGGCGAACCAGCACGACCAGTTGAACCTACAGAGAATTGAGGGAAATTGTAATGGTGGATAAATCGTTTGCTGACTTCCACACCAAGTCCATCAATGATTTGGTGTTCTCCTAATGGTGCAAGAGTACATGCAGATAATGCTTGTGTTTGTCCACGAGTAAACAACCCAGAACCATGGACACGTGGCAACAAGCCTGTTTCAGAAGACAATGGACGGATTTCGTCTAGTTTACGACCATCAGGACGGATTTTATCGATCGTGATCAATTCACGTACCACATCTTTTTCAAGGTCTTCCGTGATTTGTTTGACTTCTTTCAATAAGTGATCTTCTTCTTCGTGTCCAGCAAATTTTTCTGCATACGCTTCACGAATATCGATCTTCACTTGTTCGATGTTGTCTTCACGAGCCAATTTTTCTTCAGTCATAACGGCAGTTTTCATCGTACCGTATGAAGCATCAAAAATTTCTTTTTTCAAGCCAGCATCTACTTGTAGTAAAGAAACTTCCATTTTTTCTTTGCCCACTGCTTGAACGATTTCTTCTTGGAAAGCCACTAATTCTTTGATTGCGTCAAAACCAAAAAGCAATGCGCCTAACATGTCTTCTTCAGATACTTCTTTAGCGCCACTTTCAACCATGTTGATTGCTTGTTTTGTTCCCGCAACACTTAGTTCGATATCTGTTTGTTCTGATTGTTCAACAGTCGGATTCAAGACATATTCACCGTTGACACGGCCAACTTCTACCCCAGCAATCGGTCCGTCAAATGGGATATCAGAAATCGATAACGCAAGTGAAGAACCTAGCATAGCAGCCATTGCTGGTGAACAATCTGTTTCAACACTCATCACGATATTTGTTACTTGGACTTCATTACGGAAGCCATCCGCAAACATCGGACGGATCGGACGGTCGATCAAACGAGCAGTCAAAGTAGCTTCTGTACTTGGACGTCCTTCACGTTTGATGAAACCACCAGGGATTTTCCCAGCCGCATACATTTTTTCTTCATAGTTGATTGTCAATGGGAAGAAATCTGTATCTTTTGCTTCTTTTGATGCTACAGCCGCACTTAAGACCACTGTATCGCCATAACGGACTAATACTGCTCCATTGGCTTGTTTTGCTAATTGACCGACTTCGATTTGTAGGGGACGGCCACCCCATGTCGTTTTGAATACTTGTTTTTCTGACATAATTACTCCTTTTCTTTCCCGTGAAAGCAAGACGCTACTAAACAAATGAAAACCGCCAAACGCAGCTTGATAGCTTTCATTTGGTTAGTAGGAGTCCATCATGCTTTTTCACGAAATGGTTGATTGAGGTATCACAGTAAAAAAAGTGAGATTCGTTTGAACCCCACTCTTTTTGTTAAAATTAACGACGTAGACCTAAACGTTTGATCAATTCGCGGTAACGTTGAACGTCAGTTTTACGTAAGTAAGCTAACAAGTTACGACGGTGACCAACTTTTTTCATTAGGCCGCGGTATGAATGATGATCTTTTTTATGCACACGTGCATGTTCGTTCAAGTGGTTGATTTCTTCAGTTAATACAGCGATTTGTACTTCTGGAGAACCAGTATCTCCTTCATGGCGTGCATAGTCTGTGATGATTTCATTTTTACGTTCTTTTGAAATTGCCATTTCTTTCACCTCTTTCGATTATTCCCCTGTGACTGAGTAAAACGTTGGTGATTCGCTTAACCAAGTGACAGGCGGTATGCCTTGAGCACACAGCTATACTTTACCTGAATATACGTTAGAAATCAAGTGAAGAATCATTAAGAAAATTTAGTTTATCAAACAATCCTACTACTACTTTTTAAAATTTATGTTAAACTATAATCCGAAAACAGACTGATGAATCGTTTTAGAAGAAAGGGGTACATATTCCATGATTACAATGGATAATATCATTCGTGAAGGAAACCCAACGTTGCGCGAAATCGCCGAGGAAGTTTCCCTCCCATTAAGTGAAGAAGATATCTCACTAGGAAAAGAAATGCTTGAATTTTTAAAAAACAGCCAAGATCCTGTGAAGGCAGAAGAATTAAATCTACGTGGTGGTGTTGGTTTAGCAGCGCCCCAACTTGATATTTCCAAGCGCATTATTGCTGTTCACGTACCAAGTCCTGATCCAGAAGCAACTGAACCAACATTGAGTACTGTGATGTATAATCCAAAAATTTTGAGCCATTCTGTACAAGATGCTTGCTTGGGTGAAGGCGAAGGGTGTCTATCTGTCGATCGTGAAGTTCCAGGCTATGTCGTCCGACATGCTAAGATCACTGTTTCTTACTATGATATGAATGGCGAAAAACACAAGATTCGTTTGAAAAATTATGAATCGATCGTTGTCCAACATGAGATCGACCATATCAACGGTGTCATGTTCTATGACCATATCAATGATCAAAATCCATTCGCCCTTAAAGAAGGCGTATTGGTGATCGAATAAGCGAATATGATGGACTTCAACAAGTAGCCCCCAAAAAGAAATCGGGACAAAAGTGCTCGACTCGAAGAATAAGAAGAGACTCACAGAAATTTCTTTTCAAATTTGTGTGAGTCTTGGCTTATTTCCGAGTTTTCGCCGTTGGGCCATTTGTTTATACTTAGAATGTGAGGTAAAAGTATTTCTTACTTTTGCTCCATATTCTTTTTTAATATTTCCACTATCTATCCGTTATGTACCAACCACCCCAAATAATTCTCAAAAAGATATACTCGATGGTAAAGCATCACTGTATTTCAGCAACGTTCTCCCTTTTCACCTGATCTTTGTTTATTTGTTTGAGGTGAACGAGAGTTTTCTCCCCTTGTCAACTTTTGCAGCCTACTAAATAGTGATGGTTCTTTTGAAAAATCTTCCTTGTGGATAGTGCTTGACGCACTTTGATCAACAGGCAAGCTGTGGTTATCCAGTTGAGCAGAATGAGGGCTTTTTCTACATATCAGCTTTCTCAGTCTAGTAAATAGCGATTGTTTTTTTTGAGCATTCTTCTTATAATGAGCCCACGATATAGCTTGATTGACAGAAATTTCGATTGTTTGCCACTCTTTATCCACTAACGGTCGATAGGCTGCGGGCAATCGGTTCATTCTCTTTATTGCTTCTTTTATTTTTAGAAGTGCGTTTTGAAGCTCCCTCTCATCAGGAGAGTCTTGACTTATGAGGCAACTTATGGGTGCTATTTCTTCTTTTACTCTCAGAATTATTTCCACTTGCTCTTGCATACCTTGCCAGTAACTCACTTGATCTGTTATAGAAGTTCCTTCATTCGAGGGTTGCTTCGCTAATCGACTTACTTTATCCCTAACTTGTATAAAAAATCTGTAAACATCATTTAGTTCATAGCCTCTACTATCCCTCAGTAACTGTTTTACTTTCTTATTTAAGTCTATACCCGTGTAGTGTTCCATTATAGTACGAATAGCAGATTCTATCTTGTTCCATTCGTTATACACTAAGAATTTATCAGCTTCAGGTACTTGATTGGCTATTTTACTTATACCTTCTCCCACCTTTAGAGCTGCGTTTTGAAGAGTATTTTTCTTAGGCATAGCTTGGTTTACGAGCTTTTTTATGGGTTCAATTTCTTCTTTTACTCTTATAACTATCTTCATTTGTTCTTGCATCTTCTGCCAATAGTTCACTCGGTCGATGATTAAGTCCCCTTCAGTTAAGGATTGGCTCGCTAATTTGGTTGTTTTTTCCTCTACATACGTAATCAATTCACAAGTATGCCTCAGGGAATAGTCCCTACTATTCCTGATTAACTGCTCTATATTTTGACAAAATATTGCTTCTACTTGAAGCTTTTCCAAGGCAGTTTTCAATTGCTCTATCATTACCTCTTTTGTGTAGGGATTCGCTGATTCTGCATTTAGTTTTTCCTTCATCAAAAGTATATTGCTCTGAAGTTCCGTGTGAGAATATGTATCCAACTTAGCTAAAACTTTATCTAGCTCCTTCTTATTCCGTAATACGCGTTCATTTACGAGTTTTTCTTGTAGTTCCTGTAATTCATTCATCGTTTGTACCAAACTTGATTTTTCTACCTCATCACGTTGTTCAGAAATCCTATCCACTAAATAATTTTTTTTCCTCGTTATGTAATCCACCAATTGTTTCAGTTTTTCTTCGGAGTAACTAGACACCTGATAATCCACCTTCGCAAGACTTGCCTCTGTTAGCGAGCGCTTTGAGCATTCTTCCCAATCAAATTCTCTTTCCCATGGTGCTCGAACGAACTGGTTTTTATTATCCAAAAAAAAGACTTGCTTTTCAATTTCATGTCGACTGTGATATAGATCATGTAGTTTTGTTTCCCGATCCGCACTAAACCCTTCTTCTTCTTCGCGCACTAAATCCTTCCATCCATCTAAAAATTCCACTAGGTCCTCTGAAGAATAGTCATGTTGATCATCCGAGAAAACTTCAAATGCAAGATGTTTGAATAGCTGTTGATCATACCGATAAAAGAGGGCAACATTAGGGTCTTTTTTTGCCACTTCTACTGCCAACCGTTTCATTTCGTGATTCAATAATTTCGTTAAAGTTGCGGGTTCAAGTGTTCCTTGGCTAAAATCGATTTTTTGAAAAATATGTTCAAAATGAAATTCTTTAAATGCCCTACTTACTTGCTGAAATTCCTTTTCCAACGATAAATTTTTTTCTTTAAAAGAGATATACAAAGAAAAATTTTCAAAAAAATCTTGTCGAAACAAAGGATTAGTTAACGCTTGTTCATTTTCTTTCATAAACTGAACAAGTACCTTTGTATAATCAGAAATTTTTTCTGCGCCTTCAACAGCTAGTCGTGGGTTAGTTGTACAAAGTAGTTTACGTGTTTTTTCGTTAAAGGTAGGTTCTTTTATGCGATATATTGTTTGATTATTTTCCACGGTTTCTTGCTTTTGCCAAGGTAACTGATGGGAACAAGTTGACTGAGCATCAAATAATACAATCTTTTCTTTCAAAGCCTCTTTTTCCCTATATAGATCGTAGATGGGAATTTCTTTACTCTCTTTTATATAAATTTTATGTTGCTCACGTACGTCCTCCTCCCAACTATCAAATTTCTCAATCAGTTTGACTACCTTACGTGTATAAATACGCTCAGACAAAGCTACTCGAGGATCATAATCATAGGAACAGAGCATCTGAACAGTTGCTGTTTGTTTGACGACTTCAATTGCCAGTTTACTGATTGGGTCCTCTAAACGGTTGAACAAGTCCTTCTCTGAGAATCCGCCCTCTTCAAAGTCGATCTCTGCCAAAATATTTTCCAATGAAAACACAGCACTATTTTGACTTACTTGTTGAAATTCATTCCATAAACTCAAATCCTTTGCATTTGCCAGTTCAGTAAATCGGTTATTGAAAAATTGTGTCCTAAAATCTTTTTCAGTAAGTTTTTGCTTGTTTACTACTATGGCTTGTACAATTGCATCGATATAGTCTTTTGTTGACTCAACCAAAGGAAATATACCATCATTCCTAAACTCACTTCTTGGACTTTTATAAAGTAATCCTAGTTCTACATTCATGCTCTTCCACTCCTAACTTTTTATGAGAAACAGAATGTTCTAGTCTATTCCATCATTAACTTTTAGTTTATATCAACTAGATTGATGAAGCGGTTTCCATTTTTCTGGTAAATAAAATAACTGGGGAAACGTATAATCGTTTTTTTCGCCCAGTTATCTGCTATGCTATTTAGTTTTTTTCGGACATAGTCCTGGTTGTTTCGCTAATTCTGTTACCTAGCCTTCGTATAGAATACCTGCTTCCAATAACTTTTGCTTGATTTGTTTCAAAGTGATCGTGTCAGGATAGCGGATGGTATGTAAATGAATACCACCTGTTAGTTCAGATAACAAAGAAGCATTACTTTTTTGATAACGTTTCATAAATGAGTGGATATCTTTTTCAGTTTGGATGTGTAACATTCCTGTTAGTTCTCCATATAGAGGATGTTCAACCACCACATCGAGCACTTCCCCGCCATTTTCAACAATCAGGCGCAACTCTTCTTCAGTTTGCTCGCGTCCGTGTTGGACGGCGATTTTACTAACTAAACCAGTCGTAGACTCACTTGTTTCTAAAATGTAACCTCTAGCAGTTGCGACAACAGTTTCTCCCGCAGCTCTGAGAAGTGCGATATCCCCGACGATGATCTGCCGACTGACACCAAATCGCTTGGCAAAATTACTGGCACTGACTGGCTTTTCTTCATTCAATAAGGTATGAAGGATTTGCTTTCTTCGGGTTTCTCCATCAATCATCTGAATTCTCCTTATCCATTTGTTTTTGGTAATCACGAGAATGTTTCATCAAATCTTGGTAGGTCGCAACAATGGTTTCCGTGTAGTCAGAATCATCCACCCATTTTGCTACTTTATCTAGAACTTGCTTTTCCCGTGTTTCGTCATAAATCGCATGATTCGTTGCTTTTTTGACTCGACCGATTTTTGTCACAGTCAGCATCCGTTTTTCTAACAGTTTCACCAGTTGCTGGTCCAGACTATCGATTGTTTGTCTCAATGATTCGAGGGTTTCTTGCGGTTGTTCCTCCTCGACCATTTTGATGATACGTGCGGGGTTGCCTGCGATGACCACATTATCTGGAAATGATTTGGTCACGACGGAACCTGCACCAACAACCACGTTATCCCCTAATGTTACACCGGGAGTGATAATCACTCCGCCACCTAGCCAGACATTGTTTCCGATTTTGATCGGCTTTGCATATTCAAGTCCACTATTTCGTTTTACTGGATGAAGCGGATGAGTGGCCGTATACAGTTGGACATTTGGGGCAAACATACAATTATCTCCGATTTCAATTGTACTTACATCTAAAAAAGTACAGTTAAAGTTCGCATAAAAGTTTTCGCCGACAAAAATATTATACCCATAATCAAAATTGATCATCGGTTCTATATAAATTTTTTCGCCCGTCTTTCCGAATGTTTCTTTCAAGAGTTGCGCGCGTAGTTCTGTTGTTTCAGCTTGATTGATGATTTGGCTTTGGCTTCTTGCAAATTGGCGATCTGCTACTAACTCGGGGTCATTCGCAAAGTATAATTCGCCTGCTATCATTTTTTCTTTCTCAGATTTAATCGTCATAATTTGCTCCTAATTCTTTTATTTTATCGAACACCGTCACCCCATCGGTCTGGACAAAGTCATATTCCTGATCCAGATAGATCGGACTCTGATTGATGACTAAGATTTTTGCGCGTGGGGCGCGAAATTGGATCAGATCACAGAAAGGATGTACTTGGAAACTCGTTCCTACGATCACTACCAGCTCAGCTTGGCTAACCGCAAATGTAGCCTGTTCCAATACTTCTTCTTGAAATCCTTCGCCATATAAAACAATGGCTGGGCGGACTTGACCACCGCAGTTTTCGTGCGTATCACTATGCAAATAGCTTTGCCAAGCGACTTCTTTTCCACATTTTCTACAATAACAATGATAAAGTGTTCCATGAAAATTGACAAGTTGTTGACTGCCGGCTTTTTCATGTAACCCATCAATATTTTGGGACACCGTCCAGACTTTTTTATGTTTTTCTAATCGTGCGATTTCTGTGTGAATGACATTGGGCTGTGCATTCGGATGGTAAATTTTTTTAACAAATGAATAGAATTTCTGCGGTTCGTGAACCATTGCTTCGTGACTTAATAAATACTCGGGTTGCTCAATTCCTTGATAGATTCCCTTCAAAGAGCGATAATCTGGGATTCCTGAAGGTGTTGAGACTCCTGCACCGGTCAAAAAGGTGATGCTTTTACTTTCGTTGATTGCTTGTGCTGCTTCTGCTACAGTTACCTTTTTCATATTTTGTCACCTCAGTTCTATTATAATCGAAAATATGCCCCACGCACACTTTTGTTCCTATTTCTTCTGGCAGAAATACACTTTCAAACGATTTCATTTTTTGAGAAATAAATCACAATCTTAACTGACAAAAAAATGAAAACGTGCTACAATACTGCTGTATTCATTGGGACTAACCTGAGATTTATTCGTTAGACCAAACAGACAAGATCAAAGTGAGGTGAATTGACATGGTACCATTCATTATTTATTGGGGCGTTATTTTAGCTTGTATCGCTTGGTTAGCATTAAGTATTTATTTCTCGATTTTTTATCTTGTACGTAAAGAAAACGGGAATCTTTGGGCTTTTGCATTTTTCAATGTACTAGCCGCTATCGTTTTAGCCATTACTTTAGTTGTTTACCGAACTTGGGGTTGGGGCATCACACAATATTCAAGTTTGATCTATTTAGTATTAGCAATATATGGTGTAACAGTTATTCTACAAGCAATCTTAGGCCGCGAGCCAAAGGTTGTGAACAAAGCGGCTTGATCGTTGCTGCTGGTTTCTTTAGCCAGTAACGATCATGGTGGCAAACAAAGTTTTTTTCTGAATACCACTGCTTTTTTACCTTCTGTAAGATTTTTTTGCGGAAGGTTTTTTTTTTGACCAATTTCGATTTAGAGTGAATATTTATTCTTTTAAAATCAAAGGGAAAACGCCAAAAAATCATGGTAAAAATGAAAACGAATGAAAATTTTCTATGTTTAGTCAGTGTTTTTATGAAAAAGACAAGTTATGGATTGACAAAGCATCTTGGCTATCGTAAACTGTTTTTGTATAAATAACTGAATACGAGTTACCTCAATCAATGAGGTAGAGGTCGCGAGAATCATTAACCCTGTGGAGTGAAGCAAACATGTCGAAGCAGGACTAGGGAGGATCGCCGAAATGTACTCTTTTTTGCTTAAAGTTTACGTTGGGACATAAGTTAAGAGCTTATGGACTGTCTTAGCAGTGATGCTAAGTTGCGCTATGTTTTGTGAGAGGTTTATCACTCTATGAAATTTAGCGGCCCCTTCATATCCTCGAAGTGGTCGTTTTTTATTTCCTCCTGATAAGCTATTGCAACGCATTTATTTGACCGCTCGTGCAAAAATTATGCGTAACAGATTAGAAAGTTCCCCATTCAGCGGTTCTTTCTAACGAAGTGGCTCATGGTTTTCTATTTGGAAGATCCTGATTCATGCGTGTGAAAAGAAAAGGAGAAAGAATATGAAAAAAAGTTCAGTTACACTCACCCTATTATTTGCATTTATCTTTTCATTTTTCAGTATCGGAAACTTAGTAAGTGCAGATGAAAAAACACCGAACGATGAATTTCGTGTAGGTATGGAAGCAGGTTATGCACCGTTCAACTGGTCACAGCAAACCGATGCGAACAATGGATTACCGATCCAAGGTCAAAAAAGCTATGCTGGTGGTTATGATGTTCAAATCGCCAAAAAAGTAGCAGATGGTCTAGGAAAAAAATTAGTCATTATCCAAACAAAATGGGATGGTTTAGCCCCTGCCCTTCAATCTGGTAAAATCGATGCGATCATCGCCGGTATGAGTCCTACTGCGGAACGTAAAAAAGAAATCGACTTTACCGATCCTTATTATGAATCTCAACTTGTTGTCGTGGTACAAAAAGACGGAAAATATGCAAATGCCAAAAGTTTAGCTGATCTTTCTGGAGCAAAGATCACTGCTCAACTAAATACTTTCCATTATGATGTGATCGATCAGATCCCTGGAGTAGATAAACAACAGGCAATGGACAACTTTTCTGCAATGCGTACAGCGTTAACTTCTGGTATGATCGATGGCTATATCAGTGAACGACCTGAAGGAGTAACTGCAACAAGCGTCAATAAAGATTTAAAAATGCTTGAACTAAAAGGCGAAAATGGCTTCCAAACGAAGCCTGAGGATGTTCAAATTGCAGTTGGGATGCGCAAAGGCGACCCTGACATCCAAAAAGTGAATCAAATACTTGGTGGAATCTCAAGTAAAGAACGTACAACTATCATGGATCAAGCAATTAAAGATCAACCAGCTTCTACTGAAGACGACGAAGAAGACTCAGGTCTGTTAAATGATTTCAAAACGATCTGGGATCAATATGGAAACATGTTCTTGCGCGGTGCAGGACTAACGTTATTCATTGCCTTGATCGGTACGATCGTTGGTACAACTCTTGGTTTATTGATCGGTGTCTTCCGTTCGATTCCTGAGTCAGACAATGCAGTTACTCGTTTCTTCCAGAAATTAGCAAACCTATTACTTTCTATTTATATAGAAGTCTTCCGTGGAACTCCAATGATGGTTCAAGCAATGGTCGTCTTCTATGGCTTAGCATTAGCCTTTGGGATCTCACTGGATCGAACGATCGCTGCCCTATTCATCGTTTCGATCAACACAGGTGCGTATATGACTGAAATCGTTCGTGGGGGGATCTTCGCAGTCGATCCTGGACAATTTGAAGCAGCACAAGCTATCGGGATGACACATGGTCAAACGATGCGTAAAGTAGTTGTTCCACAAGTCTTGCGTAATATCTTGCCAGCCACAGGAAATGAATTTGTTATCAATATCAAAGATACAGCTGTCTTGAGTGTTATCGGAGTTGCTGACTTGTTCTTCCAAGGAAATTCAGCTGCTGGTGCGAACTTCCAGTTCTTCCAAACATTTACGATCGTTGGTATCATTTACTTGATCATGACTTTCACTATCACAAGAATCCTGCGCTTTGTTGAGAAGAAAATCGATGGCCCTTCAGCCTATACAAAGATCGAAGAAATCGACAATTCAAACTTGCAGGAATAAGGAGGAAGCATCATGAGCGAAAAAATCATTGAAATCAACCATTTAAGAAAAAGCTTTGGTGAAAACGAAGTATTAAAAGATATCAGTATGACGATCAATAAAGGGGAAGTTGTCACGATCATCGGTTCTTCCGGTTCTGGTAAATCTACTTTGCTGCGTTGTATCAATCTATTAGAAAAACCAACTGGTGGCGAAATCGTCTATAACGGTGACAATATTCTATCACCTAAATATAATTTACCTAAGTATCGAACAAACGTTGGAATGGTATTCCAATCATTCAATCTTTTTAACAATATGAATGTTTTAGAAAATTGTATCTCTGGACAAACAACTGTGTTGAAACGAAGCAAAGAGGAAGCTCGAAAAGTTGCTCTTGAAAACTTAGAGAAAGTTGGTATGGAGCGTTATATCGAAGCAAAACCTTCACAACTATCTGGTGGACAAAAGCAACGGGTAGCGATCGCCCGTGCGTTATCGATGAATCCCGATGTCATGCTCTTTGATGAACCAACCTCTGCTCTTGATCCTGAAATGGTCGGTGAAGTATTAAGCACGATCAAGGATTTGGCTCATACCGGTTTGACGATGATCATCGTGACCCACGAAATGGAATTTGCCAAAGATGTTTCTGATCGGGTGATCTTTATGGATAAAGGTGTGATTGCAGAAGAAGGAACTTCAGAAGACATCTTTGTTCATCCGAAAGAGGAACGAACAAAAGAATTTTTATCTCGTATCTTACAAAAAGGATAAAACTAAACAGGACAAAAGAATCGTTAAGCACCAAGAAATAAACTGAAAAAGAGTTCTTAGCATTTAAGCAAGCAAAACAGGGTTAGACAAAAGTAAATCACTTTTGCCTAACCCTGTTTTGCTTGTTTAATTTTTTGCTCTTTTTTTATAGAGAATCCCAGCCAATACGATGAAAAGACTTGCACTCAGATAAAATCCAAGCGTTCCATGTCCACCCGTTTGCGGCAAGATAGGCACTGCTTTTTTCTTATCCATTTTTTGAAAATAAGCTTCACTCTTTTGCTGATACAACTGGTCCACCTTTGCAGAAGCAACTGCTTCATCCTTTGATTGCCATTGAGGAGCCGCTTGACCGCCCTTCAAGTGGAACGTTCCATTTGCATCTACTGTAAATTCAAAGGTACTGTCGTCTAACTGGTAGCCTTCTGGCGCACTGATTTCTTGGATCTTATAAATGCTGCTTTCTTTTACCGTCATTGTAAAGTCGCTGGCTTTTTCTCCAGAGAGCTGTTGGACCTTAACTACTTTCGTAGGATCAGCTTGTTGATATTGCGTTACTTGAAATTTTAATTTACTGATATTTTTGATTATTTTTTGTGTTTGCCCATCATATTTCAACAGATGAAGTTGTAGCTGATCCATTTGCGTTGTATCGAACTTTTCAAAATATAGATGATCTTTGTTTTGATAAAGTTGGTCTTCATTTGTATTTGCTACTACAAGATAGCCAGCAGACCATTCTTTCAAACTACCATGAAGCACCTTCACTCCTCCATCTGCTTTAATCGTAAAATAATAAGGCGTATGTTCGACGGAAAAACCAGTTGGTGCACTAGTTTCCGTGATACTGTAATGTCCTGGAGTCAATTCAGCAGTGTAATCCTGCGCTACATCGATTACTCGACTGGTTTTTGTATACTTCTCATCACTATACTGAGTAATCGTAAACTTCAAGCCAGTCAGTGTTCCAATCGGTGTACGAGTAGTTTTATCATATTTCAATAATTTGATTTTTTTCGTCACAGTTTGTGCTATTTTTTTATCAAATTTTTGGTAATACAGTTGCTTGCCATCTTGATATAAAAGATCTTGATTCGTTTCTGCTTTTGTCTCAAAAGATGGATTCCACTGTGGTACCCCCACCGATTTTTCAGAGGACAATTGCCCATCTTCGGTAATCTTGAAATCAAAATTACTATTACTTAGTTCATACCCATCTGGTGCTGTGACTTCTTTGATCGTATAATCATAACCTGGGTTTAACTTGATCGTAAAGTCACTGATTTGATTACCTGTGATCATTTGTTGCTCAATTACCTGCTTGTGTTCTCCGGCTTGGTACTGCGTCAATTGGAAGCTTAGTCCAGAGAGATCACTAACTTGTTTTTTTGTAGACTTGTCATATTTCAATAATTGTAAATTGAATTCCTTCGCCTGCTTTTGTTTTTGGTCAAACTTCTGGAAATAGAGTTGGTCCGCTGATTGATATAACGTATCTGCTGATCCAGGAGATTGTATCAAATAACCATCACTCCACGTGGCGATTGCTGAAGAATCGGCCCCTTTCACTGCTCCAGTTGAATCAATAGTAAAATAATATTCACTATTTTCTAGTGCATATCCTGTTGGCGCTGTTTCTTCTTGGACACCATAAAATCCTGGTTCTAGTTCAGCTTGATAGTCTTTTGTTAAAGGGATCTGCTCTTTTACTTGTTGTCTGGCTTCATCTTGGTAGCTCGTTAGTTTAAACGTTAAGCCTGATAGATCTGCCACTTCTTTTTTTGTTGTTTGGTCATATTTCAATAGGTGGATGTTCTTTTTGACAGTTGCCTGTTTTGGTTCATCGAATTGCCGAAAAACAAGCTGATTGTCTTTTAGATAAAGGCCACTCGAGGTTGGCTCAACGCTATCAACGAGTTGACTACCACTTGTCACTTGCATTTTTTGGTCGATGGTAAAGTTGATCGGGGTCGCATCTACTGCATACCCTTCAGGCGCATTTGTTTCAACGATTTGATAATCGCCTGGTACAAAAGAAGCCTCCCAGTTATTTTTCTCTGTCAGCTCAGTTGTTTGCTTACTTGCTAAATTCGTTACTGTATAAGTCAACGTATCCATGAGTTTTTCATCTGTGAGTTTTTCTTTTGTATGGCCATCATACTTTTCGACCATTACTTTTTCCCCATTGGTTTTGTTCGGTGAGAATTCTCCTTGCCAATCCCATCGGTATAACGAGCCTGATCCCAGATAGGTATCTGCGATTACAGATCCTTGAATATTGACCCCTGTCCCGTCTACAGTAGCATCTGGTGCCAGTATACTGCCGATCCACGGGGAATGGAGTTCGATATTTTTCATCTTACCAATTGAAAGTTTTCCAGACACTTGGGTCGTATTTGTAAAAGACCATAAAACCGTACTATCTGCAAAATCCATCAACTCAGTTTCTAGACGTTCCTGTTCCGTATTTCCTTGATTATCAACGAATGTATTACCTGTAACATCTGCAGGATTTTCTCCTGCTTTATAATACAGTTTGATTTTTCCATTGATAGTAACACTGTCACTACCTTCGCCATCAACGACAATGAATACTTCTTTATTTGTATCACTGGCATTTGCAGCCTCTAGGCCTACGATATCCAGTGTGTAAGTATCCGCTAAAACTGCTGCGTTCAATTTGATAACAACAGCTTCTTTATCAATTTGCGATACATCGATCACTCGATTGTTCAAATCCCCACTAGCTGTATAGACTGCATCTTTTCCTTTAGTACCCTTGAGAAATTGATCATCACTTTCCACCACGATATCCGCAGATTGCGCATTTTTTGCTAACTCATCATTGGCACTTCTCAAATGAGTAAACTCGCTGTCAAAATCAATAAACGTTTGTCCATTTTGATCTTGAACAATTTGTTTTGCAGTTGTTTGATCATTTTTTACCCCATTGATCGTTGGTTTGCCGTCGGTTCCAACCGCCTGGTAATCAATGCCCTCTCCTAATGCCAAATAAGTTGTCTGATTGTTTCCCGTATTCGCTGGGATTCCAGTTCCCATAGGTGCAGGGGTCCCATCAGCCGCCAAAATATTTTGGATATAGTCATCATCATTTTTGATCAGATCCATTTTTTCTCGCCCACGCCAAATATCAAAGGATTGCTGCGTAGAATATAAATTTTGTGCAGCGACATTTCCATTTATATCTGTTGTTATATGGACATTGCGGGCAAATACATTGAAATGCTGTGCTGCGCCTAAAAAGTCATCTTCCTGACCGGGATGCCTCTCATAATAGGTTTGATACGTTTCTGCTGTCTGTTCGGCAAATGCACTACTAGGGATAATCGTATGAATGATCATCAATAATAGAATAATAAAGTTACTTGCTTTTTTCATGACTTATCCTTTCTCCTAATTTGAATGATCGGGCTATCCAACTGGCGATCCTTTGTCCCAATCATTCGGATGTATCGATTTTTACGAAAAATAAAATAGTTCTCTGTTCTGCTTTTAGGACGTATTTTTACAAAAAATGAATGTGTAGGAGAAAGAGAAATTTTCACCTGATAGTATTTCCCAGGTAATTCTCCTAAGTCAATAAATCCATTCTGATTGGTTACATCCGATATTTCTTCTTGCGTTCTAGTAATGATCTTCTTTTTGTGGGAATCATAGACTGTGATCAGTACTTCGTTTAAAGGTAAGCCGACTCGGTCAATCAATGAAAACCGCAGAGCATACTGCCGTTTTTCCCACATACCTAAAATAGTCCAATGCCAAAGTATCCAGATAATCAAACAGCTGCCTATGATCCCTAGCAGCCCCCATAAGTAGATCAAATGCGCTTGTATGAAGGAGATTCGCTTCATTTTCGTTGTTTCATTCGTTTCTTTGTAAGGGACTCGATGCCCTCTCACAAGTAAGCGATGCGTGTTGATCATATAAGGTGTACATGTCATCAAAGTGACTAAGTCTTTATTTGCTTGTATTTTCAAAGGTTCTGTGTTCGTTGGTTCAATCGTCTGTATATTATCGACTTTATACGTATGGTGTTGCTTATTGATCTCAATGTAGAAAGTATCACCGATTGCTAATTTTGGTAAATCAGTAAATAACCTGGCAGTAGAAAGCCCTCTATGGCCAGATAAAACCGCATGTGTGTTTTTGCCACCTGTAGGATAACTTGTTCCTTCTAGTAACGAGGTCCCTTTTTGTAAAAAGTATTCATTCGTTTCATCAAAAATCGGTAATGAAAGATTGATTTTAGGTATCTCCAACACAGCAATTGTGTGTTCTTGATAGTAGGTTTTATCTACTTTGCGTTTTTCTTTTTTTTGGATAGCCTGATCGTACTGATCCATTCCAGGCTCCGCCTTGTTTTTAACTAGTTCAGCGTTTTTCTCATTCATTTTTTTGATCACTTTTTGAACTACAGCTTGGTTTTCTTTGTTTGCTTGATGTTGATATACGGTGATCAGTTGCTGATCTAAGAAATTATTCAACGCATCACTAACAAAAGGATAGGCGAGTAACAAAACACCAATTGTTAAAAATAAAAGCATAAGGATATCCATTACTCGAACAGTCTTACGCTTTCTTGGCGGCTTTTTCATTTTGAAAGCCTCCTTTTTTTGGTATGTAGCCGAAAAAACCGTGCAAATTTTTGCTAAATTGCTGGTAGGATCTTGCCATTCTTCCTTAGCGCATTACCAATAAAAGGACACGGACTTCTTCGAAAAGAATTTTTATTATGTGCTTGGTACGATGTTGTAAAAAACAAATGAGGTTGGAACAGAAGTGTTTAACTCCGAGAAATAAGAAGAAATTAATGAAAATTGCTTTTTCAAATTTTTGTGAATTTTGGCTTATTTCCGAGGAGTTGCTTCTGCTCCCACCGTTTATTCGTTTTTAAAGTATGGGACCAAAGTGTTTCTTACTTTTGTCCCACGATCTTCTTTTAACATTGACCATCTCAGTTGATTTCTCCAATGATCCATTTGTTAACGATTCATTATTATTTGATATGATCATTCAATGAATGCCTAGACTTAAACAGTTTGTCCATTTCTTTTTTTGAAATAGATGATTGACACTAGGATCAGCATACAGCCAGTAGCAATAAAGATGATGATTCCTTTTCCTCCTGTATGGGGTAAGATCCCTTTCGAATGGTTCACTACTTTTTGGGCAAGTTTTTCAGTGCCGTTATCCGCATTGAATACCACTGCATCTTTTAAGATGACATGTCCTTCAGGCGCTTTGGTTTCAATCAACTGATAATCGATTGGTTGTCCTGCTTCAGCTTGTGCTAATCCTTGTACGCCAAACTGACCATTATCATCTGAGATCAATTTGGTTGCTTGATCTTTATCAGTCACCCAGACTAGATCATCTTTTGAAGTATCGGTATAGCCGGTTATTTTGGCAACGGGTTGCCCTTTGGATACATATTGCAAATAGCTGTTTCCTCTTTGAACAATAAATTCTGCGGCACCTAATTGCTTCCCTGACAGCCACTCCGTCTTAACGAATTGTTTGCCGTATGTTTTAACAGTTGCTTTGTGTTCTTTCGGTGTAAAGTCATTGTTGAATGTTACTTTATTATCAATCCCTGCAGCCAGTTTTGCACCAGGTTTCACTTTCATTTTCACGGTGAATTGAATCGTTTTTCCCGCATATTTTTCTAGTTCAGCTGGTGTAAAGTTTACTGTAAATTGATTGTGCGTCGCATCATCAATAAAAGTACCCGCTACATCTGATACTGGCTTTCCAGCGATCGTGACGGTTGCTAAAATATCTTTGTCTGACGCTAGTAGCGCTAACTGTGGATCATACGTGTCGACCAAAGAGAACTCCTGATAGTCTGCAATATCATTCGGAACAAGCTGACTGATCTTATAAGTCAAATTCTCATCAATATCCACATCACTGTCATCTACAGTTTTATCTGGTTCTGGTACTTCCGTGTTGTATGCTTTTGCTTCATTCGTTTTAGCTCCTGTTGCTGACGTATATGCATACTTTCCATCTTTATCTGGAGTACCAATGACTGTAGTTTCTGTTTTTGAATCTTGTTCTATATACGTATAAGTCAACACCATCTTGCTGTCTGCGGCTCCTCGTTTCGCCGTTACTTTGATAGGTGCCCGATTTGCAAGGTAATGGTATTTATCTGCATTTGCGCTCTTTGAAATCGTTGAGTCCACTTCGTAAAACTCATATGTTTTTCCGCTCGTTAATGAAATATCTGGTACGCTGACTTCCCCCGACTTATCTGATGTGAATTTTTGTGCATCCGCAGCAGTTGTCCCATCGAACTTGTTTTGATTGCTTAGATAATCGCCATTTTCTTCCTTTAAGACAAACATCGCACCCGCTAATGGTGAAGCAGGAGTCAATTTTGTTTCATCTTTCGAATCCACAGCGATCCCATATTTTGTAAATTCTAGTGTACTTGTAGTAAACATATTTTTAGGATAAATATCGATATTTTTATCTAAAATATCTTCATCCTTAAAAATTGGTAACCCAATCACGAAATCACCAGATTTTTGATTGCTTACTCCCTCCGGTGTTTTTGTTTCCTTGACTAAATAAACAGCATTGTCGCTATTGGTTCCGCCTAAGTTAGCCAGATCAGCAGTTGAAAGCCCCGCCTCATCTGTTGCTGGAAAATCCGTTCCCGCTTCTGTCTGTTCAACCTTGGCTTTTAAGACTGCACTCTGTCCTGCTTTCATTTTTGCAGCTGCATCCCCATCTGCAGCTTTATAAGCAGTCCAATAAATGTCTGTTCGATCATAGGCAGTAAAAACCACGCCTTTGATTGGTGTTCCTGCTTTAACTGTTCCGTCATCTGCTAATGAGTCACCTGTATTCTCAATTGCTTGATCAGGATATTGATCTTTGTCATACCCTAATTTATGCAATGTGACCGTTGTGTCTTTGCTAGTTGTGTCATCAGCAGATACGTCAGCTCCCGTACTTGCTAAAAGAAATGGTATCAATACAACGAATAGCCCCAAAACTATGTTGAATCTTCCCTTACCTGTTCTTTTCATTTATTTCTCCTTCGTTTTTCTTTCCATTTAAAAACCATCACGCCGCCTGCTAAAAAAATGAGAAGGATACCTAAAACAATCAGACCTTTTTGTTGGCTATCGTTTGTTTTAGGGAACCATCGAACATTCTTTTTTTGATTGATCACCGATAAAGGCTCAGAACTTGGGAACATCGCATCAATGTTAAAAACAACGGGGGTTTCTGCACGTTGGTATCCCGTTGGTGCTTTGATCTCATGCAACTGATACGTTCCATCAGGTAATCCGTTTATACTAAAATTTCCTTTTGTATCTGATGTTAAAATCACTACTTGCTTTTCTAAGGAAGCAACTGGTTGTGTTTTATCTACCTCAAGCCATTTGTTTTTCTCATCAAGACGACTCAAACTTTGACCTTTTTGATTTTGAACAATAAATTCTGCCCCTGCTAACGTCTTTTTACGGTTCTTCAAATCAACTTTAGTAAATGTTTGTCTGCCACTTTTGACAGTTGTTTTCGTTTTGATCGCTGGATGATTTCCAGGGGTCAACGTCGCCGTATTCGTAAAATCAGTTTGTTCGATTTGAGCATTTCCCAATGACATCTCATAAGTGATCGTCATTTTTTCTCCTGAAAATTCCGCTAGAGTTTTTGGAGAAATCTGGATGGTGAACCCGTTTTTTTCAACTGAACTCTGATAATCGATCGTTTTTTGTTCACCAACTTGCACATGAAGAGACCCTTCTTTCATGACTAAGCCTTTGTCTGCATGGTCACTGATTTGATAGGTGGAATAATTCCAGCTGTCTACAGGTATCGTTGTAGTAATTTGATAAGAAACCTGATCTCCATAGGCATAACTGTTCTTTTTATCCAACACTTGTTTTTCGAAAGGTGGTTTTGTATATGCGATTTCTTCATTTTTAGGGTATAGATGGATCGTTGATTCTTCTTGATCGTTTTGGTAGACCGGCAAAGTTACAACAAGTGGCGCTGCTCTTTCTTTAACGGTTGCTGGTGCATGGCTTTCAATAAGTAAATAAACAGCGTACTCTCCTTGATAGGAACCACTTGCTTTGTACTTTGGAACATTGAAATTCACTATTCCCGATTCAGCGTGCTGCGTCTCAGTAACACCTGATGTCAAATACTGCGTGGGATTTTGTTTAGCTATCTTAGATCGTACTTGTTCTTTCGTTAAACCTTTTTTCACATAAGAATAATAGTGGTCAGTAACGTCATAAAGAGAGAATGTTACACCATTTAGGCCACGATAAGCAGGTAAATCTTCTTGTGACAGTACTCCCCCATTTGTCTGCAAGTCTGGTAGTTGTCCATCTTCAAATAGGAGCTTATGAACGGAGAGCGTCACGGTCTCTGTTGTTGCTGCACGTATTTGACTCGTTGTGCCAAATAAAATGAAACACACAAAAAGCAATGAATAGATTACTTGCTGTTTTTTCATTCACTTCACCTCCTATTAGATGATCAGAAACAAAAAAATAGTATTTGCTACTATTTTTAGGCAACCATGAGATAAAGATTTCTTTTTATCGTGAAAATTCTCATAAGTAACTATAGGGTTTCTATTTCTTAAATTAAAGACCAGATTTTAAGTTGGGTTATCTCCAAAAATGAACACTTTTCGATTCGTTACTTTTTAAGAATAATTATCGAAGATCATTTCTTATACCTATATAAAAATTATTCTACTCGCTCATAAATGAATAAAACTAACATCCAATGTAAGGTTTGACATAAAAAAAGAATTAAAATTCCTTCTATTTTATACGCTGTTCAACGAAAAAGTTTAAGATACCCTTATTACATACTGTAAAATATCCACTCCATTTAATTTTTGCTTATCTAAAAAAAGAGGTGCTTTATGTACGGTTTAGACACGAATACTCAACTAAAGATCAAGATTGTTCACTTGTTGGATGAAACGAACCTCCCCTTGACTTCCTTGGAAATCCAAAAAAAATTAGGATTTGGCAGTCAAGTGACGATCTTAAATTGCTGTCATGAAATCAAAGAACAGATGGAACTTATCTATCCAAATGGAGAGGCTTATCTGATCATCTCTCCTAATTTAGGAATCCAGTTATTTCGCCGTTCGTCTAGTCTGCAGTATTTATATGATGATTTTTATTCATCAGATTTATTTTATGAAATCATTGAACAGCTGATCCAGCAGAGACAATTTTCTACAAATGAATTCTGTGATAAATACGGTGTCAGTGTGTCAAAATTAAAACGGAAGATCAAAGAAATCAATAAGTTGGTCAATCATTATCAGATGCACATCTCTGTTTCTGCAAAAGTAACGATCAAAGCAGAAGAAGCGCAACTACGAATGTTTAGCTACGCTTTTCTCTATGGGATCCACCGTCAGTTTTCTCGCATTGATTGGATCAAGAATAAAAAATTCATTTGGGAACTATCGCGAAAAATCCTTACTTATTTAGCGGTATCCCCCAGTGAACAATCTTTAGAATTATTGTCGATTTGGCTTTACGTCCAATTAAATGCAATGGAACAGGAGAGTCGCTTAACTTTCACATTACGGCAAACCCTCTTGTTAAAAACGCTCTCCATTCCTGAAAAACCTGCTTTTCTCTCAGAATGGCACCAAACTGATTGGCAACTACTGATTGCTTTTATCCAGACATCGGATATCTTTGGATACGAGGAAGACTTCCAACCATTTCCACCTGAACTAAGTGGGTGGTTTGATCAACTTACAAATGATTGGTTTCACCTTTTTGAACATTACTTTACCCCGTTGGACGAAGAAGAAAAAAGACTTGCTGTTCGCTTACATCGCTATGAGTTCATCAGCCTCAACTTCTTCAAAATAGACGAAAATTTCTTTCACCAACAAGAGTTGATTTTAGCTGTTCAAAATGAAAAACCAACTTATTACCATCAATTCAACGCTCTCTTTGACACATATACTCAAAAATACAACTATCGAGTACCCGAAAATAGTTTTCGTTTTCAAAATCAATTGCTGATCTGTCTTGCTTTGTGTCCCTTTGACAAACTACGACCACGTTTG
This sequence comes from Enterococcus sp. BSD2780061688st2 D3, assembly GCF_005844145.1. Classification (NCBI taxonomy): domain Bacteria; kingdom Bacillati; phylum Bacillota; class Bacilli; order Lactobacillales; family Enterococcaceae; genus Enterococcus; species Enterococcus sp. BSD2780061688st2 D3. The sequence goes on from NZ_SPHN01000001.1 coordinate 254,353, forward strand.
GCAATCAATCTACAATCTGATTTGAATTACTTATTGACCAATTATCTAAAACAGCAAGTCATCCTTAATTTAAAAAACAGCTATTTTGTTACTTTTGTTCCACAATCAAAACAAGCAGATTTAGTTATCAGTACGACACCTCAAAAAATGAAGTTAAATAAAAAACAAAAATTCTTACTGGTACGCGTACCATTTACGGAACAAGATATCAAATCTCTTAGATTGATTGCCGGCTCTTTCATCGACATCAAGTAAATACGTTATCGATTCTTTTTTATAATGAAAAAAGGTCAGCTTTTTCATATGAATCGATGAAAATTGTATTTGATTGCTTTCTGAATCTAAGTTGTAATTTTTTGAAAATTCTCTTAATATGGAAGTAATCAAATTTTTAGTTAGGATGAGTAAACTGATGAACGAAGAGCAACAAGAACTACAACGAGGTCTCAAGAACAGGCACGTTCAATTGATCTCAATTGGTGGTGCAATCGGAACTGGTCTATTTCTCGGTTCAGGAAAATCGATCCAATTAGCTGGACCATCGATCCTCTTTGCCTATCTGATCACAGGATGCATCTGCTTTTTCATTATGCGTGCATTAGGCGAACTTTTATTATCAAATACAAATAACCATTCATTTCTGGATTTTATTGCAGAATATCTTGGAAAAAAAGCAGCTTTTGTGACGGGCTGGACTTACTGGTTTTGTTGGATCGCTATCGCCATGGCTGATCTTACTGCTATGGGCATGTATGTCCGATATTGGGCACCTGGCGTCCCCCAATGGCTACCTGAGATAATTGCTTTAGTTTTATTATTAGGATTGAATATGGTCGCTGTTTCTCTTTTTGGAGAATTAGAATTTTGGTTTGCACTGATCAAAGTAGTAGCGATCATCGCTTTTATTATCATAGGTGCCTATATGATCATCACACACTATAAAACAAGTGCCGGTACCGTAAGTATTTCGAATCTCTGGTCGCATGGCGGCTTTTTCCCAAAAGGCGGAAAAGGATTTATCCTATCCTTTCAAATGGTCACCTTTGCTTTTGCTGGAATCGAATTAGTCGGATTAGTAGCTGGCGAAACTAAAAATCCTGAAAAAGTACTCCCAGAAGCAATCAATAATATCCCCATTCGGATCATTCTCTTTTATTTGGGATCTTTATTCGTGATCATGTCTATTTATCCTTGGAACAGCTTAAATGCAGACAACAGTCCTTTTGTGGAAGTTTTCTCAGAAATCGGCATTACGATTGCTGCTTCATTGATCAATCTAGTCGTCTTGAGTGCCGCTGCTTCAGCTTGTAATAGTGCGATTTACAGTACTGGACGGATGCTCCGTTCCCTTTCTCAAGAAGGCAGTGCCCCAAAACGTTTTCGTCGGCTGACTACTCATCGTGTTCCTGGAAATGCATTAGTCTTTTCAACCATTGTGATTTTTATTTCAGTCGTCTTGAACTATATCATGCCTAGTGAGGTTTTCACTTTGATCAGTAGCATCGCAACGACTTGTTTTCTATTCATTTGGAGTATGCTTGTCTATACCCATTTAAAATACCGAAAAAGTATACTTGGAAAAAAAGCTCATTCATTCAAAATGCCTTTTTATCCCTTCAGTAACTACCTCGTCTTCTTATACATGGCTTTTACCTGTGTTGTCCTGCTTCTTGGGAAAGATACACGTATTGCTTTGTTACTGACACCTGTCTGGTTCATTTGCCTATTGGTCATCTATCGAATCAAATATGAGAAAAAATAAAAAACACTTGGGGATTTTCCTTAATGGATTATTCCCAGGTGTTTTTTTATTCAACTTTTCTTGAAAAAAAGATATGGTAGTATTCATCGGCTTTTCGGTAAGATAAAAGCCACAAACCAGAGACGAGGAAACGACCGAGTAAACCGATCATTGGAATAAAAAATACACCGACGATCAGACAAATATTGATGAACATCGACAAAAAACTTCGATGGTCTTTCGTCAACGTCTTGACTACATGCGAATCAGGTTTATTCGCTCGCATCACTTGTTTCATCAGGATACTAAAGGAAAAACTCCACATCGTGTAGACAAGGACATAAGACAGCTCTGGCCAAAATTCAGTCGGATTACGGCCGACCCAACTTGTGACTGACGGACAAAGTGTCAACCAGAACAACCAAAAAATATTGGCCCATACGACACGATAATTGATCTTATCTGCCATTTGAAATACACGGTGATGATTGACCCAAATGACTCCCACAAAAATAAAACTGATACCATAAGCTAACAGAGTATTTCGAATTCCCCATAATGACTGGAAACCTGGCGGATCAGGGATCTTTATATCTAATACCAAGACTGTCAAAACAATGGCTACGACGCCATCCGTGAACGCTTCTAATCTTGATTTTGTCACATGATCACTTCCTATTAGTAAGTTACCTCATATTTTAGCACGGAATGGTCGGAATATCTAAAGATTTATTACTGCCGTTATCTAGAAAATGGTTGCTAATCTGTACTATTTTTGTTACTTTAAAAAAAATAGAAGTAAAGGAGTTATTTATGACAAAGAAGTTAACATTTAAAGAATATATGTTTATCGGTTCCATGCTTTTTGGTTTATTTTTTGGAGCTGGTAACTTGATCTTCCCAGTCCACATGGGACAAGAAGCAGGTGCCTCGATTTTTTGGGCAAACCTCGGCTTTTTAGTAACAGGAATCGGCCTCCCGTTTTTAGGTGTCATTGCCATTGGCGTATCGAAGACGGCTGGCGTCTATGAATTGGCTAAAAGAATCAATCAAACGTATGCAATGGTTTTTACTATTCTGCTTTATCTTGTGATCGGACCTTTCTTCGCATTACCTAGATTAGCAACCACTTCTTATGAAATCGGTTTAGCTCCATTTGTACAGTCTGATCAGCAAACTTTGTTTTTAGCTATTTTTAGTATTCTATTCTTTTTTGCTGCATGGTGGCTATCAAGAAGGCCGACGAAGATCCTCGATTATGTAGGAAAATTTTTAAATCCTGTTTTCTTAGTATTACTTGGACTCTTATTGTTACTAGCATTTATTCGTCCTCTCGGTACAGTGCAACATGCTGCTGTCCAACCGAGTTACCAAGATCATGCTTTTTTTACTGGTTTCACTCAAGGGTACAACACACTTGATGCTTTAGCCGCTTTAGCATTCGGGATCATCATTGTGACGACGATCCGTAATATGGGCGTCACGAAACCTTCTGCTATTGCAAAAGACACCATCAAATCTGGTGCGATCAGTATTGTTTTGATGGGGATCATCTATACGTTGCTTTCTTATTTAGGTGCCATGAGCCTAGGTGGTTTTGCGCTAAGTGAAAACGGCGGAATCGCCCTTGCCCAAATCGCTGACCATTATCTAGGAACTTACGGGAGTATCTTACTTGCACTGATCGTCGTATTGGCCTGTTTGAAAACAGGTATCGGCTTGATCACTGCTTTTGCAGAGACTTTCACTGATCTGTTCCCAAAAAGAAACTATTTATTTTTCGTGACGATGGCTAGTGTACTCGCTTGTTTGGTGGCGAATGTGGGATTGACAAACATTATCCAGATTTCTTTACCTGTATTGATGTTCATCTATCCTTTAGCAATGACCCTGATTTTACTAGTTCTTGCGGGGCCATTATTTAAACAACGTCCAGCTGTTTATCGAATGACTACGTACTTTACGTTAATTGCTTCTATTTTAGACGGTTTGAATGCTTGTCCCGACTTTATCAAACAGTCAGCTATAGCCCAACATATCTTGGATTATGCAAAGCAGTATCTTCCATTTTTCCAATTAGGCATGGGTTGGATCGTTCCTGCGATCATTGGTTTTATCATTGGACTGATCTGGAGTAGCATAAAAAAAGAACCGGCACTAGACTGAGTAAGGCTTCTTTTAACGTAACTATTTCTCAAAAGAAATGACTGTTACTTGAAAAATAACCGGCTTTGATAGCCTGATAATTTAAAAATGGTGTGACCTATTTTTTGATTATCAGGCTTATTTTTTAGCAACGATACGTCTCATTTTTTATGATAAACAGCCGTACAATTATCCTTTAGTAACAAGATAATGCGAACTGCTTCATAAGTATCCGTTCTTCAATGTACTTTCATCATGAGCTAAATAGAAAATACTATCTAAGGAGATGATTATTTCCATTTCTTATAAACAAGTAACTTTTATCAATAAGAAATAATTTTTACAAAGAAATTTAACAACTTTCAAAAACTTTCGTCACAAAAAATTCACAACTCCTCGCTATTATATAAGCATACCAACAAACAACCCTAACAACACTTTTTCATTTTTAACTCCTTATCCTGCTAGCTCCCCGGCTAGCAGGACCTTTTTTATTTCTACTATATTTTCTGCTTATATTCGATCCTTTGATACAAAAAAAAGAGCGTGGGGCAAAACTAAAAATCAGTTTTGCCACAGACTCTAACTCCGAATAAACGGTGGGAGCAGAAGTAAATCCTTCGGAAATAAGCCGAAATTAACAAAAATTTGAAAAGCAATTTTCGTTAATTTCTTCTTATTTCTCGGAGTTAAACACTTCTGTCCCAACCTCTTCGATTTGATTTATTTTGATAATCGTTCTTGCTCTCCCGCTGGTGAAAGGCTAGTGATTTTTTCGATTTGTTCAATTGGTACCATACGTATTTGTTGTTCTTGGTTTTGTAAACGGATCATGACCCGCTCTTTTTCCACTGTTTTCGTTGCGACCCAGCCCGAGATCGTTTCATATTTATTACTCATGCGATTTTCTCTGACTTGCAGAATGACTAAACTGTGTTGCGCTGCCGCTTTTTGTAGTTCAAGAACAAACTTTCCTTGCAGACGTACATTCTCTGCTATTTTCTCAGTGTCATTTACAAAAGAATCGAAAAGCTGGTAGGACGTATGTGTCACTAACTTGGTCAGTTTCTTCATAGGTGATACTGGTTCTTCATTCATCGAATGCACTCCTCCTTTAACTAAGAAAGTGTTACTTAATTAAGTCTATTTTACCTAATTTTTAGCGAAAAAACAAGAATATGATTTGCTTCAGTTAAAAAAAGTAAGCGTTAACTTATCATATATATTGTTATTTTATTGATCTTTCCTCCATATTTTTAGCCAATAATCAAGACCTTGGCTCAACAGTTGATAGGTTTCATCAAAATCATGTGTGTAATATGGATCAGGAACATTTTGTTCTTCTTTCCCTGGTACACTACTCAAAAATAAATGGATTTTGGCTTGAGCATCTGTAGGTGCTAACTGTTTTAGTTCCTCGACATTCGACTGATCCATACCAATGATCCAGTCAAATTTTTGGAAGTCTTGTGGCTGGATTTGGCGGGCAATCATACCCTCTGTAGAAATATTTTTTTTTGCTAAGATCGCTTGCGTACCTGGATGAGGCGAACGTCCAATTTCATACGTGCTAGTGGCTGCTGAATCAATCCTAAATCGATGCGACATCCCAGCATCTGCAATCCGCTTTTTCAACAGTCCCTCAGCCATCGGTGAGCGACAGATATTTCCTAAGCACACAAATAAAACACTAGTCATTGACAGGTTCTCCCCTCATTCATTTTCTTCTAGTTCTTCTTTTGCATACAACCGGTAAGAATACAACTCTGTATCTTTGGCTAAACGAAAGAGTTGCATCGCAATCTCCATTGGCGTTTCAGTATACTCGTGAGTGATCCAATTGATCAATACCCCACTACAACCGTAGGAGAAAAAACGGGCATAAAACAATTTATCTGTTGAAGATAATTGCTTTTCCTCGTCCATTTCTTCAAAAATCTTGATAAATGATTGTTGGATGATCGTTATAAATTCTTTTTGCATTACTTCTTGGTCTGAAACGACTGTGCTTGCATAAAAATCTTTTTGAGCAGCGATTGCTTTTAACATTTTCAAAGCTTGTTCTTCCCAATTGTCTAAAGAAAGAGAATCAGGATCTAGATAGTGTAAACAGTCTTCATAATAGACCCAGCGTAATAGATCATATTTATCTGTAAAATGATAATAAAACGTCTGACGATTGATTCCAGCTTCATGCGCAATCCGCTGAACACTGATTTTTTGTAGAGGCTGTTCTTGACATAGATCGATAAACACGGTTTTGATCAATTGTTTCGTGTGCAGTGTATCACCCATCCACATTCCTCCTATCTTTCCACTTAAAGAATTGAATTCACTACAAAATCAGACCTGATAGTCGTAGCCAAAATGTTCGTATGCGTAGGCAGTCGCAATTCTTCCTCGCGGTGTACGCTTTAAAAATCCCTTTTGTATCAAAAAAGGTTCATACATATCTTCTACTGTTTCTCGTTCTTCCCCGATATTGACAGATAAAGTACTTAGTCCGACCGGTCCACCACCATATAATTCGATCATTGTCCGCAACAGTTTTTGATCCACATAATCTAGCCCAGCTTGGTCCACTTGTAATAAAGTCAATGCTCGATCTGCGATCTGCTGATCGATTTTTCCATCGCCTTGGACTTGCGCAAAATCTCGAACTCGCTTCAACAAGCGATTTGCGATACGAGGTGTTCCTCTCGAGCGTCGTGCAATCTCTAACGCACCTTCTTCGATGATCTCTGTTTGGAAAATATCAGAAGAACGGATAACGATCTCTCTTAAATCAGATTCTTCATAGTACTCCATGTGGGAAATGATCCCAAACCGATCTCTAAGTGGTGCCGACAGCATTCCTGCTCTAGTTGTTGCGCCGATCAATGTAAATGGTGGCAACGGAAAATGGACTGGATGAGCAGTCGGTCCTTGGCCTACCATGATATCTACATAGAAATCTTCCATCGCCGAATAAAGCATTTCTTCTGCTACCCGCGGTAACCGGTGGATTTCGTCAATAAATAATACGTCTCCAGCTTCTAATTCATTGAGGATCGCTACTAGATCCCCTGGTCGTTCAACAGCCGGTCCACTCGTAGTCCGGATATTCACCGCCATTTCGTTTGCAATCACCATGGCCATTGTCGTTTTTCCTAAACCTGGAGGACCATATAATAATACATGATCTAAAGGCTCTTCCCGATTACGAGCTGCTTCGATATAGATCTTTAGTTCTTGTTTGACTTTGTTTTGCCCGATATACTGCGAAAGATACTGCGGGCGGAGGGATTTTTCCAAACTAAGTTCATTTTCACCCGTTTCAGGCGATAATAGATGTTCGTCTGTCATTCATAGCCCTCCTTATTTTTTCATCATCAATTTCAATGCTTGACGTAAATATTCATCAGTGGTTTGATTTTCCACTTCTTTTAGTTGTTTTTCTACACGCTTGACTTCTCTTTCACTGTATCCTAATGCAGATAAAGCTTCCATTGCCTCAGATAGAGCCGTTGCATCTTGCAGTGCAGTCTCATCAAATAAATTGAAGGGCGTCTCGATGCTCAACTCGCCAAATTTTCCTTTTAGATCAAGAATCATCTGCTGCGCTGTCTTTTTACCAACACCCGGGAATTTCGTCAAATAAGTGACATCTCCAGATTCTACTGCATGGATCAATCCCGAATGATCGTCACTAGCCATAATAGCCAAGGCGCTCTTAGGACCAATGCCTGAAACACTGACCAATCGTAAGAATAATTGTTTTTCTTCTAGAGAACCGAAGCCATAGAGAAGATGCGCATCTTCTCGGATGACTTGATGGACGTAGATTTTTACTTCTTTGTTCATTTGACTGCTATAACGGTAAGGATTTCCCAAAGCAATTTGATAACCGATCCCATTTGCTTCAACTACTATGTAATAGGGATTGATAAAAGTGACCACACCTGTCAGATATTCATACATCTTGTTATCCTCTTTCTTTCACACACATACGTTCGCATATTTTCTCCTATTGTAGCACACTTTGGCTTTTGAAAAAAGAGGTCGCTATTTTTGTTCCCGCATCATCAAGTCATATGTATCCAAAATCATATAAACTTTGGAACAGAGAGAAATAGCTGTTTTAATCTCATAGTGTTGCTTTCTCTGCCCTCATCTCTAGCCAGCATCTCGGGTACAGGTCAAAAACAGTGCTGGACTCGATAAGCGGATAAAAAAATACGACGAAAAAAGCCGCAAACAATGAAATTTGTGACTATCCCCAGTAGGCGAGGCTGGGCCAGAAGTAAGAAACACTTTTGTCGCATTCTTTAAAAACGAATAAACGGCGGGAGCAGAAGCAACTCCTTCTTAAATAAGCCGAAATTAACAAAAATTTGAAAAGCAATTTTCGTTCATTTCTTCTTATTTCTCGGAGTTAAACACTTCTGTCCCAGCCTCAAATTTCATCGTTCACAGCGCTTGATCGTGGATAAAAAGTTCAGATATTGGTCATTCTTTTACTGAAAGCCGTTTGATTGTCCGCCTTAGACGTTTTCTTGATTATACTTGATAATTTGTCATGGTCAGACCTTTCATTCAACTAACGAGCGATAGTCGCCATATCCTTGCTGTTCCATTTCCTCATAAGGAATGAACTTTAAAGCCGCAGAATTGATACAGTAGCGTAAGCCACCCTTTTCTGTGGGACCGTCATTGAAGACATGCCCTAAATGTGAGTCTGCTTGATTGCTCCTCACCTCTACTCGATGCATCCCATGTGAGAAATCAGCTTTTTCTTTGATATCTTTTCTTGTGATTGGCTTACTGAAAGCTGGCCACCCACAGCCTGCATCATATTTCTCGGCAGAGCTGAATAGTGGCTCACCACTGACAATATCAACATAGATCCCTTTTTCATAAAAATCATCATATTTTCCTGTGAATGGTCGTTCTGTCGCGTTTTCTTGTGTCACTGCATAGGAAATTGGTTCTTGTTCTTTTAACTCTTGTTTTTTCTTTTCAATTTCGTTCATCAAAAACGCCTCCTTGTCTTTTAATCATAATGACAAAGGAGGGAGAAGCAAACAATCTGCTCATTTTGCTACAGGTTTATACTTTTCGTCTTCTTGCAAACTCTACAAAGCGGAATTTGTCTAAACGGTGGATCGATTCGGTATATTCGAAACAACTCGTATCCTCTAAATGGACTAAGCCTCTCACAACCACTACGTATTGGTCTCCGTTTAGATCCATAGCTTCTTCTATCGCTGCTGTCACAGGTTCAACGGTGATTTCTTTTTGGGCATAAGCAATCGTCAGCTGTAACTCATCTTCAAAGTATTCATAAATAGACCCTTCACTGATCTGCTTTGTCAACACAGGAACTACGTCCTTCAATAGATAATCTCTATCCAAGATCACGATTTCCCCATTGATTTTTCTTTGACGTATCAAATGCCAGACCGGTGTTCCTTTTACCCAACCAGTAACATCGCTAAGTGCTTGATCAACTGTTGTTTCTTCTAACGTCTGCACGATGGTTTCACTAGGAATATGTTGTGCTTCTTGTAGCTCTTTATAGCTAGTTAAACCAGCGATTGGAAAATCAAATCGATTACGTTCTAATACGATTGACCCTTTTCCCTGTTTTTTTTGGATATAACCTTCTGTTGTCAAAAGATTAAGCGCTTTTCTGATTGTTTCCCGTGAAACACCATAAATCTTGATCAGTTGATTCTCACTTGGCAACAACGTATGGGGAGGATATTCTTTTTCCAAAATTTTTTGTTCCAAATCTAAAAAAATTTCATTGAATTTATTCATTCGTTTCTCCTCCACTAAACAGTTGAAATCTCTTACTCGTTAATCAACTATACTACAGCTTTTTTCTGATTTCAATGTTCTGGCTACTTTCTTACTCCATTCACTCCATCGTTTTTATAGCGGTTACAAGATTTTTTTATTTTCAAATAAAACGCTTGCAATTAACTAAATAAAACAGTATAGTATGGATATGAACAACTTGTATACACAAGTTGAAAAGAAAGGGGTTTATTCCTATGGCAAAGTACCAAGTAGATGCCGAAAAACTACTAGAGAGTATCGGCGGAAAAGAAAATATTGCCGCTGTGAGTCACTGTGCTACACGTATGCGTTTCGTTTTGAATGATCAGCAAAAAGCAGACGAAAAAGCAATCGAAGATATTCCCAGTGTCAAAGGAATGTTTACTAACGCAGGACAGTTTCAAGTAATTATCGGCAATGATGTAGCCACATTTTACAATGATTTTGTCGCTGTATCTGGTGTTGAAGGCGTATCCAAAGAACAAAGTAAAGTCGCAGCCAAGCAAAATCTTCATCCGGTCCAACGAGCAATTGCTGTTTTAGCGGAAATTTTCACACCACTGATTCCTGCAATTATCGTGGGTGGACTGATTTTAGGTTTTCGTAATGTATTAGAAGGTATCCAATTTGCGAGTCTTGGTGGAACGATCGTTGAACATTCTCAGTTCTGGAATGGTGTCAATGGATTCTTATGGTTACCAGGTGAAGCAATCTTCCACTTCTTACCTGTCGGGATCACTTGGAGTATCGCGAAGAAAATGGGTACTACACAAATTTTAGGAATTGTTTTAGGGATCACATTAGTTTCACCGCAATTATTAAATGCCTATAGTGTAGCTACAACTGCTGCTGCTGATATTCCTTTCTGGGATTTCGGATTTGCACAAGTTCAAATGATTGGTTATCAAGCACAAGTGATTCCAGCAATGCTTGCCGGATTCATGTTAGCTTATTTGGAAATTTTCTTCCGTAAGTATATCCCACAGTCGATCTCAATGATCTTCGTACCCTTATTCTCCTTGGTACCAACAGTCTTAGCAGCTCATGTAATTTTAGGTCCTATCGGCTGGACAATCGGCAGCTGGATCTCAAATGTCGTAAATACAGGGTTGACTTCTTCAATCAGTTGGTTATTCAGTGCAGTATTTGGTTTCTTATATGCCCCATTAGTAATTACTGGATTGCACCATATGACAAATGCAATCGATATGCAGTTGATTGCTGATTTTGGTTCAACGAACCTCTGGCCTATGATTGCTCTATCAAATATCGCGCAGGGTTCAGCTGTACTGGCAATCATCTTCTTACACAGAGGGAATAAAAAAGAAGAACAAATCTCTATTCCTGCAATGATCTCTTGTTACTTAGGTGTAACAGAACCTGCAATGTTCGGGATCAACTTGAAATATGTTTATCCATTTGTGGCAGCAATGGTTGGCTCAGGTCTAGCAGGGATGTTTGCTAACTTGATGGGTGTACGTGCAAATGCGATCGGCGTAGGAGGATTACCTGGCATCTTAGCTATCCAAGCACAAACATGGTTGCCATTCATCATTGCAATGGTCATTGCAGTCATTGTTCCTTTCGGTTTGACTGTCATCTTTAGACGTCAAGGTATTTTAAATAAACTTGATCCAGCTGTACCTGTTGCTGAATCAAGTGTCCAATTACAAACAGCAGACGGCAGCACTGTTGCTCCAAAACAGTTTGAACCAGTCAACACAGCAACAACTAGCGTAGCTCTTACTGAAGAATTGTTTGCAGTAGCAGATGGACCAATTAAAGAGATCATCGAAGTCGATGACCCTGTCTTTTCTCAAAAAATGATGGGTGAAGGATACGCGATCGAACCTTCAAACAACAATGTGTATGCACCTGTCAGCGGAAAAGTCACTAGCGTTTTTGAAACACAACATGCTATCGGTATCTTAAGTGATGCAGGCCTTGAAGTCCTTGTTCATATGGGGCTTGATACGGTTGAGTTAAAAGGAGCACCTTTCACTGTACACGTGAAAGAAGGCGACCTTGTCACACCAAATACACGTTTAGCTGAAATGGATCTAGCTGCGGTTGAGCAAGCAGGGAAAAAGACAGATATCCTCGTTGTTCTAACTAACGATGAAAAAGTAGCTGGATTATCACTCGATCAAACAGGACTTGTCCGCCATGGTGAACAAGTCGGTAAAGCAAAAATCAAGTAAGACAAAATGAGCCAGATAACCTCTGCATAACGAGGTTATCTGGCTCATTTTTTTGGTTCTATACTTTTTGATGTTGGTGAAGTTCGCCGATATTTTTTATGATTCAAAAGTATAGAAAAGACAGCTTGAAATTCTTTAGAATAAATTTGACATCTATATGCAACAAGGACTAATCTATGAAAATAAAATACGTAGCACACAGAATGCACCACATATCGTGAGTTTTATACAAATTTGCATCAATACGATTTGACGAATAGCCATTATTCCAATAATTTCTCATTACCACTATCCTTTGATAATGAGTCCTTAGATATCATATATTCAGTTTTTTAGCTAACGCTTCAGTCATCGTTTTCGAAAAATTAATGCCTTCATTTGTCGCTCTAACATTTAGCCAATGTGGAATCTTTATCGTCTTTTTATCAAGTTTTACATCTTTTAAGTAGTCATCTAACTCCACTGACACTAATGTCGCAAACTCCGTCTCAGGATCATAGGAAATTTCCTTCATAGTACTTGGCTCAGGTAAAGGAAGATTACGCTCTACCAAATCACCAAGCATTATGCCAAGAGCATCCGAAGCGACTTCCAGCCCTTCTAAAATAGTTTCAGCTTGAGTCACTGCACCCTCCACATCTGGAAAATAAATACCATACCCCACGGGATCTTTTTCAAAAATAGCTGGATATACTTTTTTCATAAGATCTCCCCCTCTTTCTGATAGACACAGTGAGCTTATAAGCCCACTGCCTTTCGGACAGTATTTTCTACTCGTTGTGATAACTCTTTTGAATGACAGGTAAGAATGACCGGGCGCGGAAAATTCTCTTTAATAAATTTCCTGTGAGAACCCTTCCCACCTTTCACTTCGACAAAGCCAGCTTCTTTGAGTAATTTTTTTGCCTCTCTAATTGTCATGGGCATGCGCACTACCTCCTGACATAAACATTATAGCACGTACAGGGCGTACTGTTAAATTTTTTCTCCAAATCATCGGCTTTAGATATTGCTATTTCTGTCAAAATCCCTAATACAGCACCATGCATTTCAATACTGTTTGTTATACATTTTCTATAGCCCTTTTTACAGAAGGTATCTCCTATTTTTTGATATAGTGGAGGCTGGGACAGAAGTATTTAGCTCCGAGAAATAAGAAGAAATAAACGAATATGGAAGAAATCTAAAAATCAGGTTTTTTGGAAATTTCAAAAAAAAACGAGCAATACAAAAAGCGTATTGTTCGTTTTTCTCTCCAATTTATCAAACCTAAACGACTTTTGTCTCGATCTCGTCTAATTTATTCCAAAATTTCTCATTACCACTATCCTTTGACAATGAGTCTTTTTTAGTTTCAGTTAAATTTTTTCAGCGCTTGATTGACGGCACCAATGGGAAATCCCACAATACTGTAATAGTCGCCATCAATTGCTTTGACAAATGCACCAGCCAGGCTTTGGATACCATATGCGCCTGCTTTATCAGCATAATCACCAGTTGCTAAGTAAGCAGCGATCTCTGCATCTGTTAGATCGTAAAAAGTAACTGCCGCATGTGCTAAGATTTTTTCTTCTTTTTGATGATTTGTTAGAACGACTGCTGTATAGACATCATGGGTGGTGCCACTTAGTTTTCGAAGCATCTCTTGCGCTTCTTCCTCATTCTCAGGCTTACCCATGATCTCGTCTTCAAGCACCACCGTCGTGTCGCTTGCAATGACCAATGTATCTGGTAGTTGTTTACTTTTAACAACCTTCGCTTTTTCAAGAGCCATTCGTTGTACATATTGTTTAGGGTTTTCCCCTTCAAATGGCGTTTCATCGATATCAGCAGGTTGAACCTCAAATGTGGAAATCAATCGTCCCAGTAATTCTTTTCTTCTTGGTGACTGTGAAGCCAAAACAACTTTCATCTGTTTCTCCTCTTCGCCTTAATGTGGATATTGGATCCTTTTGAACATTCTTTCCATATCTGAATTAGTGAAGTGGATCAGTACTGGTCTTCCATGTGGACAATTAAACGGATTTTCACATTGGGCAAGATCGTTCAATAGTACCCTAGCCTGTGCTTCATTCAGATAATGGTTCGCTTTGATCGATCGTTTACAACTCATCATGATTGCTGTCGCCTCACGAAATTTCTTCACACTAACCGTTCCAGTGGACAATAACATATCGATCATTTCTCGAATGATCGCTTCTTCCTCCCCGTTTGGATACCAAGTTGGGTGTGCACGAACAATAAAACTATTTTGGCCAAATTCCTCTAAATAAATCCCGACTTCTTCAAGTACAGGTTTCTGCTCTTTTAATTTCAATGCGTCGCTATTCGGGTAATCTAAAACAAAAGGAACAAGCAGTTCTTGAAGATCATCTGTGACTTCCCCGATTTTTTCTCGGAAATATTCATATTTGATCCGTTCCTGAGCGGCATGTTGGTCAATGATATAGAGTCCTTCTTTGCTTTGAGCAAAGAGATATGTTCCATGCATTTGTCCAAAATATTCCAACTGAGGAAAACGTTGTGTTGCCTTTTCAGTCTCGAGTTTTTGGATTGCTTGCTCCAATCCACGATCTTTTTTCCCTAGCTCAAATTCTGGATGTAAAGCTAATTCTTCCTCGTACACAGTTTCCGCTACATCTTGACTAGGAACTTCTTGTTCTAAAAAGTTGCCCACAGTGGATAACTCATCTGCAGACTTATCCACTGATTTTTCTACAAAGTTATCCACAGTATCACCAGGTTTATCCACCGTTTTTCCCTGTTTTTCTGGATAATCCCCTGTTTCTTCAGAAAATTCCTCATTGTTTTCAACACTTTCCACAGAGTTATCAACAGAATCGTTCACAACTGGACTCTTTTCCTCAGAAACATAGAATGCGCCTGTCGTTTGATCGTAACCCAAACTTTGCGGGGTTTTTGGTTTCTGCTCTTCAAACGCATAAGATAAATCAATCTCGATTTGTTCAGCTTTTGGTTGATCCGGTACTTTTTTCTTAAATCTTAAATTGTCTGCAGCACTAGGAATCAAGTTTTCTTGTGATAGTGCTGTTTGGATCGCCTGAGCAATCAAATCTGTCAGTTCTTGTTCTTTGGATAAACGGACTTCTTGTTTTGTAGGATGGACATTGACATCGACTAATAACGGGTCCATTTTGATTTCTAAAACAGCAATTGGAAAACGACCAACCATTAGTTTCGAGCCGTAACCTGCCACGATTGCTTTGTTTAACGAGAAATTCTTGATGAAGCGGCCATTGATGATCGTCGATAAATAATTTCGGCTTGCACGAGTAACTTCTGGCAAGGAAACATACCCAAAGACTTCAAAGTCTAAATCGTTCGCTTCGATTTTCAACATTTTTTTTGCTGTAGCTAATCCATAGATCCCCGCAATCGTTTGTTTTAGATCTCCATTTCCTGCTGTTGCCAACATTTTATTGCCATCGTGGACTAAACGAAATGCAATCGTGGGATGGCTCAAAGCTAAGCGATTGACGATATCGCCAATATTGGCTAACTCCGTATGCAATGTTTTTACATATTTTAACCGTGCAGGTGTATTGAAGAACAGATTGTCAACGGTGATTTTTGTTCCTTGTCTTAGTGGCGCCGGGCGATGCTCTATTACTTCTCCACCCTTCAATTCTAAGTAGGTTCCTTGTGTTTCATCTTGGTTTGCTGTCTCAATCGTGAGCAACGATACGGAAGCAATACTAGGAAGCGCCTCTCCGCGAAACCCTAATGTACGGATGCGGAAAAGATCATCACGACTATGGATCTTACTTGTAGCGTGGCGTTTGAACGCATTTTCCACATCTTCAGTCAAGATACCTTCGCCATTATCAATGACTTGGATTTTTTTCAAGCCTGCTTCTTCAACTAAAATATCAATTTGCGTACTTCCGGCATCAATGGCATTTTCAACGAGTTCTTTTACCACGGATGCTGGCCGTTCGACAACTTCACCAGCTGCGATCTGATTGGCTAATCGTTCCGATAGTTCCTGAATTTTTGCCATCTCAACGCCTTCTTCCTATAGTTGTTTTTTTAGTTCGTATAATTGATTCAATGCATCCATCGGCGTCATTTCTAGAAGGTTCATTTGTTTTAAAGCGGTGATGACAGCTGTTTCTGATTCACTTAATTCACTGAACAGTGAAAGTTGTTGTGTTTCTGCTGACTCTTCTTGTAGCGTGTCAGCTTCTGGATACGAGATTTCTTTGCTTGATGCCGCTTCAACTTCGACAGCAACTGAATGATGGATAGTATCGCCCGCTTCTAGCGTTTCTAAAATTTTAGCTGCCCGCTCTAATAATTTAGGAGGTAATCCAGCAATTTTTGCTACGTGGATCCCATAACTTTTGTCTGCGGGTCCGTCCATCATTTTATGAAGGAAGACCACTTCCCCTTCTTTTTCCACCGCACCCACGTGGACATTCTTCAACTGAGGTAATTCTTGGTCTAAAACAGTCAATTCATGGTAGTGTGTAGAGAATAATGTCTTTGCCTGTACGTTTTTGTGGATATACTCAATGATTGCTTGGGCTAATGCCATGCCATCATACGTTGCCGTTCCTCGACCTAACTCATCAAATAGAATCAAGCTATTCGGTGTAGCATGGAGCAATGCTTGGTTCGCTTCCATCATTTCAACCATAAATGTACTTTGGCCAGCAATAAGATCATCACTTGCCCCGATACGAGTAAAGATCCGATCGAATACTGGTAGGATGGCTTTTTGCGCGGGTACGAAACAACCCATTTGTGCCATTAGAACAGTCAATGCCAACTGCCGCATATACGTACTTTTACCTGACATATTTGGTCCTGTTATCAACAAGATCATTTCATCTTCTGCCATCTTCACACTATTCGGGATGTACTCTTGATGTCCTAAAACTTTTTCGACTACTGGATGGCGTCCTTCTTGAATCACTAGTTCATGACGGTTTGTAACCATTTCAGGGCGCACATATTGATAGCGTTCACTGATAGTAGCGAAGCTTTGCAAAACATCTGCTGTACTAATAGCCTTGGCAAGTGTTTGTAATGGTTGGATGGCTTTTTTCACTTCTTCTCTTACTGCCAAAAACAACTGATATTCTAAATCTACTGATTTTTCTTCTGCTTCAAGAATCTGTGTTTCTAATTCTTTCAATTCAGGGGTTATGAAGCGCTCTGCATTCGCTAGTGTTTGCTTTCTTTCATACTTTTCTAGTTCAGTGTTCGCAAGATTGGCTTTCGTGATTTCAATATAATACCCAAAAACGCGGTTGAAACCAACTTTTAAGTTTTTGATCCCTGTATTTTGTCGTTCTCTTGCTTCTAACTCTGCTAGCCATTGCTTACCGTTTTTCATTGCTGAACGATAGGCATCCAATTGTTCATTGAATCCATCTTTAATGACATTTCCTTCAGTGATCTGTAAAGGAGGTTCATCTTGGATCGCTTGATCGATCAGGCGTACTAATTGGTCCATCGGTTGCATTTCTTTTAATAGTTCTGTCCACTGTCCTTCATTGATGCCTTCAATCAACTGACGAAGTAACGGTACTTGTTCTAATGAAGTTTTCAATTGGATCAAGTCACGCCCATTGACATTCCCGAAAGCCACTCTTCCTGCTAGGCGTTCTAAATCATAGACTTTCGTCAAGGCACTTTGAAGATCCAATCTTTCAAAATAACTATTTAAAAGTGAATCTACCATGTCCTGACGTGCGTTGATTTGCTTCAACTGGATCAAAGGACGATCTAGCCATTGTTTCAACAGACGACCACCCATAGCTGTTTTTGTCTCATCCAGCAACCATAAGAGTGTCCCATGTTTCTTGCCTGTCCGAATAGACTGACTTAGTTCCAAGTTGAATTTTGAATAGTAGTCCATCTTTAAATAATGATCGGGTTGATATTCTACCGCTTTTTGGATGTGCGAGAGACTTCTTTTTTGTGTAACTGCTAAATAAGTCAATAATTTGCCAGTCACTTCTTTTTCAAGCGGGTCATTCAATTCACTTGTCAAAAAACTAAATTCCGCATTTTCTTCACTTGTTTCTTGTTTTGAAAAAACTAAACCTAGACGATTCTTCAATTGTTCAGAAAGTGTTTCGCTGATTTCATTTCCCAGAACAAGTTCTTTGGTCTGCAAAGCAGAAGTTTCATTTAAAACAGCTTCCTCATCATGTAAATGGGCTGTTTTTAATTCTCCCGTACTCAAATCAACATAGGCAAAACCAAAATCAGTTCCATCATTCACTACAGCTGTCAAGAAATTATTGTCTTTAGCCGAAAGACCTTTACTGTCCATGACTGTTCCTGGAGTGACCAATTGGATCACTTCACGTTTGACCATTCCTTTAGTTGTCTTGGGATCTTCGACTTGTTCACAAATAGCCACTTTATAGCCTTTTTCGATCAGAATATCGATATACCCTTGGGCTGCATGGTGTGGCACGCCACACATCGGAATCGGATCATCTGCATTTCGGTTACGACTCGTTAACGTCAATTCTAAAATTTGTGATGCTTTGATAGCATCTTCATAAAATAATTCATAAAAGTCACCTAAACGATAGAACAAAAAAGCATCTTGGTATTGAGCCTTGATGCTTAAATATTGTTCCATCATCGGAGTATTCTTAGTTTTTTGAGGCATGCTCTTCCTCCTCTATCCATTCATTGATTTCCTCTTGGATCATCTTCGTCAAATGTTGTAAAAGGTCGTTTGCTTCAACCAGTTGGTGACGGTAAGCCAAGACAAGCGGATGCTGATCCATTGTTTTAGTCAGCTCATTCGCTCGTGCAATCGCTTCTTTTTCCGCTTCTTTCTTGCCATAATGTGCAAAGTTCACTGCTTCTTTTTGTGCTTTTTGGATTTCTTCTGTAAGTTGCGTTAGATAGTGATTCTGTTGTACTTTCATTTCTAGTTCTTTGTAGCGGATGATTACTTCATTCAGACTTAATTGTTCCATAAGCTTGTCTGCTTCTTTTTGAATGTTCGCTTCTTTTGGCAATATTCGCTCACTCTCTATTCTAAAAATGGCCGATCTTCATTGATTTGGATCAATTCGATCGTTTTGGCTTTTCCAGTCACATCATCGATCTCTAACAAACAACCGCTCAAAAGCCCTCTGCCGTTTTCTACCACTTCAAAACGTTTAGGTAGGGCAGTTAGGAATTTCTCGATAACAGGTTCACGTCGCATTCCTAAGATTCCATCATACGGACCAGTCATACCAACATCAGTTAAATAAGCTGTCCCCTGAGGCAAGATACGCGCATCGTTCGTTTGCACATGGGTATGTGTTCCAACGACTGCGGAAACTTTTCCATCTAGGAACCAACCCATTGCTTGTTTTTCACTAGTTGTTTCCCCATGAAAATCAACAAAAATAATTGGCGTTCTTTTTCTTGCTTCTTCGATCAATTCGTTCATTTTACGGAAAGGGTCATCTAGATCCACCATAAAAGAACGAGCTTGCATATTGATAACTGCTAATTCAAGCTGGTTGACTTTGACAAATACTATCCCTTGTCCTGGTGTTCCTTCTGGGAAATTAGCTGGACGTACCATTTTTTTTGCTTGGTCAATAAACTCAAAAATATCTCTATTGTCCCATGTATGATTCCCCATAGTGACCACATCTACACCATCTTGTAAGAACTTCTTATAGATTTTTTCTGTGATCCCTCTTCCAGCAGCCGCATTTTCCCCGTTGACAATCGTCACCTGTGGTCGAAATTTTTTCTTTAATCGAGGAAGATACTCTGTAATCATTTCTCGCCCCATTGAACCTACTACATCACCAATAAATAAAACCCGCACACTTTTTCCTCTTCTCTTTTAACGTCACTTTATATTATAGTTGTTTTATAGAAGAAAGAAAAGAGGCTGAAACAGAAGTGTTTCACTCCAAGTGCTTTTGGTTTGTTTATGTAGGAATTGCTTATGCTCCCGCAGTTTATTTGTATTTAGAACATGACCCCCATTCTTTTAGTTCTCTCCATTCAATGATCCTTCACTCCTAGTAAAAATCATATGATCGTGTGTTGCCATAATTGAATTTTCTATGCTACTTTTACCTTCTGAAAACAAAGTAAAAAATGCTAAGAAGACTAAAGTCATAGTCTTCTTAGCATCACTATTTTTTATCGTTCAAAAAATCCAACAACCAGTCATCGGCCTTCTCATACCATTTTTGGTTGTCATTTTCTTCATTAAAGTGCTGCAAAAGCCCTAAAAGATCTCATTTCGGCTTTCCCACAACTCCTATCCTTTTATCATGGTAACGTCTAAAAGGCAACTTGCTTGCTAAAGCTTGTAAAATCGTAGTAGATAAAATCAACCCCATTCCCACCAAAGAAGACCAATCAAATAACGTGTTCAAGAATAAAACAGATAAAAAAGTGGCCGTTAACGGTTCAAACGAACTCAACAAACTTGTCGTAGTGGGATCGATAAACTGCAAACTTTTGAGATAAAATAAATAAGAAAACAACGTACCAAAAATAATAATAAAGGCCAAAGAAAGAATACTCGATCTTGATAAATGCAGCGGCCACTCCCGTAAAATAAACGGCAATAGAGCAATTCCAGCCGCTAACATTGCCAAGCCAGTTACTAAGGTAGCATCATACGTCCGCAAAAGGGTTCTCGGTAATAAGGTGTATAAAGTTGCCGCAATCCCAGCCATGATCCCCCAAAAAACCGCCCAAGGGGATAAAACGAGTTGATTCAAACTACCATGTGTCACCAATAGAAAGGTCCCTGCAATCGCTAAAACAATCGATAAGAGATCAATTCGTCGCGGAGCTGTTCTCTGACGGATCGAATAATAAAGCAGAATAAAAACCGGGTTTAAAAACTGCAGAATAGTGGCGGTCGGGGCATTACCCAAGCGGATCGCCATAAAATAAGTAAATTGCGATGGCACAACACCAGCAAAACCAAACAACAACACATGACCTATATCCTTCGGCCGACTGAACAGTTGAGTCAACTGTTTTCGTTGCGTAAAAAAAGCCCATAAAGACAATAAAAAACCAGCACCTAACAACCGCAGACCAACAATACATTCCGTACTAACAGCATTTTTTGCAAAAAAGTATTGGGCAACACTCCCAGATGCTCCCCATAAAATAGAGCCACTGATTACATAAATAAACCCCCGTAGACGTACAGACAAACCCTTTTCCCACCTTCACTAAAACATTTAGTTAAAAGAATACACCAGCTTTCTTCATATATCAATTTGAAAAAGTAAATTTATTCAGCATCCACTACCGAGAAAACGGTTAACATACAGCAACACGCAAAAAAGCTTCGATTAAACGATCAATTTGCCAAGCATACCTGGAGAAATACAGCTTATAACCCTACGATTGAGACCGGTCCAGAAGTATTTTGCTCTGGGATATCAAGCTGATTTTCTTCTTCCGTCACCGTTTATTCTTGTTTAAAACCTGAGTCAAAAGTATCTATTTGGTCCCCTTTCTTATTGTCGAAAAGAATGTGGGACAAATCTAAAAATTAGTTTTGCCACAGACTCTCGAATAAGCAGCGTACAAAAGCCAGGTTTTTTGGAAAGATCAAAAAAAAGAGCATAGGACAAAAGTAAGAAACACTTTTGTCTCATTCTCTAAAAACGAATAAACGGTGGGAGCAGAAGCAACTCCTTCTTAAATAAGCCGAAATTCACAAAAATTTGAAAAGCAATTTTCGTTCATTTCTTCTTATTTCTTGGAGTTAAATACTTCTGTCCCAACCTCTTTTCTTTTCAATTTCTCAAACCTAAACGACTTTTGACTCGTCATTCGAATAATCAGTGGGAATAGATTAAATAAAAGCCAATTCTTTCAACGCTTTCCAAATACCATCTTGGTCATTTGTATCTGTGACTATTTTTGCTTCTGCTTGGACTTCCGGCGCAGCATTTCCCATTGCTACTCCGATTCCTGACATACGCAACATTTCTCGGTCATTTTGTCCGTCACCAAAACTAATGATATCTTCTTGCGCAATACCAACTTGATCGGCTAAATGTACGATCGTCGCTGCTTTTGAACCGTCATGAGGAACAACATCTACACTATTTTCATGCCAACGTACAAAACGGATCTTATCATAATCAGCAAAACGATCATCATAGGTTTTATCAAAAAAGGCTAAAGCTTGGTAAATCTCTTGTTCCTCGACAAAATACTGATCCAACTCAGGCAAAACGGCGCCAAATGAATGCATTGCCTCTTCCATTACTCCGACATGATTCGAAGAAGAGCGCTTGATATTATCTAGACTAACAAATGCCGTATCGATATTCTCACTATGTGCTTCTTCGACAAAGCGGTCTAACTGTTCACGATCCAAAAGGTTTTTGTAGACTTGTTCATGATCTAAAAAACCTGCAGCTCCATTACATAAAATATAGTTGGTAAAATCTAAGTCACGGATCACTTCCTGTGCATGGAAACGACTACGTCCCGTAGCAATCGTCACTAAATGACCTGCTTTTCGTAATTTATCGAGCGCTTCTCTCGTGCTATCTAGTGCTTGCTTATTCGTGTCCAACAATGTTCCGTCAATATCAAATGCAAATAGTTTGCGTTTCATTTTTTGTCGTCTCTCTTTCTTATAAATACTTGCTTGCTTCTCTTGTTGCCAAAGGACTCAAGTCTTTTGCTAGTTGTTCTCTTACCCAATCTGCGTCGGTTTTACTATAATCCCTTAAAGCCCACCCAATTGCTTTTTGGATAAAAAACTCATTGGTCATACGGTCGGCTTCGATTGCTTTTGCAAGTAGCTGTGTCTCCGTTTTTTCTTTAAAACCTAATTGTAGCGTAATAGCGATACGCCGCAACCAAAAATCATCTTGTTGCGCAAAAACAACAAAAACTGATTCCAGTTGCTCTAGATGGTGAAGGCACCATGTACTGTAAACTTTCCGCCATAGATCAATACTGTCCCACCATTCTTTTCTTTCTACAAGCATTATCAATGCCCGCAACTCATCAAAAGTAAAACGTTGAACATTACGTTGGACTAAATCGATGACTAAATACTGATACTCTCTTTCGATTTGACCATAATAATAGTCAGCCAAAGCAATAATTTCTGAAACAGATAGGCATTTACTATCAAGCAACAATTTTTTTTGCAGATTTGCTCGTTCTGGTTTTGGCACGCCAGCAAATAAAAACTGATTACGCATATAGTCTTCCATCTGTTTAGCTTTCTCTTCATTTTTTGGAAAAACAAGCTTTTCCAATTTCCCTCCTCCTTTCGAAGGGATCAGTCCACATAAGCTGATTTTGACTGATTCAACCAAGCGTACCCTAGCCCCATGACTAGTCCGCCTCCTATATAATTTCCAAGTAAGGCAAACAATAAATTATGTACGATGTTGCCTAGCGTCATCGCATCCATTTGTCCTCCTGAAGCAAAGAAAGCCAATGTAAAAGCAGGGAAATTCGCAATCACGTGTTCATAACCTAAAAATGAGAAAATGAAAATAATGAACACAACCGTTAACACTTTACCTGCATCATCCTTCATACGCATACTGATCAAAACAGCTGTATTGACTAGGATATTTGCAAACATTGCTTCCACCAAAATCGTCATCGTTGGCTTTGTCAGTTTCGTTGCAACTGATTCTAACATATAATTGTCCAATGCCAAACTTTGAAATGGCGAAGTAGCAGAAACCAAAAATCCAAACAACAAGCCGCCGATCAGATTAAACAAAATACAAGTAAATAAAATTTTAAGTGCTTTCGATAGATTCAAGCGCTTACGATAAACACCAACTGTCATATAAAGCATATTCGAAGTCCCTAACTCTGCATTCATGTACAAAATCATTACCAAACCCCAACTAAACATAAATGCATAAAGGATCTTCCCAAGTCCGTGAGCAATTGCTTCGCCTTTCATTGCGATTGCAAAAGCCACAGCTGTTCCTAATGTTAAAAATAAACAAGCAAATATGGCGCGTAGTGCGTAACGTGCAAAACTATTGTCGAACAAGTCGACTTTCTTTTCGATCGAGGCATCGATCTTTTCAAACAACGGTGATACTGGGTTCATCTCTTTTCTCCTTTGATTTGTTCAATTATTTTCATGCTTTTGGCATATACCTCCTTATTTTATAGAGTGCGGAAGCGTTTGTAAAGCGTTTTTAGAAGCTTTTTCACTTGACATCACCAAGTGATTTCCTTTATACTGGAATTTGTGTAAAATAATGCAGCAGAAGAATAATAATACGTCCCTAGTTCGTTGCCCCGATTCGGGTTCAATTGTGTAACCGCGGCTGCAAAGGTGAAGATTGAAGAACGGACTACACGATTATGAATTTTTCATCGGATTATTTTACTCCAAAAACTACATTTATTTATTGGAGGAAATTTTAATGTCTCGTTATACAGGACCATCATGGAAAATTTCTCGTCGCCTAGGTATTTCATTATCAGGCACAGGAAAAGAATTAGCACGTCGCCCTTACGCTCCAGGTCAACATGGACCAAACAGCCGTGGCAAACAATCAGAATACGGTATGCAATTAACTGAAAAACAAAAACTACGTCATATGTACGGAATGAACGAACGTCAATTCCGTAACTTGTTCGTTAAAGCTAGCAAAATCAAAGAAGGTAAACACGGGGTTAACTTCATGATCTTACTAGAACAACGTTTAGACAATGTTGTTTATCGTTTAGGTCTTGCAACTACTCGTCGTCAAGCACGTCAATTAGTTAACCATGGCCACATCACTGTTGATGGCAAACGCGTTGATATCCCTTCATACCACGTTGAAGTGGGTCAAGTGATCTCAGTTCGTGAAAAATCACAAAATATCGTAACAGTTAAAGAAGCTGTTGAAGCAACTGTTGGACGCCCAGCATTTGTAAGCTTTGACGCTGAAAAATTGGAAGGTTCATTAACTCGTTTACCAGAACGTGACGAACTATATCCAGAAATCGACGAAGCACTTGTCGTTGAATACTACAACCAAAGCCTATAATTTCAAAAGTTTTGGTTTACGAGCCCACTACCACTTCGGTAGTTGGGCTTTTTTATTTAGAGGTTGTGAAAAGAGCGCTTTGACTTGAGCGATAAGGAGGAAAATCTCGAAACAGCTTTCCATGTTTTGAGATTTTTTGACTTATTGCCGAAGGTCAGCTCTTTGAACACCGTAGATAAGGTTGTGAAAAAGCCCGTTCAGCTCCGCCGACAATAAGAATGGATTTTTTGAAACAGCTTCTCATGTTTTAAAAAATTCAGACTTATTTCAAGGAGTTGGCTTTTGAACACCGTGGAAGAGGTTGTGAAAAGAGTGCTTTGGCCTGAGCGATAAGGAGGGAAATCTCGAAACAGCTTTCCATGTTTTGAGATTTTTTGACTTATTGCCGAAGGTCAGCTCTTTGAACACCGTAGATAAGGTTGTGAAAAAGCCCGTTCAGCTCCGCCGACAATAAGAATGGATTTTTTGAAACAGCTTCTCATGTTTTAAAAAATTCAGACTTATTTCAAGGAGTTGGCTTTTGAACACCGTGGAAGAGGTTGTGAAAAGAGTGCTTTGGCCTGAGCGATAAGGAGGGAAATCTCGAAACAGCTTTCCATGTTTTGAGATTTTTTGACTTATTGCCGAAGGTCAGCTCTTTGAACACCGTAGATAAAGGTTGTGAAAGAAGCGTTTTACTCTAAGCAAATAAAGCAGAAATTTCAAAATTAATTCTTCATATTTTGGAAATTTCTATCTTATCACCTAAACCGAGCTTAAAAAATAAACCGAACAATCCGAGAGTCGTTTTTTGAAGTACAATCCAAAAAGTTCGCTTAAAAAACTGCTATTTTGGGAAGACGTTCTTTTCTCCAGAGTATTCGGCTTGTTTTTTTGTTTAAATAGTTCTGAATCTGTTTCATTGGTTACGATCAACATATTTTCATTTTTCTCTTTACAATTCTATGTATATCACGTACAATTTCGTTAACCTATTAAAAATATAAAGTTAACGAAAAGGAGAGCTTATGACAAAATCTTTGAAAGAACTTATACTTGCGGCTGAATTTGCAGCGATTATCGCTGTCCTCTCACAATTTACCATCCCCTTAGGTATCATTCCTTTAACAGGCCAAACATTTGCGATCGGATTGACTGCCACCTTTCTTGGTAAACGAACAGGAACGGTAGCCGTCTTTATTTACTTATTGCTAGGATTGATCGGCTTACCTGTTTTTTCTGGCATGACTAGTGGGATCGGTGTCCTATTTGGCCCTACTGGTGGATATTTGATTGGGTTTATTTTTCAGACCTTGCTGATTGGTTGGCTGATTGAAAAATGGGGCGAAAATTATCCGCAAGCTTTTATTGCAAATCTCTTAGGTTCTGTGATTGCTTTGATTTTTGGCACATTTTGGTTGAAAATCAGTGGCGGGTTATCGATCCAAACGGCATTTTTAAGTGGGTTCGTTCCCTTCCTACTCCCAGAACTGATCAAAGGAACTGCAGCGGCTTATCTAGGGATCTTATTGAGAAAAAGACTGCACCTGATTACTCGCTCGACTATTGCTTCACCTAAAAAATAACTATTTTCCCCATTACAATAAAAAAATAAGCGGTGCACTACTGTTCGACAATCGATGCGGGACAGTAGTGCACCACTTATTCTTATCATGTTCATTCATGTACAAAACTATACCATTTAATTCACACTTTATTTAGTCAAATCGATTTTTTTACTGATCCAGTAGATGATGACGCCCCCCACAATCATAGAAGCCAATTCGCCTAAAGCAATGACTCCCCAATTAAAGAAAAAGGGTGCTTGATACAATAATTTTAACTGTCCTGCCACTGTAAACATGGAGAATGCAAAAATAAGCGCTGTAATCACCATTTTTAGTTTCATATTTTTTACTCGTTTCGTCACACTATAATTGAGCAATAGGACGATCAGTGTGCTGACACTACCAACGACGACATCGACCAACCCAAGTGGCGAAGCCAAGTTAGCTAATGCTACACCTAGTGTTACAGCATAAATATATTTTTTATTATAGAGGGACAGATAATTGAACATTTCTGATAACCGTATTTGGATGGCACCAAAACTGATTACAGACAATACAAGGGTGACTGCTACATATAAACCTGTGACCAAAGCCATTCGCGCAATTTCTGCTGTCGTCCAACGATTTTTTGAAGTTATTTCTTTATGATCCATTTATTTTCTCCTTTGCAAGATAATATTCTTGGTAATAACTACGACCAAAGGATGGGAATTTTCTTCCAACTGAAGTGCCGTAGTGTAAGTTTTTTCTGGTCATACTGCCTATACTTTAAGAATAAGTGATCGTATAACCGATAGCTCGTTTTACAATAGCAACAAAAAAGCTATTTTAAGAGCCAACCACCATCGATCGGAACGATTGCTCCTTGGATATAGCTGGCTTGAGGTGTTGCTAAAAACAACGTCAATTCAGCCACTTCTTCTGGTTTGGCCCAGCGTTTGACTGGCGTTTCATTTGCCACCCATTCTGCCATTTCACCATCTCCTGCAAAATCAGCCGCATTCATTGGCGTTTGGATAGCTCCTGGTGCGATTCCTTTTACGCAAATACCTTGGGAAGCGTAGTCGAGCGCTAATTGTTTGGTAAAACCAATAATCGCGTGCTTGGCACTTGTGTAGGCAACACCGCCTCCACCAGCCACGTAGCCAGCGATAGAAGCCATATTGATGATTGTTCCAGAGGTTCGTTGAAGCATCTCTGGAAGTAGCAATTGAGTCAAACGATACATGCTTTTTACATTGACCGCAAATATCCGATCCCACAACGCTTCATCCGTTTCTAACAACGGGTGATAGGCATCAAGTATCCCAGCCGTATTCAATAAAATCTCTACTTCACCGAAGTGACGATGGCAAGTTTCTACTGCTTCTAAAAGTACTTCTTTTTTTGTGATATCTCCCAAGTAATACATAAAAGATTCTGGATAACTCGTGGAAAGTTCTCCCATCCCACCATTTTGCTGATCCAGTCCAAAAACTTGGGCGCCTTGCTCTAAAAATGCTTTAGCTTGTGCATGTCCGATTCCCGAAGCTGCACCAGTCACAAAAACAACTTTTTCAACTAGATCTGTATAGTGGTTTTTCATTTTACAATGACCCAGTCATCTGCCAAGATATCGCAAACAGTTGGGGCAAAACTAGAAAATCCTTCGTCGCTAGTTTTGATCAAAAAATAAGGAGTAACGGGACAACCGTCAAATTCATCTCCAGATACAAGAACGACGTAAAGCTCAAAACCACTCCAGCCTTCACGAATCACTTTTGCTCCTTTTTTTACTTCTGGTAATATTTCTTCAAATGTCATTTTCTTCATCTCCTGCGATTATTTTTTTCTTGAATCAGTCTTATCTTTTCAAAAAGTTCAATATAGTCTTTCAATTGTAATTCGCCTGTTACGATAAAGTATTCTAGGTCTGCCCATGGCTTACGGTGAACTTTGCTCGTTGAAAGCAACAAATCGACATCTCTTCCACGATAGTCTGTAGGTAAAAAAAGCAACTGATAGTCATTTCGGAAAAAATTACGTAGCCCCTCTTCGATCAGTTGTTCTTCAAATAACGGAAAATCTGTCATTAGCAAAATCGTTATCTGAGGCAACTGTTGAGTGAATGCGCCCATTGTTTTTAAAACCGTCAGATATCTCCCCATCAAAAAGGAAATATTTTGAAAAGCCGGATGTCGGACTTCTCTACGTTCTACTTCAAAGAATAAATCGAGCCAATGTTTTAATTCCTTGTTTTCAATCACTAGATGGTTCATGAAATCACTGTCGTTGCCATCAATCGTTTCTTTTGCTTCCGGAAAAAGATACGCAAATAAATGGCTACTGAATAAATAGTTTTCTGCTTCTTTAGATAAAGTTTCTGTTGGAAGTCCTTGTTCTGTTTGGTAGAATTCTAGTGCTTCTTTCGCTTCATAAAGTGCGGTATAAGGCGGGGTCTGATATTTTTGGTGGAACGTAAAAATACTGGTACGGATTTCTTCATCCGTATAATATTCTTCTCTTGTCATCAACACTAAAAAAAGCGCGCCTACCTCATCCTCGTTTTGAAAATAGTTTGGGAATACCGGTTGCATCCACTGACAAAATTGTTTAAATAATGGATTATCTGTAATCAACCGCCGTTTGCGCTTGTTTAAGTCCACATAGTGTTTCTGAGACTTACGCAAAAAGAAGGCTCCCAACATATATTCCAACCTTCGTTTTTTGATTTCATTCAACCGTACATTAAAAAAAGCCATGATTTGTTCTGCGATTTTTTTCACATCTGTTTGGGAAATCGTCGCAAACGGCCAAATCTTTCCACGGAACAACTGCCAAAAAGTCATATGTAAATAGAGCCGAATGATTTCTTCTTCTCCCTGGGCCACATAGTCCCCACGTTGCAAAGAGATACCATAGGCTTTTAATTGTTGTTTCCATTCATTGATTTTTCGGTGAGCCGTTGATTCACTGATGTAATGTTTTTGTGCAAACTGATACATCGTGTGGAAATCTTCAAAAAAAATATCATGCAACAATTGATATTTCAACGTATTTTGCACAAGATAGATGAGAAAACGCTCGTGCTCAATCGAATCTAAGGAATCATGAAAATTATAACCAGCACGGTGGGACTTTACAAACAGAGGTTGTGCTTTCCCACTAAAGTGCTGATAATTTTTAGATAGTTCACTTAAATATTTCGAGACACTGCGTGCATCTAATTGAACTGTTTGCGCAAGCTGTACAGCTGTATGCCATCCATGATCTTCAAAGCTTTCCAGCAGAAGGATTTTATAGTAGAGATCTTTGTCGAATCTCTTTAAATATTCAGATGACAAATACAACTTCACTCACTCCTTTATGCTAGAACGTTGGTTTCATTGTAGCATAAAACAACTGCTTCGACATTAAAACAAGCCAGCAAATGGTTGGAACAATAAAGGTAAGATGAAAACTGTTAGAATACCATTGACGCAGATTGCTAAACCAGAAACGATCCCTTCTATTTTTCCCAGCTCAATTGCTTTAGCTGTCCCGATTGCATGGGAAGTACTCCCTAAAGCAACTCCACGAGCGACAGGACTCTTGATATTGAATATTCGAAAAATATGTGTGGCAATCAACGAACCAAAAATACCTGTTGAAACAACGATGGCAAGTGTGACTGCATTTACCCCGCCCATACTATGAGAAAGATCCACTGATATTGCTGTAGTTACTGATTTTGGCAATAATGAAATAACCATATCTTTCTTTAATGAAAAGAGATAGCCGATACCTACGCTGACCAAACAATTGGCAACGATCCCGGCGATAATGGCTGCCAGGACTGAAAAAACATTTTCCTTCAATAAATGAAAGTTCTTATACAACGGAATGGCTAATGCTACTGTCGCTGGTGTAATCAGCATCGTCAAAAAGCTGCCACCGACATTGTAGTCTTGATAATTGATACCAGAAAAATGTAAAAATAAAATGATTACGAGGATCGATAAAACTAATGGATTGATGATTGGTAATTTATATTTGCGCAAAAATTTATCGGATAGAACATACACACCTAAAGTGACACTTAAACCAAACAAAGGATTACGGAAAAATTCAGTCAATTTGTTGTTCCTCCATCTCTATTTCTGGATCATTTGCTTTTCGTTTCTTCGTGACATATTGGACGATTGCTTCAACACCTTCTGCAGTTTTTCCTGCTACGACCATTGTCACTACGGAACAAACGACAACAGCACCAAGCAAAATAGGCCAGATCGTTGCAATATCGTCAAAATAATCAAGTAAGCCCACTCCAGCAGGTACAAAAAGGATCGTTAAGTTATTCAACAAAAAATCCCCTGTTGCTCCTAATCTTTCAGGATTTACCAAGTGCATCTCAAATGCCAAAAATAGGAATAAAATGCCAAGGATACTTCCGGGAATAGGTAGATGCGCAAAAACTCGTGTCGCTTCTCCTAATACAGAAAAAAATGTAATGATAAAAAACTCTTGAAAAAATTTCATATATGAAACACTCCTTATGTCTTGTTTTCATTTTACTAACAAACTTTTTCTGAAAGTTTCAAAACATGCTGTTTCTAAGCAACAACATTTGAAAAAAATACTTGTTTTTTTTTGGTATATTTATAATTA
Organism: Enterococcus sp. BSD2780061688st2 D3; assembly: GCF_005844145.1. NCBI lineage: Bacteria > Bacillati > Bacillota > Bacilli > Lactobacillales > Enterococcaceae > Enterococcus > Enterococcus sp. BSD2780061688st2 D3. The sequence goes on from NZ_SPHN01000001.1 coordinate 285,458, forward strand.
AGGTTGGTGTTTTGCGAGAAAGTTTCGAACGTTGATTTTTGGAAGTTGGTCTGATTTCTTTCATACATAGAAATCGCATTTTTAATCTGCACTTATTGCGACCACGGAAGAAAAGGACAGGCGAAACACTGCACCTATTGTGTTGATGTTTCTTTTTTTTTGCATTTTTATAATATTTTGGAGGTATATATGGATTACTCACTTATGACGCGTCTAGCGGCGGAAATGATTGGTACAGCCTTATTGATCGTTCTAGGAAACGGTGCTGTAGCTAACGTAGATTTAAAAGGAACGAAGGGTTACGGAAGTGACTGGATGTTGATAGCTGTAGGTTATGGCTGTGGGGTTATGATCCCAGCAATGATCTTTGGCGGAATCAGCGGAAACCACATCAACCCAGCATTCACAATCGCTCTTGCATCAAACGGCTTATTCCCTTGGTCAGAAGTTTTACCTTATATTGCAGCTCAATTAGTCGGTGCCGTAATTGGTCAATTGATCGTTGTAGCTTGCTACAAACCATACTATGACCAAACAGATGATGTAAACCATGTTTTAGGTACATTCTCTACTATCAATAGTGTTGGTTCTAAATTCAATGGTTTCGTCAATGAATTCTTTGGTTCATTCGTTTTATTCTTTGGTGCCCTAGGTATCACTAAAGCACCATTCTTCCAAGATAACCTTGGTACAGCTCATTTAGCACTTGGTTTCTTAGTTTGGACATTAGTTGCTTCTCTTGGAGGTCCTACTGGTCCTGGATTGAACCCAGCCCGTGACTTTGCTCCACGTCTGGTACATGCTTTATTACCACTTAAACACAAAGGCTCATCACAATGGGGTTACGCTTGGGTGCCAGTTGTTGCACCGATTTGTGCCGGTATTGTTGCAGTCTTCTTATACAAATTCATCTTTATGGCTTAATCAAAGTCAAGCAGAAAACTGGATGCGAAAATTCGCACCCAGTTTTCTTTTTTTTGGAAAAATATATTCTGTTTACTCTTTTGAGTATGGAATAATACAGTAAAAAAGTAAGAAAAACAGTAGCAACTGAAATCAAGGTTCCAATTCATGCCATAGAAAGGTAAAGACAGTAGCAACAAATTTAATCTATCACTAAAACTTAACGAAGGAGCGTTATCATGGCAATAACTGACTATACTGAAAGTGAACGAAAAGCTGAACTTTTAGCCTTACTTCTTGCATTGAAAGAAAATGGTTCGTATCATTCGACAGGTTCGGATGGCAAGATACTTTATACATTACTATTTACGACATATCAGAAAATGATTGAACAAGATCAACAAAATTTTTTTATACCCAAACAACAGCAATCTGCTATCTCCACCTCTTTACAAAATACCATTGATTTTTATCAATCTGCTAAACAAGGCGAGATCAAACAATTACTGGAAAACCTAAAGCCTGATGATCGCACCTCCTTCATGATCCTTCCCATCCAATTTTTGACAGAAGGAGAACAGAAACACGCGGCTGGATTACTTATACATAGACACAATGATCAGTATGTCCTTTCCATATTAGACAAAGCACGTTTTTTTCAACAACGGACTGGCAGCTATCTCACGATCCCTGAGAAAAATATAGAAAAGTTCAGTGAACTACTTTTAGATAGTAAAAACTCTGATGAGATTCACAGAAATAGCCCTACTATTAGCTACGATAGATGGTCGAATTATGGGATTTTAAAAGCCTTTACTACTCTTTCAAATGAGCCTCAAGCAAAAGACTTAAAAATAAACCTAAGTAGACAAATCGAAGGAAATTGTATTATAGCTGGTGTCGATGCAGCTTTCAAAACAGCTTTGTACCATTGTCATACAGATATTTTTCAAACTATCGATACGCGTAAAGAAAAGCTTACACCAAAATACAATGTAAAAGAGAATGCTACATTTCAGATGCGTCGACGCTTCCTCCATGCCTTAAAGGGCAATGATCACAACGAAAATAAAAAATTAGATCGTATTTTTTCTTATTATGAAGAAAGGAAAAAAATGAAAAAGAAACTCTTAAAGCTTAACAAAACATGGAAAAATTCAAGAAATCCACTTCTTAAGCTAATCTATCATCTGAAAAAAACCAGTATCCAAAAAAAACAGTACACCATTCATCATGGATTTAACAATATGATGAAACGCGATTTCTCTATTATCCCTTTAAATGGCCTTCCAAAAGCAAGAGTTCAAAATCTTATAAAAGAAGATTATCAAAAAACGGCAATCGCAGAACTATACGCAAAAGTATCGCCATCAAAATTAACTTATATCCAAAAATCTAAAAAAAAAGATTCTCTTTCTCGTTGACTTCAACTGAAAAATGACTGTTATTTTGTATGGGATCAATACAAAATAACAGTCATTGCTTTTTCAAATTCTTCATGTAAATGTTTCGTACGATACGCGCTGAACTCCGAATCATGCGCACGCAATAACGTTCGCAATTTCATTGGATTGTAGCTGTCAACCAAGTGATTCATCAAAACGAAGTCTCTCGTCAGTTGCCATTCATAATAATACCCAAATGGCCGGCAACTATATGTCGCGCCACCAATGACTTTCTCGGCAAACCTGCGATGTGTATGTCCAAAGACCACATGTGTGATATTGTCATACTGATCCAGTAAATCACCCAATGACTCTGACCCTAAAAAAGCATTTAGATTATTCCAACGTTCATAGGGAGCTGACTGATACACTATAAAGTCTTTTTTAGGAACAAAATGCGTAGAAAAAATCACCTTTAACTGTTTGGCAGAAAGGATATCCAACAGATTTTTTGTTTCTTGAAGCAAGCGATCATTCACTTCAAGATCCGTTCCTTCTCGCTGAATAAACCGATCATACCAGTAAAGCTTCTTCATTCGAACGATGGCATCCAACTCTTTCAATTCAGAAAAACGATAATCATACCAACCGTTCATTCCTACTAAAACTAGTTTCTCATTAAGAGGAATATAGCGTTCATTCAGGAAATGCGCATCTGGAAAATGATTCATCATTTCCTCGCCATTGACATCAGCTAATTCATGGTTGCCAAAATGAAAGGTCGTCGGCAAGCCTTTTTTTGCAAAATATTCCACAACAGCTAAACAACGATCTACTTTGTTCGCTACATCACCTGCCAAATGAAGGCGCGTGATTTCTTTTTCTTTTAATACTTGCCATAGGATCAGCAATTCATTTTCGCTAAACTTGTTGATGTCAACATGCAAATCACTGATGATCGCTAACTTTCCCATTTTACGACTACCTTCTGTTCTCTTCTTAGTCTCTATGAAGCATTTGTAAATTTCCTTTTAATAAACCACTTGGACCCTTTAATTGAAGACTATTATACGTTGGTTCCACTGCAATTGTTGTAGGGTCATCCATATACATCAAAGCACTTTTTTTCATTCGGATCGGACCAACTGTGGTTTCCGCTGTTTCTGAATATAAACTCAAATCTTTGTCCGTATCCTTTTTGACAATCAATAAACGAAAGGACGTATCGATTTGGCAAGTTACCCGAGTATCTGCGAATGGACCATCACCATCCTCAATATCTAATAATAATTGTTCATCTGCATTGACTTGAGATTGGATCTTTTCTTTTGCTTCCTCTGTTAACAATAGTTCCATTGTCATCACCTCAAGTATAGCTTACTGATTTTATATTTTAGATGCAACTAACTTGTTTTTTTGTGCTGTTGCTCCTGCCATTCTTTTTTTGTGATACCACGTAAAACGGTTGAAGCGATTTTTCCTTTCCAATGTCTCGCATCAGGAATGATTCCTTCCTTCTTCATACCGATTTTTTCCATGACCCGTCCAGATTTAGGATTCTCTACGTCATGTTGCGCAAAGATCCGCACAAGTGCTAATTCTTCAAAACCAAGTGTCAATAATGCTCTGGCAGCTTCCGGCATATATCCGTTTCCCCAATACGCCTTATTTGATGCATAACCAAGTTCTGCATTATCCTGTATTTCATTAACTCTCAAATCGATGGTACCGATCATTTTATGATTGCTTTTCAACTCGATACCATATTTGCCTAGAGGAGCTGCCATGAAAACATTAGCGATCCCCTGTTTCGCATCAGCTATTGTTTGGTACGTAGGAAATACATAATACGTTGTTTCTTCATCTTTTCCATATTCGTACATATCCTCTGTGTCCTTTAAAGTGACTGGGCGCAAGATCAAACGCTCTGTTTCGATTCTTTGGTGCTGGGCAAAAATTAAATTTCGATCAATCAGTAATTCCATTGGCTTTCCCACCCCTACGTATATATTTCTAACTACTTTATCGAAAATATGCGACAGAATCAAGGGTTTCACGAATTTTCATTGATATTTTCTTAATTGAACCTTAAGTACCATCAAAAAAGCTTGAAAATAAAAAAGCTTTAAACATTACTTGAAAAAGAATAACCTTTTATTCACGGTTTGTTAACATTTTTTCAGTATTGTTATCTTATTCAATTAAAACCTGGAGGAATCATTATGGCTGAATACGCAAAAACGATCTACTTTATCGAAGAAACACAAAATATCGAAGGTTCCTACATTGAAGTCAAAACTTTGTTTGTCAATGATGATAAGCAAAAAGCAATTTCAATTTTTGAAAAATTAGCGCAAAAAAAATCAAGCTCATTTGGTTTGATTCTGAGTGAATACAAGATCAAAGCAGAAGAAAGCTATTTTTATCAGTTATTAAAACATTGGACAAAGCTTCCTGCTGACTTCTATCGAAGAATGAATATTTTGAATTACCGAGCACTAGCAGAGACAAAAATCTGACCCCTTCAAGATCCAACTAAAAGACCATATCGATTCATTCTTCTTATTTCTCGGAGTTAAACACTTCTGTCCCAGCCTCGTTTTTTTTCTCCAATTTCTCAAAACTAAACGACTTTTATCTCGACCTCATTTTCGTGCCGTTTTCCGTTTTGTTCTAGTCTTTTTTTAGTTGAATACTTGATTGACGTCTTCTATCATCAACTTCATTGATTCTAAGCCACCGCCACTTAAATACCATACATCTGGTTGTAAAGAAATGACTTGATCATTTTTTCCAGCATCTGTCTGCGCAACTAATTCATTTGCCGACACGTTATCTTTACTGTCATCTCCGCCAATTGCTTTCGTACGATCGACAACAAAAAGGATCCCTGGATTTTTTTCTAAGATATACTCATAGGAAACACTTTGTCCATGCGTAGAAGCTTCAATTTGATCATCCGCTTGTTTGAATCCAAATACATCATGGACAAGGCCAAAACGTGAACCTGAACCATAAGCTGAAAGCTGCCCTTCGTTCACTAGCGTAACTAAAGCTGTTTGTTCAAGCTTGCTTGCTTTTTCTTTTGTTTCCTCAATTTCTTTCGTTAGTGTAGCTAGTTCTTCTTTTGCTTTGTCTTCTTTACCAAAAATCTCAGCTAACGCATTTACATTCTGCTGTACAGATTCCCACGGTTCCTTTGTATCGACCGCTAAGTAAAGGGTTGGCGCAATCTTAGCTAGTTCTTCTTTGTAATCACTTTGTCTACCAGAAATAATGATCAAATCAGGCTGCAACTGATTGATTTTTTCTAAATCAGGCTCTTTGATCCCACCAGCCGATTCTACATCTTTATACTTATCTAAATAACTAGGTAAATTTTTAGTTGCTGCTCCGATCACTCTATCCCCAACGCCCAATGCATCTAATGTATCTAAAGACCCGTTATCAAAAACAACGACTTTTTGTGGATTTTTTTGTACTTCCACACGATCTCCATTGCTGTCTTTAATAGATACGGTCGTTTGTTCGGTTGTATTACTTGTTTGGGTAGACACCGTACTACTGTTTCCAGTATTCCCACATGCCGCCAATCCAAATGTTGCCATCAATAAAACACTAAGTACTAATCTTTTCATCTCTTTTCTCCTTTAATTTTTTAGAAATAAAGACAGAATCTGCGTCCTTCAATTTCGCAAATTCGGATGTCCATTTCATACAATTCATCTAAAACTTCTTTTTTGATAATTTCGTTCGTTGTGCCTTGAACAAATAACTCTCCATCTTTCATGGCAATGATTTCATCTGCATAACTCGCTGCAAAATTGATATCATGGAGAACGATGATGATCGTTTTTCCTAATTCGTTCACTAATTTTTTTAAAATCTGCATGATTTGTACAGCAAAATTCATATCCAGATTATTCAACGGTTCATCCAACAAAATATAATCTGTATCTTGGGCAAGTACCATCGCAATGTAAGCTCGCTGTAACTGACCACCAGAAAGTGTATCGATCGTTTGATCAGCTAATGCGTCTAAACCTAGATGTTCCATCGATTCCTTGACGATTTGTTGATCGTGTGTAGTTAGTTTCCCTTTTGTATAAGGAAAACGACCAAATTCAACTAATTCTTTGACGGTGATCTGCATACTGATCGTATTGGTTTGTCGTAAAATGGATAGCTTTTTGGCTAGTTCCTTTGAGCGCCAAGCCTTCACCTCGTTGTGATCCAAATAAATTTCGCCCGTGTCCTTAGCAATCAGCCGACTGATCATTGACAGAACTGTCGATTTTCCTGCTCCATTCGGTCCAATAAATGCCGTCAATTGCTGTTCCTTGATAGTCAGATTGACTCCTTTCACCACCGCTTTTTCATGATAGTTCTTACTAACTTCTTTTAAGTCGATCATGTGATCGTCTTCCTTTCACGAATCAATTTTGTAATAAAATAAACGCCACCTAAAAATTCCACCACAATACTAACAGTCGTGTTCCAACCAAAAAGCTGTTCTACGAGCAATTGCCCACCCACTAAAAAGAGGACGGAAATCAAAAAACTCCCTAGAAACAATTCCCCATGTCGATAAGTAGCAAAGAAACGATAACTGATATTCGCTACAATAAACCCTAGAAAAGTAATCGGTCCCACCAATGCAGTAGCAGTACCCGTCAGAAGACTGACACAGCATAATACCAAAAACTGGAAATGATCTGTATCAATCCCTAAATTGATTGCTTGTTCTTTTCCAAGATGGAACACATCAAGATAGTGTCTTTTATATAATAAGAAGAACCAAGACAAACTAATGATGATCGTTGCTGGCAATAAATACTGATTTGGAATATTCCCAAAACTAGCAAAGAGCTTTCCTTGTAAAAGATCATATTCATTTGGATCCATGACAACTTGTAAAAAAGTGCTGATACTGCTAAACAAGGTACCTAAGATCATCCCAGTCATTAAAAGAAGAAAGACATTCGTCTGACCTTTCTTCAATAAAAAGAAGAATAAGAGCTGACTCAACCCCACCATCAATCCAATATTCAGTAAAAACATCCCTGTTCCTACCTGTTGCAGCATCGTCACTCCACCAAAGAAAAAGAAGAGAATTGTCTGTACCAATACATACAATGAATCCAATCCTAAAACAGATGGGGTCAAAAATTGATTTTGTGTGATCGTTTGGAAACTGATCGTTGCACTGCTTGTAGCGAGAGAAACCAAAAGAAATGCAAAAATTTTTTTACTGCGAAGTGCCCAGGCGAATTGCCAATTCCCATAGGTATTGATCATCAAATAGCTGGCGATCACTCCTAGGGTAAGGATAACCAAAAGGGTAAATCGTATCCTTTTTCTATGCATTCTTTTTCCTCCTAACCAGCAAATAAAGGAAAATAATACCGCCAATGATCCCCACCACCACGCTGACCGGTACTTCATAGGGATAAATAACAACTCGAGCGATGATGTCACAAGCAAGTAAGAAGACACTCCCCAATAGTGCAGTGAATCCCAACGTTTTATGTACCTGATCCCCATATAGCTTAGCAGTGATATTGGGAATGATCACACCAAGAAATGGAATCGTTCCAACCATGATCAATACGATTGCACTCGCAAAAGAAACAAGTCCTATTCCTAATAATTGCATTTTTTTATAATTAATCCCTAGGTTGACTGCAAAAGATTCACCTAATCCAACAATGGTAAAGCGGTACGCAAAGATGTAAATAACCACCAATAAAGGAACCGTTACATACAATAATTCATACTCACCACGTATGATCGTCGCAAAATTTCCTTGTAGCCATGAAGACATGTTTTGTACCAATTGAAATTGGTAAGCAAAAAAAGACGCTACAGAACCAATGATATTCCCCAACATTACTCCGACTAACGGGAGCATAAGCTGATTTTTTTGCGGAAATAACCGTGCAAAAGATAAAAATAAAAGTGTTCCTACGAAAGCAAAGAAAAAAGCTGTCAGAGAACGTAAAAGTAAAGGTGCTTGAGGTAAAAATAACATAACGACTAAAATTCCCAATCTTGCACTATCCATCGTCCCCGCAGTCGTTGGTGAAACAAATTTATTTTGAGTCAAGTGCTGCATGATCAGTCCACAAATACTACTTGTCGCTCCAACTAAGATCAAACAAATCGTTCGAGGGAAGCGAGTCGCTAAAAAAAGTTGGGTACTTTGTCCCCTTAAATGAATCAGGTCAGAAAACTGTACATTTGATACACCGATAAATAAGGAACAGCAGCCTAGTCCAATCAAGGCAGTAATTAACCAAAAGTACCGCATAAAATCCTCCTCGCTTCTAATTGATAATGATTCTCATTCTTATTCTAAGTGAAGGTTTGAACAAAAGCAACCGCTTTTTTCTTTTTTAAGGCATTTTCATCTTCTATGTTATAATCCTATTAGAAGAACTGAGAAGGAGGAAAATCCGATGTCAAAAGACGATGTACAAAGCCATTTAGACAAAGGAATGTATGGTACCCCATTAGTAAATCCCGAGGAACAACACAAATATTTAGGTACTTTTCGTGAACGTTGTTATTTGAGTATGACGATCGCTGAGATGAAAGATCCGACAAACAAGGAGAAATTCATTGAAGAAATTGAAAAGCAGCCTGATGCAACGATTCTCTTGAATGGTGAAACCCCAATTGCGATCCAAAATCAATACATCCAGCTTGCAACGAAGAACAATATCCGTTTTACAGTCGTCAATGACTTTGTCTCCGACGCTCCAGACAGCATTGGGTTACTCTTAGCTGCGAAACAAGCGGTGAATGAGCCAGTCATTGACGTAGAAGAAAAATATCCCAAAGAAGAAAAAAAGGAAAAAGAAGAACCCGAAACTAAAAAGAAAAGTTTATGGGATCGCTTGTTTTAATTCAAATAAGTATTTTCCCAACTGAAACGACCGCCAAAAGTCAGGAATCCTAACTTTTGGCGGTCGTTTTATTCGGAATCAGAGTCTGTAGCAAAACTGATTTTTAGATTTGTCCCACATTCACCTCTGCCCCAATTATTTCGGTCTAGCAGAAGAGATAAATGTGTTTTTTTCGCTCTGTTACTTTTCAAAAATTTCTGGATATAACAATTGTAAAACATTCATTGTCAGTCTTCTGCCTTTTCCTGCAAATGGATAGACATGCATATGCATCGCTGGATTAAAGTTCGCTTCAATGATTCCATAGGCAGTTGGATTTTTCTCAGGGTCTACTTCTTTATCGGGAATGATCAAATCGATTCCACTGATTTTCGCACCTAATGCTTCCACCGCTGAAACTGCAATTTGTTTATAGTCTTCAGAAAATTCATCCGTCACATCAATGGAGTCGCCTCCTGTACTGATATTTGAATTTTCTCTCAAATAAACGATTTTGTCTTTGGCGGGTACAGAAGATACCGTTAATCCCTGTTCCTTCAACATCAATTGTTCTAACTCTCCCAGTTGGATCAGTTCCAATGGCGCGCGATGGTTCGTTCCTCGTAACGGATCAAGATTCTTTTCAGCAACTAACTCCTCTACTGTTCGCACACCGTCCCCTACGACATTTGCAGGGACTCGAAGCAAGATAGCTTGGACCTCACCGTTGATCACAAAGAAACGGTACTCCGTTCCCGGCATGAATTCCTCGACTAAAACAGAAGCATCCTCACTAAATGCGATAGCTAATCCCGCTTGATAATCTTCTAAGCTTGCTCCATCTTTGAAGATAGTGATTCCTAGCCCATAATTCGTAGACTTCGGTTTGATCACAAATGCTTGCTTGGCAAATCGCGGATATGCTTTTATCGCTTCTTCCATTGACGTAAATTCTGCACCATTTGGTACACGGAATCCTGCTTCTTTTAAAATTTTCTTCGTGACTGTCTTATTCTCCATGATCAAAGGAACGATATAGCTATCTTTACTTGTCATATTTGCATTTTTCACATATTCGATATGTTCCTGATGTTGCAATCGTAAAAATTGATCAGCTTCATCAATTACTTTCACTTCTACTCCTTTTTGGATCGCATCAAATAAAAAGAGTTGTGTAGAAAGTTCCATATCTCTAAAACCTGCTAATTGATAAGGACGTGCATGTGCTTCTTCATCATATTTTTTACCTAGGTTCAGGGCAAACTCGTGCTGACTTTTTTCCTTTGCTTCTTGATAGATTTTTCCTGCTAAAGTCTCTGCTGGTTGTAGCATTTTCTCGATCATTTTCTCAATCAAAGGGATCGCTGTTGGCTGTTCTAACTCGATCAGCATTTCTTTCATCCCATTCAATACCTTAAGCCCTTCTTCAAGAAAAGCGGTTTGCTTCAATGGGTGTTCAAGAGAAACTACTTCATTTTTATCCGTACCTTCTTTTACCCAAGCATCTGGTTCTTGTTCTTCTTCTACCCACAACATGTACGTCAAAAATAGTTGCAAAAATTTCACTTGTTCTGGATTGATCCCGAGACGTGCATAGGGATTCAGGTCAATGTTTCGTAACTCGATGTATCGTACTCCAGTTGTCGTCAGATCCGCTACTCGTTTCCCGCCACGGAAGCGTATAGGTGTGTAAAATTCTTTTTCTTCTGACAATTTTCCTTCTTCCACCATCTGTTCGATATCGGATAAATAGCGTTCCATTGATGAATAAGATACTTTGACATTTGGATGATTCGTATAGCCAAATGAACTGTTGCGAATGCTTCGAATCGGCTCACTTGGTGCAGGTTTATCGACGAAATAATTTGCTTCACTCAAAGGAGAAGCCCCATATAGATAAGTGATCAACCAACGGTAATGCAAGAAATTTCGCGCCGTTTTTAGATACAGTTCTGTTTTAAATGATGTAAAATCAGGAAATTCCGTTTGTTGCGCAAACAATGATCGTAATAAATCATCGCCAAATTCAAAATTGAAATGGATACCGCTCACCATCTGTTTTCTTTTTCCATACTCTTTGGCTAGATAGCGGCGATAAAGTACATCTTCGAAATTCGCTAATTTTGCGATCATGATTTCTTCGTCTTTCGTCGGTAGTGCAGGAGGCATACTTAACGGCCAGATCATTTCCTCATCAGAGATCGACCGAGAAGCGACATCATAAATAGCCGCTAAATATTGGAATAGTTCCTCCACTGAATCAGTGACGGGTGTGATCAATTCAATTTGTGTTTCGCTAAAATCTGTTTGGATATAGGGATGGAATGCTCGATCACCAAATACTTCAGGGTGATCGGTTCGTGCTAAAGCTCCTGTCAGATCCACTCGTTGTCCTTCACGTTCAACGCCAAAACGTGCTTGATCGATAAACGGACGTGAGTTAGGATGCAAGAGTAAATATTTATAATTCATTATTCATTGTCCTCCAGTTCATATGCCTCTAATTATAGTAAAAAACCTCTAGAAAAAGAACGAAATTGTTTTAAAATGAGAAAAAAGAAAAAATCAACTTTAATCAACTTTTATGTAGAGCCCCATCTTACTTTCTTATGTCCTCTTCTCATTCTAAAAAAGAAGCTGAAGAACCAGAAAATATTTTCATATTCTCATGGTACTCCAGCTTTTTCTTTAGCTACGTTTGTGTGATCAATTATTCAGTTGATCATAGTAGTTTTTCCCCTAAATCAGGTACTTTCTTTCAAAGAACAGTCATAACAGATTTTATTCTTCTTTTAACAATCCTTTGAACAAGCCCACAACAAAATCGTTTGGCTCGAATGGTTCCAAATCATCGATACCTTCGCCAAGACCGACTAATTTGACTGGTAGATGCAATTCATTACGGATGGCTAATACGATCCCGCCTTTTGCCGTACCATCTAGTTTCGTCAATACTAACCCAGTAACATCTGTCGTTTCTTTGAATTGTTTCGCTTGGACCATTGCGTTTTGGCCAGTTGTTGCATCAAGGACAAGTAATGTTTCATGGGGTGCTTCTGGTAATTCCCGTTGGATGACACGTTTGATTTTTTCCAATTCGTTCATTAAATTGACTTTATTTTGCAAACGGCCTGCTGTGTCCACCAATAAAACATCCACTTGTTCATTTTTCGCTCGTTCCACTGCATCATAGACAACAGCCGCAGGGTCGCCTCCGGCATTTCCACGAACTACTTCTACCCCAGCACGTTCGCCCCACACAACTAGTTGGTCGATCGCACCTGCACGGAAAGTATCAGCGGCAGCCAGCAAGACTTTCTTGCCTTCGTTTTTATACTGATGCGCAAGTTTCCCGATGCTTGTGGTTTTTCCAACTCCGTTCACGCCGACAAACAAGATGACTGTCAAGCCATCTTCTTGAATGTTCAATTCATTGACTTCGTTGATTCCCTCTTCTTCATACAGATCAACTAATTTTTCAATGATTGCATTTTGGATCTCTGCTGGTTTTTTCGCATTCCGGAGCTTTACTTCTTGCCGGAGCGCTTCCGTGATCTGGATCGCTGTTTCAAAGCCCACATCTGCGCCAATCAGCGTTTCTTCTAGTTCTTCAAAGAAATCTTCATCTACTGTTCGGAAATTTGCAAATAACTCATTCATGCGTTCCCCAAATGTTTTTCGGGTTTTTTCTAGTCCTTTGTCGTACTTTTCTTGTACTTCGACTTCTTCTGGTTGTTCTTCTCCAGTAAACGCACGTTTGATCTTATCAAAGAATCCCATAAGTTCCCTCCTAATCTAAAACAAATTTTTGAATGACTTTTGCCACACCATTTTCAACATTGCTTGAAGTAATGTAATCTGCTGATTCTTTCACAGCTGGCACCGCATTTTCCATCGCTACACCTAATCCAGCATATTCGATCATCGGTAAATCATTTTCTTCATCCCCGATTGCCATGATTTCTGCCGGTTCTAATCCTAGATCTTTCGCTAATAGAGAGATTCCATAAGCTTTTGTGACACCCTTAGGCATGAATTCTAGAAGCATGCTTCGTGTTTTGATGATTTCATATCTTTCATGGAATGTAGCTGGTATCTCTTTGATTTTTGGATCTAATTCTTCTTGTGGGTAAGCAATGACTGCTTTATTCAATACAAATTCATCTGTAATATCTGCCAATGTTGCTGGTTGAAATTGCAGCAATTTATTCAACACATTATATAGTGATTGCTTCTTGGGCGCACTTGGCAACTGCAACACCCGATTATCTGATAAAACATCTAGCGGCAAATCCAACTGTTGGGCTAAATCATACAATCGATGGATATCTGCGACTGTCATCACTTTCTTTTCCATGATTTCGCCTGTGTCATTTTTTTGGACCAGACCTCCATTGAAAGTAATGCTAAAATCGCCTTCATCTACTAAACCTAGTTCTTGCAGATAGTGAGCCATCGCTGCTAATGGGCGCCCTGTACATAACACGATCTTGACCCCTTTTGCTTTAGCTTCGGCCAACACACGCTTATTCTCATTTGAGATTTTTTTCTCTTCATCTAATAATGTACCATCTAAATCAATCGCAATTAATTTGATCATTTATTTTCCTACACTTTCGTTTCCATTTTTCCTTCTTCGTTGATATCCTCCATACGAACCGAAACGATTTTTGAAACTCCCGATTCCTGCATCGTCACGCCGTATAAAACATCGGCAGCAACCATCGTTCCTTTACGGTGTGTGACCACGATGAACTGTGTGCCATCTTGGAAGTCACTTAAATAGCGTCCAAAGCGTTTCACGTTTGCTTCATCTAATGCAGCTTCAACCTCATCTAAAATACAGAATGGAACTGGACAGACTCGAATGATCGAAAACAGCAAAGCAATAGCTGTCAACGCTCTTTCTCCACCTGAAAGCAAACTCAAACTTTGTAATTTTTTTCCTGGTGGTTGAACTTCAATCTCAATCCCTGTTTTCAAAAGATCTGTTGGATCTGTCAGCACTAACTCCGCACGTCCGCCACCAAACATATTCGGAAATACCACTTTGAATTCTTGACGAATTGCCTCAAAGACTTCTTTGAATCGTGTACGTACTTCGTCATCCATCTCTTCCATCGTTTCAAAAAGCTGATTTTTCGCAGACAACAAATCATCCCGTTGAGTCGCTAAAAATGTATGTCGCTCATTGACTTGTTCAAATTGTTCGATAGCACTCAAGTTGACGGGGCCTAAGTCCTCGATCTGCTCTTTCAATGATGCAACTTCAACACGGCTCGCTGCTACATCTTCTGTTTCTTCATAGTCAACGATTGCTTTTTCAAAACTGATTTGATATTCCGTTTGTAAGTAACCTAAATGAGTATCAAGAAGTACTTCTGCCCGATCTTTTTGCACTTCCAGTTTCGATTGTTCTGTCAGTTGGATTTTTTGTTGGCGATTTTGTTCTGCCAACACGATTTCAAGCTGGTCGATTTCTTTCTGGATATTCTCACGCTGTGCCTTAGTTGTTGTTAATTCTATTTGTAATGCTTCACGTTTCGCTGATAGCTCGCCAATTTTTTTCTCTAAACTTTCTTCTGTCATCTCATGGTCTGTAAAATCAGCTGTTAAATTTGCTAGCTGCTTTTCCAAACTTTCTTGACGTTCCAATGCTTCATTTTTTTGGACACGTGCTCCTCGCAATTGGATCTGTAAATGATTGAATTGTTCTTTTAAAACAGCCAGATCTGCTTGTTCTTGCGCTTTTTCAGCTTGGACTTGGGCTCTTTTCGCTTCCATTTGATCACTTTCTTGACTAAGTGATTTGATTTCTTCATCAATCTGTTGGCGTTGCAACTCGATTTCGCTCTGTCTTGCTGTAAGCTCTGATTGCTGCTTCTGATACGTTTCAATAAATTGCTGTAATTCACGTGTTTCAAAATTCGATACTTGCTTTTCTTTTTCAAAACGAGCTAAATCATTCATGATGTTTTGCAAGTGGTTCGTTACTTCTTGCTCTTCAAGTCGCAACTGTTCTCCTTGCGTACGCAAAACTTCTTGTTTTTCAGCCAAAATCGTTACTTCTTGCTGTAATTCTTGTACTTTCTTTTCTTGAAGTTGCAGTTGTTGATCCGCTTCTTCAAACGCTACAGTCAATTGTTTCAATTCTTGATTTTGTGAGAATAAACTTCCTTGATTTCCACGTTTGTTCGCCCCACCGGTCATCGAACCGCCGGCGTTCATCACATCACCTTCCAATGAAACAACTCGGTACTGATAGCGAATGGTTTGGGCGATGGCATTAGCACTCTCAAGATCCTTAGCTAATAGAATCGTTCCTAACAAGTTATGGACAACTGTTTGGATCTTATCAGGAAAAGTCACTTGTTCACTCGCAATGCCTAAAAAGCCGTCTACAGCTTCAGCTTGTGAAAGAATATGTGCTGGCAATTGTCGAGGTTTGATCGTTGTCAGAGGTAAGAAAGTTGCACGGCCCCCTCTTTGCTGTTTCAAATAAGTGATTGCCTGACGCGCATCGCGTTCATTTTCCACGATGACATGTTGAGCCGCCCCACCTAAAGCTGTTTCGATCGCCAAAGTGAAAGAGGATGGCACATCGATCAATTCAGCTACAGCTCCGATGATCCCTGACAGTTGTTGTTTGTGTTGTAAAACCAAACGTACCCCTTGATAAAAACCAAAATAATTTTCTTGGATTTCCTGTAAACTTTTTTGGCGTGCGCGCAATTGTTGCACCTGATTCATCAACTGATACATTTTTGGTTGTTCTTGTGCTAATTGATCCTGGTATTTTTTTCCATTTAGTTGGATTTTTTCCAGTTCATTTTTATTTGCTGCTAATCCTGTTTGGAGATGCTCTTGTTTCTTTGACAATTCCTGACGTTTGGCTGTCAACTCTAGCACAGAAGCTTCCACTTCTGATTGTTTTGCCAATGCCTGTTTGCTTTTTGATGTTTCTTGCAAATATTGGCGTTCTAGATATTTCAGTTCATTCCCCACATTTGCCTGTTCTTGCATCAAATCAACATATTGATCGCGTAATTCAGCCAACAATTCTTTGGTTGATTTTTGGTATTTCTCTAATTCTTGTTGGGTCTTCATCAACTGTGTTTGCGCTTGTTGGATCTCTATTTCTTTTTCATTCACTTCTTTAGTCAAGTTTTCTTGCATCTTTTCGAAGTGTCTGACTTTCTTCTGCGCTTCCGCTAAAGAGGTTTGATACTCTGCAGAACTTTTTTGTGTATGTTTTGTCCGCTCAAGTAACACATCTTTTTGGCCTTCTGCTTGTTTTAAACTCTCGGACAAAGCAAGTAATGTTTGTTGCCCCTTTTCGATCTGGCGATCTGCCTGCAGATTTTGTTTGCGTTTTTCTGCCAAGACTTCTTCTTGCGCTTGGATCTGTGTGGTCAAAGAAGACAATTCTTGATTGAATTGAACAAGTCTTGCTTGTTTCTCTTCCCAATCTTTTTTCGCTGCTTTGATCTCTGCAATCATCAAAGCAATATCTGTTTGCGTCAAGTCTTCTTTTAGGCGTAAGAATTTTTTAGCTGTTTCACTTTGAACAGATAAAGGCGCCAATTGTTCTGCCAATTCGTGGATAATATCTTGCACACGGCTAAGGTTATCTTCTGTTTCGAACAATTTTTGTTCTGCTTTTTTCTTACGTTGCTTGTATTTCAAGACCCCTGCTGCTTCCTCAAAGATTCCGCGGCGGTCTTCTGGTTTACTGCTAAAGATTGCTTCGACTTTTCCTTGCGAAATAATCGAAAATGATTCTTTACCTAGCCCAGAGTCCATAAATAATTCTTGGATATCTTTCAATCGACAAGCTTGTTTATTGATATAAAACTCGCTTTCGCCTGTTCTGCGATACCGTCTAGTCACGCTGATCTCGTTGTAATCTAACGGAAGATAATGGTCCGTATTATCCAAAGTGACTGTGACTTCCGCTACATTTAGTTGTTTTCTCGTATCTGAACCAGCAAAAATAATATCAGGCATTTTTCCGCCACGAAGACTTTTAGCTGATTGCTCGCCTAAGACCCAACGGATGGCTTCCGTAATATTGCTTTTTCCGCTTCCGTTTGGCCCAACGACTGCTGTTACACTGTTTTCGAAATCAATCACTGTTTTATCCGCAAAGGATTTAAACCCAGCTATTTCAATTCGTTTTAAATACACTAAGCATTCCCTCACTCACTTTTTACAATGCTGCTAGTGCATTTTCAGCAGCAGCTTGTTCTGCTAATTTTTTCGATTTCCCTTGACCTGTCCCGATCAATTTGTTGTCAACGTATACTTCGATCCAAAAAATACGTTCATGGGCGGGGCCTTCTTCCTTGATCAAACGATATTCAATGAAGACGTCCCCTGATTTTTGCAATACTTCTTGTAGTTTCGTTTTATGATCCATCTCATGTGAAAAAGCACCTGCTTTAACTTTTGGAAAGACGACTGCTTTGAGAAAGTCATGGGCTGCTTCAAAACCTTGATCTAGATACAAAGCGCCTAAGAAGGCTTCAAACAGATCACAAAGAAGTGCTGGTCTAGTACGTCCTCCAGAATTTTCTTCCCCTTTGCCTAACATGATGTATTTATCAAAACCACATTCTTTTGCAAATTTTGATAAGCTATCTTCACGTACGATTGCGGCACGGGTCTTCGTCAATTTTCCTTCTGGAATATCTGGATATAAACGATATAGATATTCAGAGACCATCAATTCTAAGACGGCATCTCCTAGAAATTCCAATCGTTCGTTATCAGATAATTGAAGGTTGCGATGCTCATTCACATAGGATGAATGGGTAAAAGCTTGTTCAAGTAGATTTAGATCGTGAAAAACGATAGTATACTTTTCTTTTAGTTCTTTTGTCAGCTGATTGTCCATTTTCCACATTCCTTTATGGATATTTTTTCAATACTTCCTTATTATACTGGTTTTTTCATAAATTTGAAATGGTTGAAATAAAAGGTAAGCAAAGCCTTAATAAACACCCCAAAAATTTTGATTTTTGCTATCCATTCTAGAAAAAAGTAAGCAATGAAGGCTATAAATACAAAAAAACCACAAAACAGATCAACTGTTTTGTGGTTTATTCTGATTTTTTATGAACGTGAATCTGCTGTTACAGAAACTTTAGCCCATGGATTTGGTTCATCGTATGCCCAGTTCCAATCTTTTACGCGATCGTTGACTGGCAATACTTCATTACGGAATAATGTTGGGATTGCAAAAGCTTCATCGAAAGCATATTTTTGCCATTTCTTATAAGCTTCTTTTTGGTAATCCGCATCAAATGATTTATCAGAGCCGATATCATCAATCAATTTCGTATTTTCATCTGAAGCAAAGCGTGTGTAGTTGAATGCTGCATTTTTGCCCCACAAGCCGTTTGGATTTGGATCAGTACCAGTATTCCAAGCTGCTTGGTATACATCGATTTCAGGATCATCATTTTCTAATTTGTCATAGAATGAGTTGAATTCGATCAGACGACCTGTTGTATATTTTACATTCAACCCGATTTTTTTCCATTGTTGAACGTAGTAGTCAGCTAATGGTTGAGCTGTTTCGCCACCTGCCATTGATGCAAAGTTGATTGTCAATTTCTTACCATCTTTATCTTCTCTTAGACCATCGTCATCTACATCTTTGTAACCAGCATCATCTAACAATTTCTTCGCTTTGTCCATATCTTGAGTATAGCCTTTTTGGTCCTTGTCATGGTAACCTTCAAATACTGGAGGAATCAATGATGTTGCATTGCTTCTCAAACCAGCGTAGAAACGTTCACCTACTGCATTATTATCTAATGCATAACCCATTGCTTGTCGCAATGATTTGTCTGCCATTTTTGAATTTTTGTCATAGTTTACAGTATTCTTAGCAGCATCCCATGTGCCTAGCTTGAAGCCTAGGTAAGTATAAGATGTTTGTTGACGACCTAAGTTTGTGTAGCCTTCTACATCTTTGTATGTGTCATACGTATCTGTAGGCATTTGGAAAACCATGTCATACAATTTTGAAGTCACTGCTTCTGTTGCACTTGCAATTGGCACTGATTTCATAGTGATTTTTTTCAATTTAGGTTTGCCGCCCCAGTAGTATTCATTTGGTAAATATTCTACAGATTCACCAGAGACGATATTACTCATGTAGTAAGGACCAAAAGTAACTGGATGTTTACGTACTTGATCGCTTGATTCCATATCTTTGATTGCAACACCTTCAAGCGTATGTTTTGGTGCAGCATAGGCCCAAATTCCGCCGCCAGCTTGTAGCATACTTGGTTCTACTTTTTTATATTGGATTTCAACAGTTGAATCGTCTACTTTTTTGATACCAGAAATTGTATCTGATTTTCCATCATGATACTCTTCCATACCTACGATATTTTGGAAAGTATCGTCATAGCGAATACCCGTGTAATCTTTGTTACCGATGATTTCATAAGGGAAAATAACATCATCTGCCGTTACAGCTTTGCCATCAGACCATTTTACGTTATCTTTGATTTTGATTGTTGCTTTTTTCGCATCTTGGTCTAAATCTAACGTTGCAGCCCCTTTATCATTGATTTTGAAACTAGCGTCATTAGCAAACAATGCTTCATGAGAAGGTGCCATGAATGCAGCATCATAAGCATCTTGATAGAATTCCCATTGGAAAAGTCCTTTGAACTGGCTGTCTGTTGCTACCGCAGCCTCTAGTTCGCCGTCTTTCACTGAATCTTTATCATTTTTTGTTGCTAAAGGAAACGTTAACTCTTTTTTACTGTCCCCTTTATCTGCGGAATTGCTTCCTGAAGAATCAGTACTCCCGCCACTACCGCAAGCAGCTAGTGCTACTACTGTAAGCAGTGTTGCAAATCCTAAAACCGTTTTTTTCATATCCTATATCCCCCTTTTCTTTCTATCCTAGTCGTTGTCGGGCATCAGCAGAACGCTTGAATGCTTGACCGACATAGTTGATACTTAACATCAAAACTAAAATTAGAATTGACGCAGGTAACCAGATCCATTGTCGATTCACTAAAACTTCTCCACTGCTGGCATAGCCAATCAATGTCCCTAAACTTGGAACATTCGCTGGCAAACCAAACCCTAAGAAAGTCAAAGTGGTTTCGATCCCAATATTTGCCGCAAAGTTCATCGTTAAGTTGGTGATGATCAATGAACTTAAGTTCGGCATGATTTCACGGAACATGATTTTAAAATCGCCTGTTCCCATCGTCTTCGAAGCACTCACGTAATCACGTCTTGCTTCAGATAATGTTTTACTTCTGAATAACCGGGCTTTTGCCACCCAATAAAAAGCACTCATGATGAAAATAAATGACCATACGTTGTAATTCGCAATAATCGATACAAACACGATGATGATCAACATGATCGGTAGAATCATGATAAAATCAACGATACGCATCAAAATATTATCAACGATCCCACCGTAGTAACCAGAGATGATCCCTAAGCCTACACCAATGATGGACGTAATCACTGTGATCGCAAAGCCAATCGTCACAGAGTTTCTGGCACCAATAATTAATTGTCCAAGGACATCACGGCCACCTTCATCTGCACCTAAAATAAATTTTGTACCTTCAGCGGAAATAGCACCCGGAGCTGCATACTTGTCAAAGATACTTACGTACATCACTTTGTCTTGGTCAGTGAATAGCGCACCAATAAAAATGACTAACAATAAAACCACTAGTAAGCCTAATGAAAAAATGGCTATTTTATCTTTTTTAAATTCACGCGCAATCATTCGCAAACCCATTGGTGGGATGCTTTCTTGCGTAACTTCTTTCTTTTTATCGCTCATTTGCTTTTGCTCCTTTCAGATTGATTTTATTGGATACGAATACGTGGATCGACAATGCTCATGATGATATCTGATAGCAAGGTTCCGATCAACGTTGCAATTCCTAAAATCAATACTAAGGATGTAATAACCGTATAGTCTCGTTGACCAATCGCATCGATAAACAATTTCCCGACTCCAGGGTAACCAAAGATTTTTTCAATAACTACTGACCCTGCAATCAGGGAAGTGATTTCATATCCCATCTGCGAAGCCATCGGCAATGCCGCGTTACGGAAAATGTGACGACTAAATACTTTTTTCGTTGGTACACCTTTTGAACGGGCTGTCCGTACAAAATCCAGAGACTTAGAATCAATGACTTCACTTCTTAAATACTGGATCGTGACAGCTGTTGCTAAGAAGGCTTGGGTAATCGATGGTAAAATGATATATTTCATTCGGTCAAACAGCTGCGTAATAAATCCACCCTGTAAGCCCAAGGTCTGTGAACCGCTCGTTGGAAACCAGCCTAAGCGATAACCAAAAATAAAC
This sequence comes from Enterococcus sp. BSD2780061688st2 D3, assembly GCF_005844145.1. Lineage (NCBI taxonomy): Bacteria > Bacillati > Bacillota > Bacilli > Lactobacillales > Enterococcaceae > Enterococcus > Enterococcus sp. BSD2780061688st2 D3. Next base: position 307,003 of record NZ_SPHN01000001.1, read on the forward strand.
AGCATGATCAGACCAAAAATGAACAATGGTACAGCAAAACTGAAGAAGTTATAAATCACGACAACTTTATCTAAAATCGAATTTTGATATCTACCTGCTAACATTCCTAACGGTACAGCAATCAAATACGTAATAATAACTGTCAAAACTGATAGATAGAGTGTATTGATGATTCGTTCACCGATCAAATCAGCAACTGTACGTTTATATAAGAAACTTTGTCCCAAATCTCCATGCAGTGCGTTGCCTATCCAACGGAAATATTGCTCATACCACGGATCATTCAACCCTGCGGCTTGTCTCATTCGTTCAATAACAGCTGGATCTTGGTTTGGATTGATCAATCCGGTAAATGGATCTCCCGGCATCGCTTTTGCCAACATGAAGATCAATACACTAAGTATGATCACTTGCGGGATCATCAGTAGCACACGTCTTAGAATCGTTTTCCACATTAACTAGCACCTCCGTCTTTCAACGCTACTTCATGCGTTGCTGTAATCGTACGTAAATCGTATACTCGTCCCGTCTGATCGTAATACTCATTTTGGTTTTGAATATACTCTTTTTCCACTTTCCGACGATTCTCTTTATGAAGTTCTCGATTTTCCACATCAATCTGAGGAATAGCCGAAAGCAAACGTTTGGTGTAGATGTGACGTGGGTCATTATAGATATCTTCACGAGTACCAATCTCAACAAAGCGTCCTTTATACATAATAGCAATGTTGTCACACATATGCTTTACGACTCCTAGGTCATGAGAAATAAATAAATAGCTGAGGCCAAATTCTTGTTGGATTCGCTTCATGAAGTTTAGTACTTGCGCTTGTACAGATAAATCTAAGGCAGATACTGGTTCATCTGCTACAATTAATTTTGGATTCGTTGCTACTGCTCGAGCAACACCGAGACGTTGACGTTGACCACCCGAAAATTCATGAGGGTATTTGTACAATGCATCTTCAGGCATTCCTACGATATCTAGCAATCCTTTTACTTTTTTCTTTTCTTCCTGATCGCTCAGGCGTTCGAAATTACGAATAGGTTCAGCAATGATATCTAATACCCGTTTTTTAGGATTTAAACTGGACATCGAATCTTGGAAGATCATTTGGACATCTTTGTTATAGCCGATTTTTTTTCGGTTACTTCGCTGAGTCACATCTTTGCCTTCGTAAATGATCTGACCAGATGTAACTTTTTCCAACCCAACAACCGCTTTTCCGGTTGTCGATTTTCCTGAACCAGATTCACCGACCAACCCATAAGTTTTTCCTTTTTCAATGATAAAATCTACGCCATCTACTGCGTAAACATGATCCGTTACTCGATTAAAGAAACCACTACGAATCGGATAGTGAACTTTCAAATCGTTGATTGTGATTAATTCTGACATCTACACCTCTCCTTTTTCGTCTCTAAAGTGGAAATGTTTGTAGCATGAGCAACGAACCAAATGATTCGGAGCAATTTCATGAAGAACTGGATTTTCTTCGTGATCACTCGCGGGGATCCAAGGAATCCGAGGAGCAAAACGGCACCCTTCACGCGGCATGTTTTTTAAAGATGGAACAACCCCTTCAATCACATGTAGTTCCGCATCATGATTTCCTTCTTGAGGAATAGAGTTCAATAAAGAACGTGTATATGGATGTTGTGGATTTTCAAATAGTTCCTTCACATTTGCTACTTCAACAAACTGACCGCCATACATCACAGCTACACGATCCGCCATTTCAGCAACGACACCTAAATCGTGCGTGATGAGGATGATTCCTGCTTTTGTTTCTTCTTGTAAATCTTTTAATAAATCAAGGATTTGTGCTTGGATCGTTACATCTAAAGCAGTAGTTGGTTCATCAGCGATGATGATCGGTGGCTTGCAGGCAATAGCAATGGCGATGATCACACGTTGTCTCATCCCACCTGATAATTCATGAGGATATTGTCGTCCTACTCGTTCAGGGTTAGGGATACCAACTTGTTCTAATAATTCTAAAGCACGTGCTTGTCTTTGTTCTGCGTTCATTTTTGTATGGTAAGACAAACCTTCTTTTATTTGGTCTTCAATTTTCATCAAAGGGTTTAATGCAGATAATGGATCCTGGAAAATCATGCCAATATCATTTCCACGAATCTTGTTATATAAAGTTTCGTTTAATTCGATCAAGTTTAAATCATTATATAAAATTTCACCTGTGATCTTTGTATTGTTTGGATCAAGTAACCCCATGATAGTAGTAGCTAATGTACTTTTCCCGCACCCAGATTCGCCCACGATTGCTAAGATCTCGTTTTTATCTAACGTAAAAGAAACGTCATCTACTGCATCGTAATATTCATCTTTAAGACGGAAGCCTGTATGTAGGTTTTGAACATCTAATAGTTGATTATCTGACAATCGAATACCCCTCTCTGCTCCCACGACGGAAGTTTTATTAATAAAAAATAATATTACACAGAGTAAAACGTTTTATAACAATCATTATTTTAAGCTTCGTGTAATAGATTATTAATAATTATATAGAAAATCGTTTTATAATGCAAGATTATTTCGAAGTGTTGCCAGAATTGTCAGAAAAATCTATTTAAAACCCTTTTCATTTTCAGAAAAGATTAAAAAAAAGTGAGTAAAGACCAAAAATAGTCTTTACTCACTTCTCTCTATCGAAAATTAGTTAAGATGACTGCTGATATAATCTACCGCGCCGCCAACTGTTTCAATTTGTTCTGCGTCTTCATCAGAGATCTCTGTTCCAAACTCGTCTTCAAGCTCCAAAACAAATTCCATGATGCTGATTGAGTCAGCTTTTAGGTCATCTTTGATATTTAATTCATCAGTTACTTTATCTGTATCAATTTCAAAATGATTTGAAATAATTTTCGCTACTTTGTTAAATATTTCTTCACGTGCCAATGTTTTCACCTCCAACAATTATCGAAATTGTCGACTTTCTTTCGCCAACGCTAATTCTACTGGCATTTTTTAAGAATGTCCACCTTTTTTTCCACCGACTTTTTCTCATTCGGATAAAAAAAGTCACTCTGCGCTTTTTTCAAATTGTTCAACCAATTGGCCGACTACATTTGTTTCAAGCATCGTATGGATTTGGCGGATCGTATATCTTACCGCATCTGGACCCGTTGCACCATGAGTTTTGATCACTGGCGCTTTCAGTCCAAAGAGCACAGCTCCGCCATGTTTAGAGTAATCCATTTCAGATTTTAATGAACGCAGGCCGTTTTTTAGTAGTACAGCCCCCATTTTTCCTTTAAAACCTTCATTTAAAATGGCTGATTTCAAAAGATCCATCATATTCATTGCAGTACCTTCGATTGATTTCAACACAGCGTTCCCAGTAAATCCATCAGTGACGACCACGTCAGCAACACCATTTAGCAATTCTCTTGCTTCTACATTACCAATGAAATTCAAACTCGTTTCATTGTGTAGTAATTCAAAAGCCTTTTTCGTAAGTTCGCTTCCTTTGGTTTCTTCTGTTCCGTTGTTCAATAGTGCAACCCGAGGGCGACCAATACCACGAACTTTTCGTGCATAAAACGAACCAAGTATACCATATTGTAGAAGATGCTCCGCTTTGTTTTCAGCATTTGCACCTAAATCCAACATATCAAAACCAGCATCAGGTTTGCCAATAACAGGCAATGTGGACATTAATCCAGGACGTTCGATGTTTTTGATCCTGCCAACGATAAATAATCCTGCAGCTAATAATGCTCCTGTATTTCCGGCTGAAAAAATAGCGTCTGCCTCTCCGTTTTTCACTGCTTGCGCCGCTAAAACCATCGAAGCGGTCTTTTTACGACGGATTGCTTTAACTGGTTCATCATCACTGCTTATTTTTTCATCTGTATGCACGATCGTGATATTTTTTTCATTTGTCAAATATTTTTTGATTTCTGCTTCCTTACCATAAAGGATAAATTCCACATCTGGGAAATCTTGTTGTGCTAAAGCCACACCTTCCACAATTGCTTGTGGTGCGTGGTCGCCACCCATTGCATCTACGGCGATTCTCATTATTTCCACTCCTTTTTTATCATCACTATAAAGTATAGCATAGTCTGCTAATCAAAATAATGATTATCTTGATTTTCTACCTCTAGACTATCTACCAAAGGCCGATATTCTGGTAGTACCTGCCAATTTTTAATTTGCCAAACATTCTGCGCTTCTTCACGGGCGACTTCCAACACATTGCCATCAGCCACAAGATCGGCAATCGCAAATTGAGGCAGCCCTGATTGGCGAAAGCCAAAGACTTCTCCAGGACCACGTAATTCTAAGTCTTTTTCACTTAATACAAAGCCATTATTTGTTTCTGTCATGATTTTCATCCGTTCAACGCCCAATTCATTCTTAGGATTAGCGACTAACACACAATAGGAAGCATCACTACCACGACCAACTCGGCCACGCAATTGATGCAACTGTGCTAGTCCAAAACGATCCGCATCCATGATCAGCATGACTGTGGCATTTGGAACATTTACTCCGACTTCGATAACGGTCGTCGAAACTAAGATTTGCATCTTATTTTCTTTAAAGGTTTCCATGATCGCATCTTTTTCTTGATTCTTCATTTTACCATGTAATAATCCCACTTCATACTGAGGTGCAAACAGCTCACTTAATTTCTCATAGATTTCTACCGCATTTTTCACATCCAGTGCTTCGGATTCTTCGATCAATGGACAAATCACGTACATCTGATGTCCCTTAGCTAATTCTTTATGTGTCCAATCCAATACACTGTCTAATTGCGGCGTTCTCACCCAACGTGTTTCGATGGGAATCCGCCCGGCTGGCAGCTCATCGATGATCGAAACATCCATCTCTCCATACGCGGTAATTGCTAACGTACGAGGAATCGGCGTTGCAGTCATGAACAACACATCTGGCCGCCAACCTTTCTCCCGAAGCACTTTTCGTTGATTGACTCCAAAGCGATGCTGCTCATCTGTGATCACTAACCCCAGATTTTGAAACTCCACGCCTTCTTGGATCAACGCATGTGTACCTATTATAATGTCTATTTCTCCGGTTTCTAGCTGTTCCATTAGTTCCTTTCGTTCTTTGGCTTTCGTTGAACCAGTTAAAAGAGCAAGCTTTACTTCTGTTGGATCAAACAATTGCTGTAAACTTTCCATATGCTGTTGTGCCAAAATTTCAGTGGGTACCATCAATGCGCCTTGGAATCCCGCTGTGATCGTAGCATACAAAGCAATGGCAGCTACAATCGTTTTCCCACTTCCTACATCCCCTTGTAAAAGACGTTGCATATGCTGCGGGCTTCTCAGGTCACGACAAATTTCATTCGTTACGCGTTTTTGTGCATTCGTTAATTCAAAGGGCAATTTCTTGGTAAACTCTTTTAATCGTTGGATATCGTATAAGATCTCCAGTCCATTTTTTTCTGCTTTTTCGGCTTTTTTTAGTCCTTGAAGTCGCATTTGGAACAAAAAGAATTCCTCAAAAACGATTCGTCGCTTCGCCTGATGATTTTCTTCATGATTTTTGGGAAAATGCATACTTCGAACAGCTGTTGGTCGATCCAATAAACGATACTTCTCGACTAAGTAGATCGGCAGATTTTCTTCAAGTAATTGTCCGTATTCTTCAAATCCTTTTTTTATCAGATCAACTAAGGTCGTTTGGCGTATCGATTTATTGACATGATAGATAGGAGAAAAATCATCTAATGTTTGAGAACCCAAGATTTTCATTCCATTTAACGCTTTTCGTTTTGCATCCCATTTTCCATAGACGGCGATTTCTTCTGATAAAATGATTTTATCTTTTAAATAAGGTTGATTGAAAAAAGAAACATTGAACACTGCATGATCTTGCATCATTCGAAACTGTAATCGACTTTTTTTGTATCCAAATCGGCTCATGACAGGTGGAGAAACCACAAGTCCTTTTAAGGTTACTTTCTCTTGGTCTTGGATCTCATTTAAATTTCTTTCTTGGATATCTTCATAGCGAAAAGGATAATAGGTCAGTAAATCTTCAATCGTATGTATGCCTAAACTGGCAAGACTCACGGCTCTTTTCTCTCCCACACCAGCCAACACCGTAACTGGATCATTCAAAGATCGCATGGTCATTTCCTCCTCTTCGTCATTTCCCAACTGGCTGTCTTATTCTGTTTCAGCCATTCCTTAGAAAGAGGGCTGTACCATTTCTCTGGCACAGCCCTTACTAATTCGATCATTCTTTGCTACGTTCTTATTCTGCTGAGAATAGATATGGATAAACAGGTTGGTCTCCTTGATGGATCTCGAATTCCAAATCTGGATAACGTTCGACTAACTTAGCTGTCAAAGCTTCTGCTTGCTCAACTGAGCCGCCTTCACCAGCTAAGATCGTTACGATTTCTGTGTCTTCAGTGATCATTTTTTCTAGAGTATCTAATGAAGTTTCCACGATATCTGGATTAGAGATCACGATTTTCCCATCGATCATTCCTAAAAAGTCACCTTCAGTGATTTTTACGCCATCAATCGTTGTGTCACGAATAGCATGTGTCACTTGACCGCTCACTACACTTGAAAGCATTTCTGTCATTGTTTGTTTATTTTCATCTAATGATACTTGATCATTGAATGATAGCATCGCTGTCAATCCTTGAGAGATCGTCTTTGATGGCACGACTGCTACTGGGATTTCAGCAACTTCAGCTGCTTGGTCAGCAGCCATGAAAATATTTTTGTTGTTTGGCAACACGATAACTTTGTCTGCATTGACCTCTTGAATGGCTTTGACAATGTCCTCTGTACTTGGATTCATTGTTTGACCGCCACTGATCACGTAATTTGCACCTAAGCTTTTAAATAACTCTTGGATCCCTTCGCCAGCAGCGATTGCTACGATACCATAAGGTGTACGTGTCGGTTTTTGTTGTGCAAACGCATTGACATCTTCATCATGCTCTAAAATCGTTTCATGTTGCAAACGCATATTATCCACTTTTATTTTCACTAATGAACCAAATTTTTGTCCATAGTTCAATACTTCACCTGGATTTTCTGTGTGAACATGTACTTTGATGATTTCTTCATCATTGACTACTAATAATGAATCGCCTAATCCGTCTAAGTAATTGCGGAACTCTTCATAATCAAATTGGCTATCAACGGTTGGTCCTTCGCCGATTTTCACCATGATTTCTGTACAGTAGCCATAGTGGATATCTTCTGTAGCTAATTGTCCTTGGACACTACGATGATGTTCCGCATTGACCATGTCATCCATTTCTGCTGGAGATGGTTCATAGACTTCATCTGCTTGGAATTCACCGTTCAAAGCGCTCAAAAAACCTTCATAGACAAACAGTAATCCTTGTCCACCACTATCGACTACACCTACTTCTTTTAATACTGGCAATAAGTCAGGTGTTTTAGCTAAAGCACGTTTTCCGCCTTTGACAACAGCAGTCATCACTTCTATTACATCATCGGTTGATTTTGCTTTCTTTTCGCCAGCTTTGGCAGCTTCTCTCGCTACTGTCAGGATCGTTCCTTCCACTGGTTTCATGACCGCTTTATAAGCTGTTTCAACACCATGTGTAAAAGCCGCCGCTAGATCGGTAGCATTTAATACTGTTACATCTGGAATTTGTTTGGAAAAACCGCGGAATAATTGAGACAAGATAACGCCTGAATTTCCTCGAGCTCCCATCAATAATCCTTTAGATAGCATCGTTGCTAGATCTCCTACTTTTTCAGAAGTAGAGTCAACTACTGCTTTTGCTCCGCTAGTCATGGATAAATTCATATTTGTACCAGTATCTCCATCAGGAACTGGAAATACATTTAACGAATTGACATATTCTGCATTTATTTGCAGACGATTCGCGCCCGCCTGAACCATTTCCTGGAATTGGCTTGCACTGATTTCTGTTAAACTCACCTAGATAATCCTCCTTCAGATCGACTGCTGAATGAATCAGCAAGCCTCCTGCCTAGTCTGGCAGTACACGAACACCTTGGACAAAGACATTAACAGAATTGGCTGTTACACCTAATAATGCCTCCAAGTTGTATTTTACTTTTTCTTGAACATTACGTGAAACTTCCGAAATTTTTGTACCATAGCTAATAATCGTATAAACGTCCACCGCGATACCGTTATCTTCTTGACGAACGACTACACCTCTAGCATAATTTTCTTTACGTAAAATCTCAGTGATATTATCTTTGATTTGATTTTTGCTGGCCATTCCTACAACACCGAACACATCTGTCGCGGCGCCACCAACAACTGTTGCAATCACATCATTGGTAATTTCAATGGTTCCAGCTGACGTTTGAATTTTTACAGCCATGAATGAGCCTCCTTAACGGGTAAAATACTCCCATTTTTCTTCTATCATATTTTATCATAGCGCAACCTGAAATAAAAGGTAGTTACCCTAAAGTACTCAAAAACCCACGAATTTTTTAGAAATAACCTTGTATAATTTACAATTATTCTTGACAAATGTCAATTCTATCAGTGAAAATGTGCTTGCAAATTACTATTCTATATGATATGTTAGTCTGGTATGAGCTGAATTATTCTATTGCTCCAAATCAAAGCAAAGGAGGAAATTTACATGGCAAAAGTTTGTTACTTTACAGGTCGCAAGACAAAAAGTGGAAACAACCGTTCACACGCTATGAACTCAACAAAACGTACTGTTAAACCTAACTTACAAAAAGTTCGCGTAATGATCGACGGAACACCTAAAAAAGTTTGGGTGTCAACTCGTGCTTTGAAATCAGGAAAAGTTGAACGCGTTTAATTGAATAAAGTTTGAACCGTTCATTGTTGAACGGTTTTTATTTACATATAATAAGTAAAAATACCTAAAGTAGACTCTTCATTGAGTTCTTGCTTTAGGTATTTTTTCATACCACTTAAAAGTATCGGGTATTTGTCTTTTTATGATTGCTCAACTGTTTACGAAACATAGGTATATTCTTCTATTGATAGTTCATTTAGCTAGTATTTCGTCTAGATAAATTCAATTCTTTCGTTATGCTTCCTATAATAATTGACGATTTTATATTATTTATTTTGTTTTTTTATTTTTTTATGAAATGTAAAGTCTTTTAAGGTGGAGAAAAAGATGAATGTGATAAACTAGAAGTATCTTCATTATCATAGAAATTGGTGGTTTGAATATGAAAACAAAATTAAAACTTTTTCTTAAAGAGAATGGTCGCTACGCATTAGCTAGCTTCCTGATTCCTTTACTGATACTCACACTTGTTTATCTAAGTATCGGTATCTATCCTGGAAGCGACCGCAGCATTCTTGCGAGTGATGCCTTTTCACAATTTTCTAACTTTCATGCAAGCTTTCGGAATATGTTACTTGGAAAGCAAAGTATTTTCTATACATGGAATGCCTCTCTCGGTTTGAATTACCTTTCTTTGATCTCGTACTATCTAGGCGGGATCTTCACGCCGCTTGTGGTGTTGTTCCCTAATCAGATGATGCCTGATGCCCTTTATTTTCTTACGATTTTAAAAGTCGGCTGTGCAGGATTATCCTTTTGGTTTCTTGCAAGAACATACAAGATACCTCGTTGGGGCCATGTTGCGCTAAGTGTTAGCTATGCATCGATTTCTTTCATCACTGCACACTCAGAAATCATCATGTGGTTAGATGCCTTTATTTACCTTCCCTTGATCATTCTAGGGATTCATCGAGTAATGGATTTAAAAAAACCGATCGTCCTATTTGTCAGCTATCTCTTACTCTTTCTATCGAGTTTTTATATGGGATTCATGATCGGTGTCTTTTCCTTCCTTTACTTTGTTGTTAGACTTCTAAGTAATTGGTCGGTATATAAAAAAACGATTCTTCCTTACGGCATTACCTCTTTATTAGCTGGTGGTGCCTCAATGATCATTATTTTGCCTGCTATCCTTGATCTGCGCTCTAATGGAGAAGCACTGACTCAGATCACGACGTTCAAAACAGAGGCCACTTCCTACTTGGATCTGATCATGAAAAATATGGTGGGCGTTTATGATACAACCAAATATGGTTCGATTCCTTTTATTTACGCCGGATTGTTTCCATTAGTACTGTGCCTGTTTTATTTTATCAGCCGAAAAATCACTGTCAAAAACAAACTTTTATTTGGTAGTTTGTTTGCACTGTTGATTGCTAGTTTTTATATCGTTCCTTTGAATCTATTCTGGCATGGGATGCACGCACCGAATATGTTCTTATTCCGTTATGCGTACCTATTTTCTTTCTTAGTTATTTTACTAGCTGCCAAAGCTTGGGAAGTACTGACGAAAGAAGATCAGGGATTACTAGTCGGGATCAGCATTCTTCTTGCAGCAGTCTTCACTACTGCTTGGGGACTGAAACCAGCAGGTAGTTATTCTTATGTCACAACGACTTCCTTTGTTTTGACTGTTGTTTTCTTAGGGCTCTATGCTTTGACGATCGGTTTTTTCCACCATCACAAACAGTCAGTTAAATACCTCAGTCTATTGTTATTATTGCTCATGACTGCAGAAGCAAGTGTCAATACGAACAGCATGATCCATGGTATTTTAGATGATTGGAATTACGCATCGCGAAGTTTGTATACTGACCCTGCGCCCTCATTGAAAACATTAGTTGACAAAACAAAAAAAGAATCAGATACATTTTATCGTTTAGAAAACCTTGACCCCATCTCACCGAATGATTCGATCAATTATGGTTATAGCGGGATCAGTTTGTTTTCTTCTATCAGAAACCGAAACTCTTCTTCTTATCTGGATACATTAGGGTTTCGTTCTCGCGGAACGAATTTGAACATTCGCTATGCGAATAATACTTTGTTGATGGATGGTTTTACAGGAATCAAATACAATATCGCGAAAAACGACAGCAGCTTTAGTAAATACGGCTTTATTCGAGAAGATCAAAGCGGTGATTACACGCTCTATAAAAATATCAATGCTTTACCTTTAGCCTTTACTGCTCCTTTGTCGATCAATGATGTGGAACAGCCACTGACAGACAATTTGACTAGTCAAACAAATTTGATCAACCAACTGTCTGGTTTGAACGAACAGTATTATACATTCTATACACCAACATTAAAAAGCCAGCAAAATGTCACAGTCAGCAATACATCAACAGGTGTGACTTATGGCGAAACAGCTGAAAATCAGCCAAAAGTCTTAACTTGGGAAGTGAAAGTACCAGCAAATACACAAGCTTACTTGAGCCTTTTCCCAACGAATTATGCACAATTAGAAAGTTCAACTGCTACCATTACAGTAAATGGGATGTCACGCAAGACCCAAATCAATATCTCTGGGCAATATTACGATCTTGGTTATTATCCGCAAGAAACGACAGTCACCTTTACTGCTAGTTTTTATGGCACAAAAGAAGTTAGTTTTATGGCACCCAAAGTCATCGGCTTAGATGTTGTAGCTTATCAAGCTGCCATGAACCAGATCAAGGACAACGGTGTTGAGATGGACACTACAGGACGTACCGCTACAGGAACAGTCAATACTCCTGAAGATAAGATGCTTGTCACAACGATTCCTTATGATGCAGGTTGGAAAGCCAAAGTTGATGGCAAGTCAGTAGAGGTAGAAAACTTTAAAGATGCCTTCTTGATGATCAAAGTTCCAGCAGGTAAGCACACTGTCACGTTTAGTTATTTACCTCAGGGATTTATGCTCGGTACCATCTTATTCGTTCTCTGTCTTGCCCTGTTCATTCTCTACGTCTGGTATCTAAAGCGTAATAGTTCATTTAAACGAGTTACTGAAATCGAACAACCAGCTCCGCAAAGGACCTCACATCGTAGAAGAAAATAAAAAAACTCCTTTAGTCGTCTGATCATCATCAGATACTAAAGGAGTTTTTTTATTCGTATTTGACTTCGTAAAGATATAGCCCTTCTGGATGAGCAGTCGGTCCAGCAGCATTACGATCTTTTTTCGCTATGATTTCAGGAATACTATCCTCTGCCAAACGTCCATTCCCAATTTTAAGCAATGTTCCAACTAAGATACGGATCATTTTGTAAAGAAAACCATTGCCGCGGAAAGTAAACAAAAGCTCATCGCCGGTTTCATTCACTTCCATTTTCGCCTCATAGATCGTTCGAACTTTGTCTTCGATAGAACTACCAGAAGCACAAAAAGAAGTGAAATCATGTGTTCCTAATAAATCAGGAAGCGCTCGTTGGATCTTTTCCACATCTATTGGATAAGGAAAATAACTGGCATAATGGCGTCGAAATGGACTACGCGGTTTGCCTATATCCACTCGAAATTGATACGTTTTTTCTTTTACAAGATAACGAGCATGGAAATCTTCTGAGACAATTGCTACTTTTTTCACTGCAATATCTTCTGGTGACTGCGTATCTAAAGCAAAACGCATGCGTTCTAACGGACGCTCTTCGGGGTAATCAAAATGGATCACTTGCCCCATTGCATGTACTCCTGCATCTGTACGACCAGACCCAAAAACAGTGATTTCTTTACCATTCGCCATCTTTGTTAATGTTTTTTCTATTTCTTCTTGTACGGTACGACCATTTGGCTGTTTTTGAAATCCATTAAAGTTCGTTCCATCATATGCAATAATTGCTTTGTAGCGTGTCATACATTCACCTTTTCTACTAAATCAGCTTCTTAAAAAAATCAACGCGATCGTCAATAATACAAATGCAAGAATGACGTACGTATCACGGTTGTGCCAATGAAGGATACGGTATTTCGTTCGTCCTTCACCACCTTGATAGCCTCTTGCTTCCATAGCTGTCGCCAAATCTTCTGCACGATTAAAACTGCTGACAAATAACGGGATCAACAAGGGAATGACAGCTTTCATTTTTTGAACTAAGCTACCTTCTCCAAAATCGACGCCACGTGCGCGTTGCGCATTCATGATTTTTTCTGTTTCATCCATCAAAGTAGGAACAAAACGTAAGGCGATCGACAACATCAAGGAGATTTCGTGTACTGGAAAACGCACAGCCTTTAAGGGTCTTAACAGATATTCAATTGCATCAGACAATTCTAAAGGAGGCGTGGTCAATGTCAATAATGTCGACATAAAGATGATCAATACGAAACGGCAAAAAATGAAGAGTCCGTTCATCACACCAAATTCAGTGATGTTAAAGATCCCCCAACTCCAATAAGTCGCGCCACCGCTTGTAAATAAGACTTGTAAAGCTACGGTGAATAAGATCAACCAGATCAACGGTCGAATACCACGAATGAAGAATTTGATATCGACTTTCGAAAGAAAAACAGCAAGCAACGTGAAAACTGCTAATAGTGCATAAGTCTGCCAATTATTTGCTAAAAAAATGATACCGATAAAATAGAAGCTGGCTAATAATTTTGCACGAGGATCTAATCGGTGAATCAAGGAATTCCCTGGCATATACCGACCAAAAATCAATTTATTCATCATGTGCATTTCCTCCTGCTAATTCAACAATCTTATCTGCCAACTCTTCAGCAGTGATCGGCAACTCGGAAAATAGCTTCTCGCGATTGTTTAATTTTTCTGCAAACTCGGTAGCAGTAGGAACACCTAATTGCTTGTCTTTTAACCAGGTAAGATTTTGAAAAACTTGATGGGGTCGTCCACTTTCGACAATTTTCCCTTTTTCAAGTACATAGACATAGTCGGCGTAGTTCGCCACATCGTCCATCAAGTGGGTGACTAGTACGATCGTAATATTCTGCTCTTTATGCAGACGCCAGAACATATCCATCATTTCTTTTCTTCCCTGCGGGTCAAGTCCTGCTGTTGGCTCATCTAAAACGAGTACCTCTGGTTTCATTGCTAAGACGCCAGCAATAGCCACTCGCCGCATTTGTCCACCAGACAATTCAAATGGCGAACGTTCTAAGTAAGTCTCATCTAAACCAACATGCCCAAGCATCTCTTTTGCTAACTGAAGCGCATCTTCGTCACTGACTCCAAAATTTTTAGGACCAAACGCAATATCTCGAGCGACTGTTTCTTCAAATAATTGTGCTTCCGGAAATTGAAAAACGATCCCGACTTTTTTACGGATCGGTTTTAAATTTTTATTGTTCGTATCAGGTTTGATTTGTCGATCGCCAATATGTACGATTCCACTCGTAGGCTTGACCAATGCATTTAGATGTTGAAGTAGGGTCGATTTACCACTACCTGTATGGCCGACTAGAGCTGTATAACTATTTTCTTCAATCGTCATATCAATATCAAATAGCGCTCTTTGTTCAAATGGCGTATTGGGCTGATACGTAAAATCTACTTTTTCAAAACGGATGTCCATAACCAGTCCACCATCCCTTCTTCAGTCATGTACTCTTCTGGAACGACAAAACCTCGTTGTTTTAATGCACTCTTTAATTTTTCAGGAAAAGGAAGATCCAACCCAAGATTGATCAGTTCAGGACCAGCAGAAAAAATTTCTTCTGGTGTTCCTTCATTAACTAGCTCACCTTGTTTCATGACAAATATCCGATTGGCATTCGCTGCTTCATCGATATCATGTGTGATAGATATGACCGTCAAGTTGCTTTCTTCTTTAATCTTTTTGATCGTCGAAATAACTTCTTCTCGTCCTTCGGGGTCTAACATGCTAGTCGCTTCATCTAAAATGATGATATCTGGCCGTAACGCAACAACCCCTGCAATAGCAACTCGTTGTTTTTGTCCACCAGACAATCGTGCAGGTTCTCTTTTTGCAAAGTCACTCATACGGACTTTTTCAAGTGCATCCTTTACACGAACCACCATTTCTTCACGTGGGATACCCTGATTCTCAAGACCAAAAGCAACATCATCTTCCACTGTTGATCCGACAAACTGGTTGTCAGGGTTTTGGAAAACCATGCCGACCATTCGACGTATAGACCAGATGTTTTCTTCATTTAGTAACTGCTTTCCTACCTTTACCGTGCCTGATTCTGGCAAAAGCAGACCATTGATCGTCTTTGCGAGTGTTGATTTACCTGAACCATTGTGCCCGATAATTGCGATCCATTCACCTTGATTGATCGTAAATGAAATATCTTTTAACGCAAAACGGGGGTCATCTGGTTGGTATTTGTAATTAATCTTTCCTAATTCAATAATTGGCTCCATAATTACTCCTTCTCCATCCTAAAGTTCCTACTAACACTATCAAAAAATACCTGATTTTTCAATTGTTTCCGTTTTAATTAAAGTGTTTTTTTGTACCTTCAAATAGATGTCAAGACAGTTAATTGAAGGTACAAAAAAACACTTTATGATGAGTGCATACTCCTCAAATCGATTCGACTTGAGGAGTAGCGCTGAGCTAGACTCGGAAGAGTTAACTTCCAACATCATAACACTCTAAAAGAATCATCTATAAAGTGATGTTATTAGTGTGATTTTAGACAAGTTCTAAGACAACCATTGGTGCACCATCACCGCGTCTTGGTTCTGTCTTCAAGATACGAGTGTAGCCACCTTGACGTTCAGCATAACGAGGTGCAATATCGTTGAATAGTTTTTGCAAAGCTGATTCAATGACGATATCCTCATTTTCTTCACGTACGCTAGCAACTTCATTACGTACAAAAGCCGCAGCTTGACGACGTGCATGCAAGTCTCCACGTTTGCCTAAAGTGATCATTTTTTCTGTAGTTGAGCGAACTTCTTTCGCACGAGCTTCAGTAGTCACAATACGTTCGTTAATTAATAAGTCAGTTGTTAAATCACGCAACATCGCTTTACGTTGGCTAGATGTGCGTCCTAGTTTACGATAACTCACGTTGGTTTCCCTCCTTCGTAAAAGGTTTTAATCTTCTTTACGTAAACCTAAACCTAAGTCGTGTAATTTTGCTTTCACTTCTTCTAATGATTTACGTCCTAAGTTACGGACTTTGATCATTTCTGGCTCAGATTTATTCGTAAGTTCTTGTACAGTATTGATTCCTGCACGTTTTAAACAATTGTAAGAGCGAACAGATAAGTCTAATTCTTCAATTGTCATTTCCAACATTTTTTCTTTTTGTGTTTCTTCCTTTTCGACCATGATTTCAGCATTTTTCGCTTCATCAGTCAGGTTAACAAAAATATCTAAATGTTCAGTCATGATTTTTGCAGATAAACTCATTGCTTCCAATGGTTCGATTGAACCATCTGTCCAAATCTCCATCGTCAATTTATCAAAATCTTCACGGTGTCCAACACGAGTGTTTTCTACTTGGTAGTTTACACGACGAACTGGTGTGTAGATTGAATCGACTGGAAGTACGCCGATCGGCATATCTTCTTTTTTGTTTTCATCTGCTTGAACATAACCACGTCCTGGTTTCACTGTTAAGCGAGCATGGAACGTAGCACCTTCTGAGACACTACAGATGTACATATCTTTGTTAAGAATTTCTACCTCACTATCAACGATAATATCGCCAGCAGTTACTGTAGCAGGTCCGGTAATATCGATTTCAAGGGTTTTTTCTTCTTGGCCATACATTTTCAGTGCTAAACCTTTAATGTTCAAGATGATTTGAGTGACGTCTTCTCGTACACCTTTAATGGTAGAGAATTCATGCAGTACACCATCGATTTGAATATTAGTGATGGCAGCACCTGGCAAAGAAGATAATAAAATACGACGTAGGGAATTCCCTAAAGTAGTCCCATAGCCTCTTTCAAGAGGTTCAACGATGAACTTGCCATAATCTTTTTCTTCATCAATTTTTGCGATTCTTGGTTTTTCGAACTCAATCATTCTTATCTTTACCCCTTTCAAAACGAAAAGTGTCTTGTTCAATGACGTTACTAATAGAACTCAAAATGAGCGGCACTCATTAAACACGACGGCGTTTTGGAGGGCGGGCACCATTATGAGGAACTGGAGTCACGTCACGAATTGCAGTCACTTCTAAACCTGTAGCTTGTAATGAACGAATTGCTGCTTCACGTCCAGAACCAGGTCCTTTAACTGTTACTTCAACAGTCTTTAATCCGTGTTCCATTGCTGCTTTTGTAGCTGTTTCTGCTGCCATTTGAGCGGCAAAAGGAGTTGATTTTTTGCTTCCTTTGAAGCCTAATGAACCAGCTGACGACCACGCTAATGCATTTCCGTGAGTATCAGTGATCATGATGATAGTGTTGTTGAATGTAGAATGGATATGTGCAATACCTGCTTCTATATTCTTTTTCACACGGCGTTTACGATTCACTTTTTTTGCTGCCATGAAGTTTTAACCTCCTTCACTTAAGAATTATTTTTTCTTGCCAGCGATAGCGCGAGCTGGGCCTTTACGAGTACGTGCATTGTTTTTCGTGTTTTGTCCACGAACAGGCAAACCACGGCGATGACGGATGCCTCGGTATGAACCGATTTCCATCAAGCGTTTGATGTTTAAGTTCACTTCACGACGAAGATCACCTTCAACTTTTAATTTATCTACTTCCGCACGGATAGCATCTGTTTGTTCATTCGTTAATTCACGAACGCGAACATCTTCAGATACACCAGCATCAGCTAAGATTTTTTTAGCAGTAGTGTTACCAATACCATAGATATAAGTAAGTGAAACTACTACACGTTTATCACGAGGAATATCTACTCCTGCAATACGAGCCATATTTATTGCACCTCCAATTATCCTTGACGTTGTTTATGTTTTGGATTTGCTGGGCAAATCACCATAACGCGTCCTTTACGACGAATTACTTTACAATGTTCGCACATTGGTTTTACTGATGGTCTTACTTTCATGATAATACCTCCTGTAGTTTTACGGAGTACAATTATTTAAAGCGATAAGTAATACGGCCACGGTTTAAATCGTACGGAGACAATTCAACCGTCACTTTGTCACCAGGTAAGATACGGATGTAATGCATACGAATTTTACCTGAAACAGTAGCAAGAACTTGGTGTCCGTTTTCTAGTTCAACTTTAAACATTGCATTCGGCAAAGTTTCGACGACTGTACCTTCGACTTCAATCATATCTTCTTTTGCCACGCACAGTACCTCCTTGTACTTGTTTCGCATTTTCACACGATAAAATGGCGGAAACTGCAGTTCCCACCTCAAAATTCTCAAAATGGATCATCTAGAGGATTTCTCTAGAAGTCGGACTGACATATTCTATCATAATTTATTGAACTTGACAAGAGTAACTGCTTAATGCAAGTCGGCTACGGGCAATCGTGCTATTTTTCAATGATTTTTTGTACATCAGTAAATACAGCATCGATTTCACGATCACCATCGATAGTGTGTAGCAAACCTTGTTCTTTATAATAAGCCAAGATTGGTTCACTATTTTTGATGTTGATAGCCAGACGATTTTTAACCGTCTCAGGTTTATCATCTTCTCTTTGATAGAATTCATGCCCACCACAACGATCACATGTGTCTTCAACTTTTGTAGGGTTGAAAATTTTATGGTAAGTTGCTCCACAGTTACGGCAGATGAATCGGCCAGCTAAACGCTCAACCAATACTTCTTCACCAACATGGATATCGATGACAGCATCAATTTTTTTATTTAAATCTTTCAGCATTGCGTCCAGAGCTTCTGCTTGCTCAATCGTACGTGGAAAGCCATCTAATAAGAAGCCTTTCTCCGTATCTGGTTCAGCTAAACGCTCTTTCACGATTCCATTTGTTACTTCATCAGGAACTAATGCACCTTTATCAATATAAGACTTTGCTTCCAAGCCAAGAGCTGTTTCATTTTTCATTGCTGCACGAAACATGTCTCCTGTTGAGATATGCGGAATATGATAAGCATCAATGATTTTTTCTGCTTGTGTTCCTTTACCCGCGCCTGGTAGCCCCATTAAAATGAGGTTCATTGTTTACCCTCCTAATAAATGTGAGAACGTGTGTTGAGGAAAAACCTCAACACGCTTTCTTACTCTTACTCAATAAATCCAACATATTTACGTTTCAGCATTAAGCCTTCTAACTGTTTCGCAGTTTCTAAAGCAACACCGATAACGATCAGTAAGCTGGTACCACCTAACCCGATAGATTGAGGCAAATTCCAGACCATTTGAGCAATGATCGGTAATAAAGCCACCAAACCAAGGAAAATTGCACCGACTGTACTTAAACGCATCAATAAGCTTGAGACATACTCTTCAGTCCCCTTACCAGGGCGTACGCTTGGTATATAACTTCCTTGTTTTTGTAAGTTTTCCGCTAATTTCTCAGGGTTCACTTGAACAAAAGCATAGAAGAACGTAAATGCAACGATCAGTATCGTATAAATCGTCGCACCTGGCGCCGTGTTATAGTTAAAGATCTCCATCATTATCTTATACCAATTTTCAGATCCAAACCGACCACTCAATGCTTGTAATACCGCATTAGGAGTAGCAATAAACGAGCTGGCGAAGATAACCGGGATAACCCCAGCCGCATTCACTTTCAACGGTAGATAACTACTTGTTGGAGCGCCTGCTACGCGTTTCGTATATTGGATCGGGATCTTGCGTTCAGCTTGTTGGAAAAATGTGACAAACGTTACGATCAATAAAATCGCAACAAGTAAGATGGCAACGAAAATTGCAGATTTCCAGATATCTGAAGGATCAATGTTTATAAAGTAATCTTCATAAATTTCTTTGACACTTTCAGGTAGTCTAGAAATGATCCCTGCAAAGATGATCATTGACACACCATTACCAATACCTTTTTCGGTGATTTGTTCTCCTAACCAAGTGACAAACATTGTACCGGCAGTCAAGATCAGACCGATCGTTACATACGTTGACACATTAGGGTTATTGACAAAACCTAATTGGGCATATTGGTTAAACCCAGCAGTGATACCGACTGATTGGATAAATGCCAATACTAATGTCAGGTATCGTGTTGCTTGATTTAACTTTTTACGACCAACTTCCCCTTGCTTTGACCATTCCACGAAACGTGGAACGATATCCATTTGTAGCAATTGGATGACGATAGACGCTGTAATGTAAGGTGAAACCCCCATTGAGAAAATAGAGAAGTTTTGCATCGCACTACCACTGACTAAGTTCAACATATTGAAAAATGGCAAAGAAGAAAGATTTTGCAATGAACTAGCATCTACGCCAGGCACAGTAATATGTGCGCCTAGACGAAATACAAATAGAACAAACACTGTGAATAGGATTTTTGATCTAATATCTTTTACTTTAAAAGCATCTTTTAATAGTTTAAGCATTAGATCACCTCGATTGATCCACCAGCAGCAACAATTGCTTCTTCAGCTGCTTTAGAGAATTTTGCGGCCTTCACAGTTAATTTTTTAGTTAATTCACCGTTAGCTAATACTTTGATTCCAGCTTTTTCGTTTTTCACGATTCCAGCTTCTACTAAAGCAACTGGTGTTACTTCAGCACCGTCTTCAAAGCGATTCAAGACATCAAGGTTAACAACTGCGTAGTCTTTACGGTTCACGTTTGTGAATCCACGTTTTGGTAAACGACGGAATAATGGCGTTTGTCCACCTTCAAATCCTAGACGTACACCACCGCCTGAACGAGCTTTTTGTCCTTTTTGACCGCGTCCAGCAGTTTTTCCGTTACCAGAAGAAGTACCACGTCCAACACGATTGCGTACTTGGCGTGAACCTTCTGCAGGTTTCAATTCATGAAGTTTCATAGGTTTGGCACCTCCTTAATATTCTAGTTCTTAATTTCTTAGATTATTTAAGTTTAATTAGACTTCTTCAACGTCCACTAAATGAGAAACAGTATTGATCATGCCTTTGATAGCATCGTTAGCAGGCTTAACCACTGAACTGTTAATCTTAGTAAGACCTAACGCTTTGACTGTATCGCGTTGGTTTTGAGGACGTCCGATAATACTGCGTTTTAAAGTAACTTTTAATTCAGCCATTATGTTTGTCCTCCTTATCCGATTAATTCTTCAACAGATTTGCCACGAAGTTCTGCAACTTCTTCAGCACGTTTCAATTGTTTCAAACCTTCAACAGTTGCACGAACAACGTTGATTGGTGTATTTGAGCCTAAAGATTTAGAAGTGATATCTGCTACCCCAGCTAATTCTAATACGGCACGAACTGGTCCACCAGCAGCAACCCCAGAACCTTCAACAGCAGGTTTCATTAGGATTCTACCACCACTAAAAGCACCGATTACTTCGTGTGGGATTGTTGAACCAACCATAGGTACTTCAACTAAGTTTTTCTTCGCATCTTCAATTGCTTTACGGATTGCTTCAGGTACTTCTTGTGCTTTACCTGTACCAAATCCTACGTGTCCGTTTTTGTCACCGACAACAACTAAAGCAGCAAAACGTAGACGACGTCCACCTTTAACAACTTTTGTTACACGGTTAATTGCAACAACGCGGTCTTCTAATTCCAAATGTTTTGGATCGATATAAACCATGAATGGTATTCCTCCTTCTTCTAAAATTCTAGTCCATTTTCGCGAGCAGCTTCAGCTAAAGCTTGCACACGGCCATGGTAAAGGTATCCACCACGGTCAAAGACTACTACTTTAATGCCTTTTTCAGTTGCGCGTTCAGCAACCAATTTACCGACAGCTTGTGCTGCTTCTGTTTTTGTTCCACCTGAAATTTCTTTATCCAAGGTAGAGGCACTTGCTAGCGTTACACCCGCTACGTCATCAATAATTTGAGCGTAGATGTTTTTGTTAGAACGAAAAACGTTCAAGCGTGGGCGCTCAGCAGTACCAGAGATATTGTTACGTACACGACGATGTCTCTTTTGACGTGTTTTGTTCTTATCTGGTTTTGTAATCACAATTGTCACCTCTTTAATTTTATTGTATTGCTTGATCAAGCAATAAACTGAAAGTCCCGAAAAATAGAAGCTGCGGCACAAGCAAAATTTCTTTTGATCGAAGAAAAACTTCTGCAAAATATTTTTTTCCTGCTGCTGGCTTCTATGCAATTTTCAAAACTATTATTTACCAGTTTTACCTTCTTTACGGCGTACATATTCGCCAACATAACGAATACCTTTACCTTTATAAGGTTCTGGAGGACGAGTTCCACGGATGTTCGCAGCTAATTCGCCAACTTCTTCTTTGTTCGCACCTTTAACAATTACTTGTGTATTTGCTGGTACTTCAACAGTTACTCCAGCTGGTGGTGTGATTTCGACTGGATGTGAGTAACCAACGTTCAATACAAGTTTTGATCCTTGTAATTGTGCACGGTACCCAACCCCGATCAATTCTAACGCTTTTTGGAATCCTTCGCTGACACCTACAACCATGTTGTTGAAGTTGGCACGAGTTGTTCCATGAATTGTTTTCATTTCTTTACTGTCGTTCGGACGAGTGAATGTCACTTCGTTTCCTTCGATATTCATTTTGATATCAGAAGAGAAAACACGTGTTAATTCACCTTTTGGTCCTTTAACTGTAACGTTGTTTCCATCTTGAGTAACAGTTACTCCTTCAGGGATCACAACGACTTTATTTCCAATACGGCTCACTTAAAGACACCTCCTTGTAGATTCTACTTGATTACCATACGTAAGCGATAACTTCGCCGCCAATATTTTTTTCACGAGCTTCTTTATCAGTGACAACACCTTCAGAAGTCGAAATGATTGCGATACCTAAACCGTTCAATACTTTTGGTACTTCGTCAGCTTTGACATAAGCACGCAAACCTGGTTTAGAGATACGTTTTAAGTTTGTGATAACACGCTCGCCGTTTTTACCAAATTTTAGGAAAACACGGATCACGCCTTGTTTGTCATCTTCGATATATTCAACATCACGAACGAAACCTTCACGTTTCAAGATTTCAGCGATGTCACGTTTAATTTTTGATGCAGGAACTTCTAAAGACTCATGTTTAACCATGTTTGCGTTACGGATACGAGTTAGAAAATCTGCAATTGGATCTGTCATGACCATTGATCTTTTACCTCCTTCTTATGCGAATTTACTTTTTACCAGCTAGCTTTCTTCACGCCGGGAATTTGACCTTTATAGGCAAGTTCGCGGAAGCAAATACGGCAAAGATGGAACTTACGATAAACTGAATGTGGACGTCCGCAACGTTCGCAACGAGTATAAGCTTGTGTTGAATGTTTTGCAGGACGTTTGTTTTTAGCAATCATTGATTTTTTAGCCACGTAGTTCGCCTCCTTTAATTATTTTTGGAATGGCATGCCTAATTGTGTCAACAACTCACGAGATTCTTCATCTGAGTTAGCTGTCGTTACAATAACGATGTCCATACCACGTACTTTATCTACTAAATCATAATCTACTTCTGGGAAGATCAATTGTTCTTTAATACCTAAAGTATAGTTTCCACGACCGTCAAAGGCTTTTTTACTTACACCATGGAAGTCACGTACACGTGGTAGAGAAACTGAAACCAATTTGTCTAAGAATTCGTACATTCTTTCTCCGCGCAATGTAACTTTTGCACCAATTGGCATTCCTTCACGTAAACGGAATCCAGCGATTGATTTTTTAGCTTTTGTAATCATCGGTTTTTGTCCAGTGATCAAAGTTAATTCTTCAACTGCTTTATCTAAGTTTTTAGCGTTTGATACCGCATCACCAACACCCATGTTGATGACGATTTTTTCAACTTTAGGTGTTTGCATAACAGAGCTATAGTCAAATTTTTCCATCAATGATGGAGTTACTTCTTTAAGATATTTTTCTTTTAGGCGGTTCATTCAGTAAGACCCTCCTTCCTTAAACTTATTATTTATCTAAAACTTCACCGGTTTTTTTAGAAACTCGGACTTTTTTGCCATCTACTTCTTTATAGCCAACTCGGCCAGCTACGCCAGTAGAGTCGATCACCATCACGTTAGAAACATGAATTGGAGCTTCCATCTCAACGATTCCACCTTGAGGAGCAGCTTGAGAAGGTTTTTGGTGTTTTTTAACAACATTTACACCTTCGACAATGACTTTATCTTTTTTAGGAAACGCTGATAATACAACGCCTTCTTTATTTTTGTCTTTTCCAGTGATAACTTTAACTTTATCGCCTTTTTTAACAAACATAACTGTTTCGCACCTCCTTTGATAAGTGTCTCAAAATTATAAAACTTCTGGTGCTAGTGAAACGATCTTCATGAAGTTGTTTTCACGTAGTTCACGTGCAACTGGCCCAAAGATACGTGTTCCACGAGGGCTTTTATCATCACGAATAATCACTGCAGCATTTTCATCAAATTTAATATATGAACCGTCTGTACGACGAGCTCCTGATTTTGTTCGAACGATAACGGCTTTTACGACGTCACCTTTTTTGACAACCCCACCTGGCGTTGCTTGTTTAACCGTAGCTACGATCACGTCACCGATACTAGCAGTTTTACGACCAGAACCACCAAGGACTTTGATCGTCAATATTTCACGTGCGCCTGAATTATCAGCGACTTTTAAACGACTTTCTGCTTGGATCACGTTGTGTATCCTCCTTTCAGATTTTGCATTCAATCTATATAGGAAAATCTCGTGTTATTAGATAATAACTGCTTCTTCGACTACTTCCAACAAACGGAAACGTTTTGTAGCTGATAATGGACGAGTTTCCATAATTTTCACGATGTCGCCAACTTTTGCTGTGTTGTTTTCATCATGTACTTTGTATTTCTTAGAATAGTTCATGCGTTTGCCATAGATAGGGTGGTTTTTCTTTGTTTCGACAGCAACGGTAATTGTTTTATCCATTTTGTCTGAAACCACACGACCTTGATAAACTTTGCGTTGATTTCTTTCTTCAGTCATACGCTTAATGGCCTCCTTCCATAATTACTTAGCTTGTTCACGCAACACAGTTTTGATGCGTGCAATCGATTTACGTACTTCTTTAATACGTGCAGTGTTTTCTAATTGACCTGTTGCTAATTGGAATCTAAGATTAAACAATTCTTCTTTTAATTGTTTTTCTTGATCAAGCATTTCGGCAGTGGTTAATTCTCTGATTTCTTTAACCTTCATTCGATTCACCACCCATTTCCTCACGTTTTACGATCTTAGTTTTCATTGGTAATTTGTGAGAAGCTAGACGTAACGCTTCACGAGCCACTTCTTCAGGAACGCCTGCGATTTCAAACATGATTTTACCACGTTTTACTGGTGCAACCCATCCTTCAGGTGCCCCTTTACCAGAACCCATACGTACCCCAATTGCTTTGGCAGTATAAGATTTGTGAGGGAAAATTTTAATCCATACTTTCCCACCACGTTTC
The DNA here is from genome assembly GCF_005844145.1 of Enterococcus sp. BSD2780061688st2 D3. NCBI lineage: Bacteria > Bacillati > Bacillota > Bacilli > Lactobacillales > Enterococcaceae > Enterococcus > Enterococcus sp. BSD2780061688st2 D3. Next base: position 332,226 of record NZ_SPHN01000001.1, read on the forward strand.
ATGTAACGAGTCATTGCGATACGAGCAGCTTCGATTTGGCGGTTAGTGATCCAATGTGAATCAACAGCTTGCAAACCGTATTCACCGAATGCTACTTCTTTACCACCTTTAGCTTCCCCGCGCATTTTTCCGCGGAATTCACGACGGTGTTTTACACGTTTAGGTACTAACATGATTATTTCCCTCCTTTCTCAGTGTTTTTTTTAGTTGGAAGAATTTCTCCACGATAGATCCACACTTTAACTCCTAGTTTTCCGTATGTTGTATCTGCTTCTTCCCATGCGTAATCAATGTCCGCACGTAAAGTATGAAGAGGAACAGTTCCTTCTGAGTATCCTTCTGAACGAGCGATATCTGCTCCGTTTAGACGTCCAGATACTTGAGTTTTGATTCCTTTAGCGCCAGAACGCATTGAACGTTGGATGGCTTGTTTTTGAGCGCGACGGAAAGCAACACGGTTTTCTAATTGACGTGCGATTCCTTCACCTACTAATTTTGCATCTAGATCTGGTTTTTTGATTTCCACGATGTTGATATGGATTCTTTTACCAGTTAGTTTGTTTAATTCTTTTCTTAGGTTTTCGACTTCAGATCCGCCTTTACCAATAACCATACCTGGTTTTGCTGTGTGAATTGAAATGTTAACACGGCCTGTAGCACGTTCGATTTCAATTGTTGATACAGCAGCATCAGCAAGTTTAGTTGAAATAAATTTACGGATTCTTAGATCTTCGTGTAAGAACTCTGCATACTCTTTTTCAGCATACCATTTTGCATCCCAGTCGCGGATGATGCCTACACGCATTCCAATTGGATGTACTTTTTGACCCACTGATTATCCCTCCTTATTTTTCTGATACGACTACCGTGATATGACTTGTACGTTTGTTGATTGGAGAAGCTGATCCTTTTGCACGTGGACGGAAACGTTTCATTGTTGGTCCTTCGTTAACAAATGCTTCAGATACTACCAAGTTTTCAACATCTAAGTCAAAATTATTTTCTGCATTCGCAACTGCTGACATCAATACTTTTTCAATGATTCCAGCAGATTTGTTTGGTGTGAATTTCAAGATTGAAATTGCATCCGCAACACTTTTACCTCTGATAAGGTCAATTACTAAACGGGCTTTTCGAGGTGAAGTGCGAACTGTTTTTGCAGTTGCTTTAGCTGATGTGATTTGTTCTGCCATTTGGTTTTATCCTCCCCTCAAATTAGCGTTTAGTTTTCTTATCGTCTGCGGCATGGCCACGATAAGTTCTTGTTGGTGCAAATTCACCTAATTTGTGTCCTACCATATCTTCTTGGATGTAAACTGGTACGTGTTTACGTCCATCGTATACTGCGATGGTATATCCAACAAAACTTGGGAATACTGTCGAACGACGAGACCAAGTTTTGATAACTTTTTTCTTTTCAACCCCTGCTTGAGCTTCAACTTTTTTCATTAAATGCTCATCAACGAAAGGTCCTTTCTTTAAACTACGACCCATGGTGAACCTCCTCTCAAAATGTGCGACACATGGTCAAAGTAATTATTTAGTTTTACGACGACGAACGATAAGTTTGTCTGATTGTGCTTTTTTGTTACGAGTTTTGTAACCAAGAGCTGGTTGACCCCAAGGAGAAACTGGTGCTTTACGTCCGATAGGAGCTTTACCTTCACCACCACCGTGTGGGTGATCATTAGGGTTCATTACGCTACCACGTACAGTTGGGCGTTTGCGCATCCAACGAGAGCGTCCTGCTTTACCGATATTGATAAGTTCATGTTGTTCGTTACCTACTGAACCGATTGTAGCGCGGCAAGCAGCTAAGATCATACGAACTTCACCAGAGTTCAAGCGGATCAATACGTATTTGCCTTCTTTACCAAGTACTTGAGCACTTGTACCAGCAGAACGGATCAATTGTCCACCTTTACCAGGTTTCATTTCAATATTGTGGATAACAGTACCAACTGGAATATTTTCTAAAGGAAGAGTATTTCCGATTTTGATATCTGCTTCTGGACCTGAAACAAGTTTCATTCCAACTTGTAGTCCTTTTGGTGCTAAGATGTAAGCTTTCACTCCATCTTCATAGTGTACTAACGCGATGTTAGCTGAACGGTTTGGATCATATTCGATCGTTTGAACAGTTGCAACAACGTTATCTTTGTTACGTTTGAAGTCGATCACGCGATATTGGCGTTTATGTCCGCCACCTTGGTGACGTACAGTGATGCGGCCGTTGTTATTACGTCCAGCATGGTTTTTCAATGGTTGTAACAATGATTTTTCAGGTGTTGATGTTGTGATTTCAGCAAAATCAGAACCTGTCATGTTACGACGACCATTTGAGGTAGGTTTGTACTTTTTAATCGCCACGTTTTTCCCTCCTAATTTAATGAGTTATCTAGTAAGTGCTTATTCAGCAGCTTCGAATAATTGGATTTCTTTTGAATCTTCGGTTAATGTAACGATCGCTTTGCGACGTTTTTTTGTATAACCTGCATATTTGCCCATACGTTTGAATTTCGCACGTACGTTCACGATGTTCACGTTTTTGACTTTAACGTCAAAAGCAGCTTCAACCGCTTGTTTTACTAAAGTTTTGTTTGCGCGAGTGTCCACTTCAAAAGTATATTTCTTGTCATCCATGGCAAGCATTGATTTTTCAGTGATCACTGGGCGTTTGATTACGTCTAGTAAGTTCATTATGCAAGCACCTCCTCAATTTGAGTAAGAGCAGTTTGTGTTGCTAACACTTTTGTACTTGAAACAACATCTAGAACACTAACGTTATCAGAAGTTACTACAGAAACGTTTGGTAAGTTACGTGCTGATAAAGCAGCAAAGTCGTTACCTGTTTCAAGAACAACCAATACTTTAGAGTCAATAGATAAGTTAGCAAGAACTTGTTTGAATTCTTTTGTTTTTGGTGCGTCGAAGCTTAAACCTTCGATTGCTACCAAGTTATTTTCAGCAACTTTTTCTGATAAAACAGATTTCATTGCTAAACGACGAACTTTTTTAGGAAGTTTGTAGCTGTAAGAACGTGGTGTTGGTCCGAAGACTACTCCACCTCCACGCCATTGTGGTGAGCGGATTGATCCTTGACGAGCACGACCAGTTCCTTTTTGACGCCATGGTTTGCGTCCACCGCCTCGAACAGCGCTACGGTTTTTAACCGCATGTGTTCCTTGTCTTAATGACGCACGTTGCATAACGATTGCATCGTAAACAACACTTTCATTTGGTTCAATTCCGAAGATTTCTTCGTTAAGTGTGATTTCACCGTTTTGGCTTCCATCTTGTTTGAATAATGCTACATTCGGCATTCCTTAGTTCCTCCTTTCTTCCTACTATTATTTAGCTTTCACAGCTGATTTGATAGTGATTAATGATTTTTTAGCTCCAGGAACGTTTCCTTTGATCAAGATTACGTTTCTTTCTGCATCAACGCGAACAACTTCCAAGTTTTGGATTGTTACGCGGTTGCCACCCATACGGCCAGCAAGACGTTTGTTTTTGAATACACGGTTAGGTGCAACTGGACCCATTGACCCAGGACGACGATGGTAACGAGAACCGTGAGCCATTGGTCCGCGGCTTTGGCCGTGACGTTTGATAACCCCTTGGAATCCTTTACCTTTCGTAGTACCTGTTACATCAATAATGTCTCCTGCTTGGAAAACATCTACTGTAATTTCTTTTCCTACTTCATATTCTCCTAGCTCAACATTTTTGAATTCACGAATGAAGCGCTTAGGAGTCGTGTTTGCTTTTGCAACATGACCTTTCGCAGGTTTGTTTGATAAAACTTCACGCATATCTTGGTAACCAACTTGAATAGCTTCGTAGCCATCAGTTTCCATTGTTTTAACTTGTAGTACTACGTTTGGAGTAGCTTCTACAACAGTTACTGGAATTAGTTCGCCAGATTCAGTGAAGATTTGTGTCATTCCCACTTTTTTCCCTAAGATTCCTTTGGTCATGAGTACACCTCCATTAATTTTATTTTAGTTTTATAGTTTGATTTCGATGTTAACACCAGATGGTAAGTCTAGCTTCATCAAAGCATCAACAGTTTTTGGTGTTGGGTTCACAATGTCGATAAGACGTTTGTGTGTACGCATTTCGAATTGTTCGCGTGAATCTTTGTATTTATGAGTCGCACGAATAACTGTGTAAAGACTGCGTTCAGTTGGTAATGGAATTGGACCAGACACGCTAGCTCCAGTTCTTTTTGCAGTTTCCACGATTTTATCCGCAGATTGATCTAAAATACGGTGTTCATACGCTTTTAAACGGATACGAATTTTTTGTTTTGCCATCTTGTTCCCTCCTTCGTCTATTTTGAAAAGTAGACATAGCTCCACGAAAATTTCCGTCACGCTCGTTCGTGGCAAAGCGTCCGGGCGTGTCGCAACCTCTCGTTTCTTAGCCGACGAAATCAACTTGATTACGTCCGTGTCGTTTACGTTTGGTAAACGCACCTTTGTAATTATAATATATCTAAATCCACAAAGCAAGGCTTTTTTCCTGTAAATACTAATTTGTTTTCATAAGTTTTCATTTAGGCATGTTTCTACTAAAATATAGTATTATCTAAAAAAGATTCCTTCTATATAAAATAGAAAGAATCTTTTTTAGATAATAGAAAAGCCAGTACTAGGATCGACTCGGTCGTCTGCTAATTCAGTTCTTGGCGCCAAGGTTTGATATTCGCTTGGCGATAGAGTTGCGCTTGCCCAATGGAGTGGAACAGCGTCATTTTTTGTTTAACCACTTTCTTCGCCTCTTCAATACATTCTGGATAGATGGCATTTGGATCCCATAGCTCTGTTGAAGCAAGTATCTCACGGCATTTTTTATAAAACGCATATTTATAATCAGAGGAGATATTTACTTTTTGGATACCGAGCTGCACCGCTTTTTCGATCTCTTCATCTGGATTTGCTGATCCACCATGCAAGACTAACGGGATCGCTACTTTTTCTTTGATTTGTTCAAGGATATCCATCTTCAATTCTGGCTTGACATCTTTAGGATAGATACCATGCGCTGTGCCAATCGCTACTGCCAGAGTATCAATGCCTGTACGCGCAATAAACTCTTCTGCATCTTCCGGTTTTGTATAGGTGACCTTCGAGACACCCCCTTCGACTGAAGTTCCTGTATTCCCAATCGTTCCTAGCTCCCCTTCAACCGAAACACCTATTTTATGACAAATATCCACGACCTCTTTCGTCACAGCAATATTTTCTTCAAACGGCAACAAGGAACCATCGATCATGACTGAGCTGAACCCACAATGGATCGCCCGCATAATACTGGCTAGATTATCGCCATGATCCATATGGATAACAAATGGAACTGGACTATTTTTCACTCGGCTAACTGCATACTGGAAAAACTCATCTTTGGTAAAATCTAATTCTGTCGGATGGACTGCGATAATCGTTGGTGCATCGTTTTCTTCAGCAGCTTCAATGACTACTCGTAAGAAATTGCTGTCTGCTACATTGAATGCCCCTACTGCAAAGTGGTTTTCTTTGGCAATTTCTAATAGTTGATTCATATTGATTAACATTTATTTATCTCCATTCTTATGCTTTATTTTTAGAACCCGAAAGTTCGATATAGACTTTTACTACTTCTTTTCCTGCTAAGGATGCTTGACGGAGCAAGTCAGGATACTCGATCGTCTGATTTTCTTTTAATAGTTGAAAAAGAGAGTTTTTTTGAGCCTTCATAAAATCTGATCCAACATTGATCTTATTGATACCTAATTTGACAGAACGCAGGATCACCGCCTCACCTGCTCCTGAACCCCCATGTAAAACAAGCGGTAAATGGGTTGCTTCTTTGATTTTGCTGATGATATCAAACTGAAACTTAGGTTGATAGCCTTTGGGATACTCTCCATGGCTCGACCCATAAGAAATGGCTAAACAATCCACACCAGTCTCATTAATAAAATGAATCGCTTCTTTAGGATCTGTATACATTTTAGTATCGGTAAACTGATCGCCGTTCACAGCACCCATATTGCCAACTTCTGCTTCTACGCTTGCATTATACGTTTGCGCAAACTGAACAATCATTTTAGTAATCTCGATATTCTTATGCAACGCATACCTCGAAGCATCCATCATGACGCTAGAGAACCCTTCATGTAGGCACTGTTTTACAAAAGCCACATCTTGCCCATGATCCAAGTTTAATGCCACAGGTACTTTTGCCGCTGTTGCCATGCGGATGAGCGGCTTTGTTAGATAAAGATGGCTGAGATGTTCTTTCAAATGATCTTGTAACAAATCAATGATAATCGGTGCATGCATCTCTTCTGCTGCCTGAATAGTTGCTTGTGCAGTTTCTAAATTAAAGCAATTGATCGCCAGGACTGCATAGTTTTCTCGATTGGCTTTTTTTAGCATTTCTTTCATTGAAACATACATGGTATTCTCCTTTACTCGTTAGGATATTTTAATCGAAGAAAAATCGATTTCTTCTTCCTCTTCCACTAATGTGCTAGCAGCGGGTGCTTTTTTCAGTACAAATAACAGAATTCCTGAAACAACCGAGCCTATGAGCAACGCTAGAGTGAATTTCAACGGATCACTCATTGCTGGAATAATAAATACGCCTCCCGAAGGAACAGGAGAACCAACTCCCCAAGACATACTTAGACCACCACCGACCGCCGCTCCTACCGTACAAGAAATCATCACACGTATCGGATCAACTGCTGCAATAGGGATCACTCCCTCTGTGATCATGCATAACCCCATCGGAAAAGCTAATTTGATATTGTCCTCTTCCTCCTTAGAATATTTTGTCTGACGTGCTATTTTTGATAGTATCCACGAGATGGTGACGCCAAATGGTGGGACCATCGAAGCAAGGACTTTGACCGCTTCCGGTTCCTGCACACCTTCCAGCAATAATCCATCCGCAAATAATGAAGCAACTTTATTTACTGGACCACCAAAGTCAAAAGCTGCCATTCCACCCACGATTGCTCCAAATAAAAATTTCCCAGAACCTTGTAACTCACGTAAAAATTCAGTAAGTGCTTCTGTTGCCCAAACAATCGGAAGACCCACCACAAAGAACAAAAGCAGTCCTACGATCAGCGTAGAAACGAGTGGGACAATCATCATCGGCATCAATCCTTGTGCCCAAGCTGGTACCTTTACATGCTTCACTAAAAACAAAACGAAAAAGCCGACTAAATACCCGCCTAGCATTCCACCTAAAAAGCCTGCCCCAATGGCATTAGCAATCAATCCCATAAATAATCCTGGGCCAATTCCTGGTCGATCAGCAATGGAATAAGCAATTGCCGCTGAGATAACAGGCGCCAATAAACCCATCCCTAATACACCTAAAGAAACCAAAGCGTCTGGTACAGTATACGTTGTTTGATAATCTGTTATGACCTTTCCACCAGTCAAATTACCGATTGCTATCAATAGTCCAGCGGTGACCACGATGGGCAACATATACGAAATAGCTGTTAATGCATGCTTTTTTAATTGCAAGCGCTGAAACATTCCACTTCTCCCCTTTACGTTTTATTGATTTCCGTCTCGATTTTCGCTATCAATCCTTTAGGTGCTTTGATCACCATACTCGTTGGTATTTCAATGACCTTTTTTCCACTGAAGCGTTCTTTGCCCCCGATTTTTATATCTGTAGCAAGGATCACCACGTCTGCCTGTGCGATTTCTTCTGCTGTTAGTTCATCTTCAGTTCCAATCGTTCCTTGTGTTTCAATGTGGACCTCATGCCCTAAACTTTTAGCGGCTTTTTCTAGTTTCTGCTTAGCGATATACGTATGGGCAATTCCTGAGGTACATGCGGCTACTCCAACAATCTTCATATTTACTTTCCTCCTTTTTTATTATTCAGATGGCTCTTTTGCTAGTAGAGCCATGAATTCTGTTTTAGTTGTTGCATGTATCAAGTTGTCAATAAACGTTTCTTCTGCTAACAACATGGCTACCTTTTGCAATAATTTGATGTGGACGGTGTTTGCATCTGTGTCTTTAACTGCAAACAAAATAATCACTTGGACTGGCTGATCATCTAATGTTTCCCACTTGATCGGTGTTGAAACTTTACCGACTGCCAAGCATGTTTTAAGTACACTTTTGGATTTGCCATGGGGAATAGCTAACCCATTTCCAATACCTGTCATCCCCTCTTTTTCACGTTGAAAGACATCTTTTAAAAACTCGTCAACATTCGTGATACTACCGTTTTTTTCTAGTAATTCACTCAATTCACGAATTACTTCTTCTTTTGTTTTCGCTTTCATTTCTAGATAGATCAACTCCTCGGTGATCACATCAGCAATACTAAATTCTGTTTCATTTTTCACTCCCATTTTCTATCTCTCCTAACTTCTCTTTCACACGATTTTCGTCTTGTTTCGTAAATACTGAATTCACTAAAATCATCGGTGTTTCAGAAGAAATAGTGAGATGGACAGTCGTTAGAATCAAGTCGATATTAGAAAACTGTGTCTGATTTTTTTGATACTGACGTGCAGATACAACAGCAATGATCTCTAATTCAGGAAATGCCTTTTTGACTTTCACTTTTAATAATTCTGAAGTCCCGACACCGCTACTGCACATGATCAACACTCTTTTTTTTATGGGGATCAGTTCCTTGTATTTCACAAAATAAAGGGTCAAGAAGCCGATTTCATCTTTTGAGATAGGGTTCGTATGAAATACTTGTTGAACCATTTGACTGACATAGGCTACTTGTTTGAATGTTTGGGTATATTCTGATTCGATATCATTCAATAAATCGTTTTTGATGATGATATGGTGTTTCAATCGGTACAATAGGGGTTGGATATGGTTATATAGATCTTGCTGATACAATTCTTGGTCAATAGCAATCCCCATTAGTTGACTCATATTCATAGAGAAAAATTGCGTGATCTCTTTCGCCTCACTGAATAGATTCTGATAGCTGATTGCGCCATTTTCTACTCTAGAAGACACCAAGTATTGAAAGAGATAAAATGTCTCACTTTCTGGTAAAGAGATATTTAGATAATTCCCCATTTTATCCATCACTACACGTGCTAACTCATATAGTTCTTGATTGTATTGAATGATTCTCTGGTCTTCTTCTTCTAGGCACCAAGATTCATCTTCTAATTGAATGTTTCCTTCCCGACAACGTTTCAATAAAATATAAATATGCGAAAAGATATTCATCCCATAAGGATACGCAATTCCGCTGACCAATTGTTGCTCAATATATTCCAGCATCGTTGTAATAAAGTTGATATCAAATGAATTGGTCGAGTAGTTATTTGTGAAAGATTGTTTATCCTCTAATAAATTGAAGCTCAACAACATGTTGACGACTTTGCGAATATTTCGTTCTGTCCCTTCGATCCCTACTCTCTGTCCGTGACGCTTGAGTTTCAGGTCATTGTCTTTCAAGAACAAGCTGATTTTATTCAGATCATTACTGATTACTGGATCACTGATGTAATAAGGATGGAACAACTCATGGATCAATAACTTTTTCGGTGATTTGAACAATAAAGTTAACAATATTTCATTTCTTCTTTCCAAAGGTCCCTGTCTACTTCTGCTTTCAGTATTCTTCACATTTTCTTTTAAATAGTTAGCATAATCTAAACGGAACCCTTTACCGACTTCTGCCAAAATGATATCTCCATGTTTAGATGCCTCATTGATTTTTCTGATTGCCCGATAGATCGTCTTAGTGGAAACATTCGCAAATCCAGCTAGTTCTTGGGCTGTAAGGGTCAATCCATGTTTGATAAAACACTCGATCATTTCTTTTTCTCTTCTACTTAGCTGCATTTGACTCCCCCCTTGTCCATAACTATAATCGAAATTCCTCTTATCTGATTTTTTGTTCTGTCCATTAATTTGGACAGTTGAAACATTTAGCTTCTTCGAGAAAATAAAAAAAGCCTGGAATGAAGATCAAGAGATCTTTCATTCCAGACTTCAACGTCCGAGTAGATGTAACTTTTTAGGCTTAATCTAATTAAGCTTTGATTTCTGTAACGACACCGGCACCAACTGTACGTCCGCCTTCACGGATTGAGAATTTAGTACCGTTTTCGATAGCGATTGGGTGGATTAATTCAACTTCCATTGTTACGTTGTCGCCAGGCATAACCATTTCAGTTCCTTCTGGTAATTCAACAACACCTGTTACGTCAGTTGTACGGAAGTAGAATTGTGGACGGTAGTTAGTGAAGAATGGAGTATGACGTCCACCTTCTTCTTTAGTCAACACGTATACTTCTGCAGAGAATTTTGTATGAGGTGTGATTGTACCTGGTTTAGCTAAAACTTGTCCACGTTGGATGTCTTCACGTGCAACACCACGTAGTAAAGCACCAATGTTGTCTCCAGCTTCAGCGTAGTCTAATAATTTACGGAACATTTCAACACCAGTAACTGTTGTTTGAGCTGTTTCTTCTGCGATACCAACGATATCTACAACGTCACCAACGCGAACTTGTCCACGTTCAACACGACCTGTAGCAACAGTACCACGACCAGTGATTGAGAATACATCTTCAACTGGCATCATGAATGGTTTGTCGTTGTCACGTTCTGGAGTTGGGATATATTCGTCAACTGCAGCCATTAATTCAAGGATTTTTTCTTCGTATGAAGCGTCGCCTTCTAGAGCTTTCAAAGCTGAACCAGCGATTACAGGAACATCGTCACCAGGGAATTCGTATTCTGTTAATAAGTCACGAACTTCCATTTCAACTAATTCTAGTAATTCTTCGTCATCGACCATATCTACTTTGTTCAAGAATACAACGATGTAAGGAACACCAACTTGACGAGATAATAGGATATGTTCACGAGTTTGAGGCATAGGGCCATCAGCAGCAGAAACTACTAAGATAGCTCCGTCCATTTGTGCAGCACCAGTGATCATGTTTTTAACGTAGTCCGCGTGTCCTGGGCAGTCAACGTGAGCGTAGTGACGAGCGTCAGTTTCGTATTCAACGTGAGCTGTTGAGATTGTGATTCCGCGTTCGCGTTCTTCTGGAGCACCATCGATTTGATCGTAAGCCATAGCTTGGCCGCCGTTTTTCTTAGATAGTACTGTTGTGATTGCTGCTGTTAAAGTTGTTTTACCATGGTCAACGTGTCCGATAGTACCAATGTTAACGTGTGGTTTAGAACGGTCAAATTTTTCTTTTGCCATTTTAAAATGTCCTCCTAAAAATACAATATAATTTTTTTTATTTGTCTGATAGGTATGTGGCAACCAGACGGTCACCCACATGCCCATATCATCGATAATTATTTTACACGAAACTATATTAAAAATATAGTCTCTTTGGATAATCCGTTAAACGGACGATCCGGTTTTAAGAAATTATTCAGCTTTTCCGCCGTTTTTCTTAATGATTTCTTCTTGAACTGATTTTGGTACATCTTCGTAGTGGTCAAATGTCATAGTGAAAGTACCACGACCTTGAGTAGCTGAACGAAGAGTTGTAGCATAACCAAACATTTCAGCAAGTGGAACCATCGCACGAACAACTTGTTGTCCGCCAGCGCGTGCTTCCATACCTTCAACGCGACCACGACGTGCAGTAACGTGTCCCATAACATCACCTAAGTAATCTTCAGGGATAACGACTTCAACAGCCATGATTGGTTCAAGGATAACTGGATTAGCTTTCTTAGCTGCTGCACGTAATGCCATAGAAGCAGCAACACGGAAGGCAGTTTCATTTGAATCGACATCATGGTATGAACCATCGTAAAGTTTAGCTTTGATATCAACTAATGGATATCCAGCTAAGACACCATTTTCCATAGCATCTTTCAATCCAGTTTCAACAGCTGGAATGTATTCACGTGGAACAACCCCACCGACGATCGCATTTTCAAATTCAAAGCCTGCGCCTTCTTCGTTTGGTGTAAATTCGATCCATACGTGACCGTATTGACCTTTACCACCAGACTGACGTACAAACTTACCTTCGGCTTGAGTGCCAGAACGGAAAGTTTCACGGTAAGATACTTGAGGAGCACCTACGTTAGCTTCAACTTTGAATTCGCGACGCATACGGTCAACGATGATGTCTAAGTGAAGTTCACCCATACCAGCGATGATTGTTTCGCCTGTTTCAACGTTTGTTTCAGCGCGGAAAGTAGGATCTTCTTCAGATAGTTTTTGCAAAGCGACACCCATTTTATCTTGGTCAGCTTTTGATTTTGGTTCAATAGCGACTTGGATAACTGGTTCTGGGAATTCCATTGATTCAAGAATAACTAGATTCTTTTCATCACATAGTGTGTCCCCAGTAGTTGTATCTTTCAAACCAACTGCAGCTGCGATATCTCCAGCGTAAACTTCAGAGATTTCAGAACGTGAGTTAGCATGCATCTGTAAGATACGACCTACGCGTTCGCGTTTGCCTTTTGTAGCGTTTTGTACGTATGAACCTGATTTCAAGACACCAGAGTACACACGGAAGAAAGTTAAGCGACCTACGAATGGGTCAGTCATAACTTTAAATGCTAAAGCTGAGAAAGGAGCGCTGTCGTCTGCTGGACGTTCAACTTCTTCATCAGTTTTAGGGTCAATCCCTTTGATAGCAGGGATATCTAACGGTGATGGCAAGTAAGCAAGAACTGCGTCCAATAATAATTGAACCCCTTTGTTCTTAAATGCTGAACCACATAATACTGGGTAGAAATCAACGTTAAGAGTTGCACGACGGATTCCTTCTTTTAACTCAGCTTCAGTGATTTCTTCACCTTCTAAGTATTTCAAAGTAAGATCTTCATCAGTTTCAGCTACAGCTTCCACTAATTTTTCGCGCCATTCTTCCGCTAATTCACGGTATTCTTCAGGGATTTCTCTTTCTTCGATTTCAGTCCCTAAGTCATTTGTATAAATTTCGGCTTTCATTGTTACAAGGTCGATAATACCTGTAAAGTCATCTTCCGCACCGATTGGTAATTGGATTGGATGAGCATTTGCTTGTAAACGATCATGTAATGTTGATACTGAATATAAGAAATCAGCACCGATTTTATCCATTTTGTTTGCGAATACGATACGAGGTACACCGTAAGTTGTTGCTTGACGCCAAACTGTTTCAGTTTGAGGTTCAACACCTGATTGTGCATCAAGAACTGTTACAGCACCATCAAGTACACGTAATGAACGTTCAACTTCAACTGTGAAGTCTACGTGTCCTGGTGTGTCGATGATGTTGATGCGGTGACCCTTCCATTGTGCTGTTGTAGCAGCAGAAGTGATCGTAATCCCACGTTCTTGTTCTTGTTCCATCCAGTCCATTTGTGAAGCTCCTTCATGAGTTTCACCAATTTTATGGATTTTACCAGTATAGTACAAGATACGTTCAGTAGCAGTCGTTTTACCAGCATCGATGTGGGCCATGATACCAATATTACGAGTGTTGTGTAAAGAAAATTCTCTGGTCATTCTCCTTGTTTCTCCTCTCTTTACTATCTAGTTGCTAAAAATAAGGATACTTTCTGATGGTCGGTATAAAACCGACCACGCAGAGAGGATCTTACCAGCGATAGTGAGCAAACGCACGGTTGGCATCAGCCATTTTATGAGTGTCTTCACGTTTTTTAACAGAAGCACCAGTGTTGTTTGCAGCATCCATGATTTCTTTTGCTAAGCGTTCTTCCATTGTATGTTCACCGCGCAAGCGAGCGTAGTTAACAATCCAACGAAGCGCTAAAGTCACACGACGTTCAGGGCGAACTTCAACTGGTACTTGATAGTTTGAACCCCCAACACGACGAGCTTTAACTTCAAGAACAGGCATGATATTTTTCATTGCTTGTTCAAATACTTCTAGTGGGTCGTTACCTGTAGATTCTTCAACAATCTTAAAGGCGTTATAAATGATATTAGCTGCAACACCGCGTTTTCCGTCAACCATTACACGGTTGATCAAGCGAGTTACTAATTTTGAGTTATAAATAGGATCTGGTAAAACATCACGTTTTGCAACAGGACCTTTACGTGGCATCCGTAACTCCTCCTTCCGAAATAATATTCATAGTAATTGCTCCGCTACTTATTAAGTAGAAGCAAGTTTCATTTGTTTAATAATTAAAATTAAGCTTTAGGTTTTTTAGTACCGTATTTAGAACGGCTTTGTTTACGATCGTTTACACCAGCAGTATCTAGTGCGCCACGAACGATGTGGTAACGTACCCCTGGTAAGTCTTTTACACGTCCACCGCGTAATAGTACCACGCTGTGTTCTTGTAAGTTGTGACCAATCCCTGGGATATAAGCAGTAACTTCAATTAAGTTTGACAAACGAACACGAGCATATTTACGTAAAGCTGAGTTCGGTTTTTTAGGTGTCATAGTACCCACACGAGTTGCTACCCCACGTTTTTGAGGAGAGTTCACGTTTGTTTGAGTTTTCTTAAAGCTGTTATATCCTTTGTTCAAAGCAGGTGAATTTGATTTTTCCACCTTTGATTTACGAGGTTTACGTACTAATTGGTTAATTGTAGGCATTCCTTGTTTCCTCCTTCCCACTATTCGCGTCTAGTTCCACACATCCAGGTGGTTCTTTTTTTGCGATAAAAAATAAATGCAATCTATGCATCTTTATCAAATATGCTTTGATAAACAGTCAGCACGCCTCTTAAATAGAGACCTGTAGATAAAGCACCTTGGTTAGAATATCATGAATAAAAAAGGATGTCAACTAGTGTTGTACTTTTTTTTCAAACCAACAAAATACTCCAAATGTTTGGTATCTTTTTATACGGTTTCCATATAAAATAGCTATGAAAGATCAGACTCAAAAAAAGGTGGAAGCAAAAAATGAATCTAAAACAATTAGCTGGTATCGAAGCTGCAAAATTTGTAAAAGACGGAATGATCGTCGGATTAGGTACAGGCTCAACTGCCTACTATATGGTAGAAGAAATCGGCCGTCGAATGCGTGAAGAAGGATTGAAGATCACTGGTGTAACTACTTCAAATGCAACAAAAGAACAAGCTGAAACACTCGGCATCCCTTTAAAGAGTATTGATGAAGTTACAGAGGTCGATTTGACGATTGACGGCGCGGATGAAATCAGCCAAGATTTCCAAGGAATCAAGGGTGGCGGCGCAGCACTTCTTTTCGAAAAAATCGTAGCAACTTATTCAAAACAAACCATTTGGATCGTTGATGAATCGAAACTGGTGGCTAAACTGGGCAAGTTCCCTCTTCCTGTAGAAGTCATTCCCTACGGTTCACAACAATTGATGCGTATCTTCACAAAAAAAGGCTACAATCCTGTGCTCCGATCAACTGAAACTGGCGAAACTTTAGTCACTGACGGCGGCCATTACATCATTGACCTTCATCTTGATGTCATTGAAGATCCTGAAAGCTTAGCAACATATCTTGACCAACTCGTTGGTGTAGTCGAACATGGACTATTTTTGAATATGGTGACAAAAGTCATCGTCGGTGCCGATGGAGGCGTCACAGTAACCGATACCCCTTTTCAAAAATAGAAATTTTTTTACGATTTCTGTAAAAAAACGACGCGTTTAAACAAACATAAAAAACTATCTTTTTAAAAGACTTTATGCTACATTCTTACTGTCATAGATAGTCAGAAAATCATTGCTAGAAAGGAATCACCATGAAGATTATTGGTTATGCACGCACAACCATAAATGATGTTGATCTAACATCACAGGTTGAACAACTCTCTAATTTTGGTTGTCAAGAAATTTTTCACGAGACATATGAGTCGAAGGATGCCATGTCTGATAACATTTGTTTAGAAAAAGTCATCAAAGAAATGCGCCAAGGTGATACTTTAGTGATCTGCCAGCTGCATCGTTTAGGAAAGTCGACCCGACAATTAACAGAACTAACGCAATTATTCAAAGACCGTGGGTTACACCTTGTCAGTCTTCACGAAGAAATCGATACTCGTGAACCAATGGGAAAAATTTATTTTCAGTTAATGGAAGGCTTAGCTACTATGGAGTGCTCATTGATCAAAGAACGCACTTTAGTAGGCCTCGACGAAGCACGTAAAAAAGGAAAAATTGGCGGACGACCAAAAATCGATCCAAAAACAATCAAAAAAATCCGCAGACTTTACTACGAGAAAAAAGAAACGATTCAATTGATTTCTTCAAAATGTGGCGTATCAGTCGGAACGTGTTATAAATATATCAACCTCCCAGAAAAAGAGATCCAGCAGTTATCTTAACTGATTGTGCCAACTCATTTTGACTGAAATAGAAAAAATGAATCTCTCCACTTAGTGAGGTTGAAGGATTCTCGGACTTAGTTCCGTGATCATGAGCAATGGTTATCCGAGGCAAGAGACTCTGCTCTAAAAAAGAAGTATCAAGAACATGTGAAGATGTTCTGATACTTCTTTTTTATGTAGCGACCTTTTTTTCAGAAAGACTCGTAAACATAGAGAAGATTCGTTCTAACAATGATGCGGTGTACTTATTATTTCCTGTTTACTTCTATAAAATTTCGTTGTTTTTCTTTTATGGTACCCTCGTTTACGAATGGATCTCTCATCAGGTGATTCGAAATGTAAAAAGTGCGTATTACGCTGTTTTTTGTTCTTTTATCTTCTAATGATCCTTTTCTCAAGGAACTAACTTCATTTTTCAATGGAAATCTAGGCAAAAAAATTGTACAATAAAGCAGAACTGAAATTTTCAGAAATAAAACCTATCTTAAAGGAGAGCTAAACATGCCAAAATTAGTTTTTTCTCGTCATGGTCTTAGTGAATGGAATGCATTAAACCAATTTACTGGTTGGGCTGACGTAAACTTAGCACCAGAAGGAATCGAAGAAGCAAAAGAAGGCGGACGCAAAATCAAAGAAGCTGGAATCGAATTTGACGTTGCTTATACTTCTGTTTTAACTCGTGCAATCAAAACATGTAACTTGATTTTAGAATACTCAGATCAATTATGGG
The DNA here is from genome assembly GCF_005844145.1 of Enterococcus sp. BSD2780061688st2 D3. NCBI lineage: Bacteria > Bacillati > Bacillota > Bacilli > Lactobacillales > Enterococcaceae > Enterococcus > Enterococcus sp. BSD2780061688st2 D3. Next base: position 349,224 of record NZ_SPHN01000001.1, read on the forward strand.
TTCCTCAAATCAAATCATGGCGCTTAAACGAACGTCATTATGGTAAGTTACAAGGTTTGAACAAAAAAGAAACAGCTGAAAAATACGGAGATGACCAAGTACACATCTGGCGTCGTTCATACGACACTCTTCCTCCATTAATGGACGAAAGTGACGAAGGTTCTGCTGCAAACGATCGTCGTTATGCAATGTTAGACAAACGCGATATTCCTGGTGGCGAAAACTTAAAAGTTACTTTGGAACGTGCTTTACCATTCTGGCAAGACGAAATCGCTCCAGCTTTACTAGACAACAAAACTGTTTTAGTAGCTGCACACGGTAACTCTCTACGTGCTTTAGCAAAACACATTGAAGGAATCTCTGATGAAGACATCATGGATCTTGAAATCCCAACTGGTCAACCACTTGTTTATGAATTAAACGATGATTTAACAGTTGCTAAAAAATACTACTTATAATCAAAAATTATAGGTCAAAAAACCTTAGGAAATCAACTTACCCGTTGATCCCTAAGGTTTTTTTCTTTTTATTTTGCAATCGCTGTTTCCAAACCAACTTCGATCATTTCATTGAATGTTGTCTGGCGTTCCTCTGCGGATGTTTCTTCTCCAGTAATCAAATGGTCACTGACTGTCATGATCGCCAGTGTTTGAACATGATATTTTGCACCTAAATAATATAAGGCAGCTGCTTCCATCTCAACACCTAAAACACCTAGTTCAGCTAATTTGAATGTTTCAGTCAGATCATCTTTATAAAACGTATCTTCTGAAAGTACGTTGCCAACATGTGTTCTATACCCTTTATCCTTCGCTAGTCCATACGCCTTTAATAGTAGATCGAAATCACTGATTGGCGGGAAATGAAATGCTTGGAAATTCTTTTCGATCATGGAAGAACTAGTAGCTGCTCCTTGTGCCAAAACTAAATCGCGAACATGGACATCCTTTGATAATGCGCCACAAGTCCCTACTCGGATCAATTTCTTCACATCATATGAATGGATCAGTTCATGGGCATAGATCGTTGCAGAAGGCATCCCCATTCCTGTTCCTTGCACAGAAACTCGTTCTCCTTTATACGTACCTGTAAAGCCAAGCATTCCACGAACCTCGTTATAACATACAGGGTTTTCTAAAAATGTTTCAGCGATATACTTTGCCCGTAATGGATCTCCTGGTAGTAGGATCTTATCTGCGATTTCTCCCGGTTTTGCTTCGATATGCACACTCATATTCCTTGCTCCTTTGGTTTTATAGTAACACTAATACTTCTTTGATCAGTGCTTTAAAAGATTGTTTGACACGTTGCGTAGTTTCTACTACTTCTTCATGATTCAGATTTGCTTGCATTCCTGCTGCAAGATTCGTAATACATGAAATCCCTAATACTTTCAAACCACTGTGTGCCGCTACAATCACTTCCGGAACCGTAGACATACCGACAGCATCTGCCCCCATTGTTCGTGACATCCGGATTTCTGCGGGTGTTTCATAAGTTGGACCAGAATATCCCATATATACGCCTTCTTTTAGATTCAACGCTAAGTTTTCCGCTGCTTTTTGTGCGATTTCACGATAGCTAGCTGTGTACGCATCGCTCATATCCGGGAAGCGCGGACCGATTTCATCATCATTTGGTCCAACCAATGGATTTTGGCCCGTGAAATTGATATGATCGGTAATCACCATTAGATCGCCAGGAGCAAATGATTCATTCACCCCGCCACAAGCATTTGTGACTATCACTGAGTGTGCCTTTAATGCTGCCATGACACGAACGGGATATGTCACTGTCTGCATCGAATGGCCTTCATAAAAATGGAAACGTCCTTGCATCGCTAATACTTTTTTTCCTGATAACGTGCCGTAAACAAGTTGACCTGCATGCCCAACAACTGTTGATGTTGGAAAGAAGGGAATCTGATCGTAAGGAATCGTGATAGCTTCTTCGATTTCCTCTGCTAATTCACCTAATCCTGAACCTAGGATCAAGCCAAAATCGATTTCTTTTACTCCTTGTGACTGAATAAATTGCGTCGTTTCTTGTAACATTTCGCTTAATTGGGTCATTTACTTTCTCCTATTTTAAAAATTTTTCTCTATTGATCATTTGTAGAATTCTTCCTTTTGTTCAAACAAATGGTCTCCACATTCTCAACAGCTGATTTTTATCATTTAAAGCAAGATGGCTCTTTTACAAAATCCTTTACATGAACTCTTCTTGAATCGAGGCTGGGACAGAAGTGTTTCTTACTTTTGTCCCACGCTCGTTTTTTGATTATTTCAACAGTTTCAAGAAACTTTCGCCATTTTCAGTTGCTGGAACATCGAAGTTCTCTGCGATCGTTGCAGAAATGTCAGAGTAGTATCCTTGAGGCAAGCTGCCTTGTTCCTTCATTTTTTTGCTGTAGACAAGTAATGGAACATATTCCCGTGTATGGTCTGTTCCAGGGAATGTTGGATCGTTTCCGTGGTCAGCCGTGATCATCAGCAAGTCATCTTCTGTCATTGCATCCAATAATTCAGGTATTCGTAAATCAAAATCTTCGATCGCATGTGCGTACCCTACTACATCACGACGATGACCATACAAGGCATCAAAATCAACTAGGTTCGTAAAACTGATCCCTGTAAAATCTTTTTTCATGACATTTAGCAATTGATCGACACCATCCATGTTGCTCTTCGTGCGAACAAATTCTGTTATCCCTTGACCATTGAAGATATCGTTGATTTTTCCAACAGCAATTACATCTTTGCCTGCATCCTTCAATGAATCTAATACCGTATGGCCAAATGGATCTAGTGCGTAATCATGGCGGTTACTTGTCCGTGTGAAGTTGCCTGGTTCGCCGACATAAGGACGAGCAATGATCCGACCGATCATATATGGATCATCTTTCGTGATGTCACGGACAAACTGGCAGATCCGATATAATTCTTCTAAAGGAATGATTTCTTCATGTGCCGCAATTTGCAAAACTGGATCTGCTGAGGTATACACGATCAAATCGCCTGTCTTCATTTGATGTTCGCCGTAATCATCAATAACAGCGGTTCCACTATATGGTTTGTTACAAACGATTTTACGACCGGAGAATTCTTCGATTTGTTTTAGAAGCTCCTCTGGAAATCCATTAGGGAACACACGAAATGGCGTTTTGATATTTAGACCCATGATCTCCCAATGACCTGTCATCGTATCTTTACCAACAGACACTTCTTCTAATTTTGTCGCATACCCCTGATGATCAGCTACAGCTTCTACTCCTTCTAATGGACGAATCGTTCCTAGTCCCAATTGTTCTAAATGAGGAATGGTCAAACCTGCTTCTTTTGCGATGTGGCCTAGTGTATCTGAACCTTTATCACCAAATTTTTCTGCATCGGGTGCTTCTCCGATTCCAACTGAATCCATGACGATCAAATGTACGCGTTTAAACATGAATATTCCTTCTTTCCTTTTATTTTTTAACTATATAAATCAAAAAGGACGAGCCGAAAAATAGTTCCCGTAACCCGCCCTTTTTATGCACTAAAAGTTTATTTTGATTTGATATAATTTTTACCGTTTGCTTTAGGCCCAGATGCTTTTCCTAAGAAAATGACCAAAACGATGATCGTTAATAGATAAGGCGCGATCTGTAATAAAACTGGCGGTATTGAAGAAATCACTGGCAATTGTGCGCCGATGATACTTAAGCTTTGCGCAAAACCGAAGAATAAAGAAGCGGCCATTGCGCCTAGCGGATTCCACTTACCAAAAATCATTGCTGCCATTGAAATGAACCCTTGTCCAACAATCGTTCCGGCAGAAAAATTACCTGAGATAGACTGGGCAAAAACAGCACCGCCCATTCCTCCTAGAAGACCTGAGATCAATACACCTGAATAACGCATCGCATATACATTGATTCCTAGTGTATCTGCGGCTTGAGGATTCTCACCAACCGAACGTAGACGTAGTCCAAACTTGGTTTTAAAGATGATAAACCACGCAAGAACAGCAATCAAGATCGCACAATAAGCTGGTAAAAAGGTATTTTTAAAGAATATCGGCCCGATCACAGGAATATCTGATAGACCTGGGAAGGAGAAATACCCTAAGTTTACGGAGATGTTATCCGTTTGACCTTTACCATACCATGCTTTGATTAAAAATACACCTAATGCGGGAGCCATCAAGTTGATGACCGTACCACTGATAATGTGGTCTGCACGTAAACTAACCGTTGCTACTGCATGCAGCAAGGAGAATAAGACACCGACGACCCCACCAACTAGGATAGCGATCCAAGGCGTCATTGCACCTAATTCAGGGCTCATCGTCAAGTTGAAAACAACCGCACTAAATGCACCCATGACCATGATACCTTCTAAACCTACGTTAACGATCCCACTGCGCTCAGAAAAAGTTCCACCTAAAGAGGTCAAGATCAAAGGCGTTGAATAAACGAGTGTAGATGTAAGGATCAAAGCAATCAATTCGACTGTTGACATTAGAGCTCTCCTCCTTCTTTATTCTGACTTGTTGGGTTCGACTCGACCGTTGCAACGATTGCTGCTTGTTTCTTTCCTTGGAATAGTTTCGCCATGATAAAGCGAATCAAGAAATTGATTCCAACGAAGAAAATAATCAAGGCGATCGAAACATTCACGATCTCAAATGGTACTCCTGCACCTGTCTGCATTCCCAGTCCACCGATCTTCAAGATACTGAACAAGATCGCTGAAAGAAGGATTCCAATTGCTGATCCAGAACCTAATAGCGAAACCGCCATCCCATCAAAACCGATGGATAGTGAAGTGGTTTGAACGAAGAAGTTTTGGTATGTTCCTAGTCCTTCAACTACTCCGCCTAGCCCTGCTAAAGCGCCTGAAATCACCATAGATAAAACAATCGTACGCTTGCTGCTCATCCCTGCATACTCCGAAGCAAAAGGATTTAATCCGACCGAACGCACTTCAAATCCCAACGTTGTCTTCTTCATAAGCAACCAAACGAGGAACAAAGCAATAAGTGCTAAAAACAATCCTGCATTTACACGGGAACCACCGAACATTTGAGTAAGCCAAGGCACTCTCAATGAGGCATTTTGTCCAACTAAGTTTGATGAATCCAAACTAGAACGGTAGCTTTCCGGCATCACGTCATGTAAGGCGAATGTACTAAGATAAAGTAAAATATAGTTCATCATGATCGTTACAATTACTTCACTTGTTCCGAAAAAGGCACGTAGCAAACCAGGAATAGCTGCTGCCATTGCTCCTGCTAAGGCTCCTAAGATCACACAAAGCGGCAATAAAACCACTTTTGGCAGATCAGGAAATGCCAATGCTACCCAGACACTAACGATCCAACCGCAAAGCGCTTGTCCTGAAAGCCCGATATTAAAGAAGCCCGCAGAGTTAGCTACCGAGAAACCTAACGCTGTAAAAATCAATGGCGTTGCTTGTCTTAATGTCTCTCCGATACTTCGTTGTGAACCAAGTGAAGCATTCAACATCGAAGAATAACCTTGAATTGGTTTAAATCCAAAAGCAGCCATCAAAATAGCGCCTAAGATCAATCCTAAAATTACTGAAAATACCGGTACTAGCAGATTACGAAACTTCTCACTGCGATCATTCATGTGCGCCACCAACCTTTTCTAACTCTCTTCTTGCTTCTTCCAAAGAATAGCCCGCCATAAGTAATCCTAGTTCATTTTCAGATGTTTCTTTTGGATCGACGATACCGACGATTTTCCCTTCATGGATCACGGCGATTCGATCCGACACATTCAAGATTTCTTCCAACTCAAAACTAATCAATAAAACAGCTTTGAATTTATCTCTTTGTTCAATCAAACGTTTATGAATAAATTCAATGGCTCCTACATCTAGCCCTCGAGTAGGATTCGCAACAATCAGCAAATCTGGATCACGATCTACTTCACGTGCAATGATCGCTTTTTGCTGATTTCCACCTGAGAGTGCTTTTGCCGGTACGATTTCATTTGTTGTCCGTACATCGTACTCTTCGATCAAGTCGCGTGCATGCTCGTTGATGACCGAGTAATTCAGTAACCCATTCTTACTATATGGTTTTTGATAATACGTCTGTAAAGTGATATTTTCAGCTAAAGTCATATCTAGTACCAGTCCATATTTATGTCTATCTTCAGGCACATGACCTACGCCAGACTCTGAGATTTTACGCGGTTTCTTATTGGTGATATCGTCACCCTTCAAGCGGATTGTGCCACTTTCTGCTTTTCGCAAGCCTGTCAATGCTTGGATCAACTCAGATTGACCATTCCCGTCGATTCCCGCAATCCCTAGCACTTCACCAGCCCGTACTTCTAAGCTAAGATCTTTGACTGCGTCTAGTCCTCGATTTTCTTTGACTACTAGATTTTCAATGGACAATACTACTTCTTGCGGACGTGCTTCTTTCTTCATTGTTTTAAATGAAACAGTACGTCCCACCATCATATCTGCTAATTGTTGAGAAGAGACATCTTTCACATTGACTGTACCGATCCCTTGTCCACGTCTGATAACAGTACAACGGTCAGCTACAGCTTTGATTTCGTCTAATTTGTGCGTAATCAAAATGATGGATTTGCCTTCCTTCACTAACTCTTTCATGATAAGAATCAATTCATCAATTTCTTGAGGAGTCAATACAGCGGTTGGTTCATCAAAAATCAATACATCTGCTCCACGATAAAGTGTTTTTAAAATTTCGACCCGTTGTTCCATCCCTACAGAGATATCACGAACATAGGCATCTGGATTAACCGACAACCCATATTGCTCTGAAAGTTTTTTGATTTCTTCACGAGCTTTGCGGCGATTAAGCACCCCTGCTCGGCTGGGTTCGCTACCCAAAACAATATTTTCTGTGACCGTAAAAGCATCCACTAACATAAAATGCTGATGGACCATTCCGATACCTAGCTGATTAGCTTTTGTTGGGCTTGTAATCTTCACTTCTTTCCCATGCATCAGGATCTCACCTGAAGTCGGTTCTAAAAGACCCGATAGTACATTCATCAATGTTGATTTCCCGGCACCATTTTCTCCAAGCAAAGCGTGGATCTCACCAGCTCTCACTTGTAAATTGATGTTGTCATTTGCTTTGAATGTACCAAATTGTTTGGTGATATTCCGCATTTCTATGACAATATTTTCTTGAACCACATTTTTCACATCCTAACGATTTCTGTCTAGGCAACGATTAACAAAGATTTCTATTTCTATATAAATCTTAAAATGAAGCAAAATACTTCAGGGGATTGTTCCCTTATCAAGAGGTTGTGAAAAGGCCGCTTTGCTCCGATGATAATAAGAAAGAATTTTTTAAAATAGCTTTTCATATTTTTAAAAATTCAGGCTTATTTCAAGGAGTTGGCCTTTGAACACCGTTTAATAGAGGTTGTGAAAGAAGCGCTTTGCTCCGATGACAAGAACCCACTTCTTACAACACCTTGATAAAGAAACAATAGATCAAAATATATTTATTCATAGAATATGGGACAAAAGTAAGCAATACTTTTGCCTCACACTCTATGAATAAATGGCGGGAACAAAAGCACCACCTTCGAGAAATAATCTGAAAATCCACAAAGATGTGAAAAACAATTCCCGTGAATCCCTTCTTATTTTTCGGAGTGAAACACTTCTGTCCCGACCTCTATCGAATAAAACTTAATTAGCTTTTAGGAGTTTCTGGTACTTTGATATCTCCTGAAATGATTTTTTCTTTTGCTTCATCAATTGCTTTTTTCGCTTCATCTGAAAGTTGACCTTCAGTGATACCCACACCGTCTTCTTTCAATCCATAAACTGTGTGTTTGCCACCAGGGAATTTACCATCAGCTGATTTTTGTGCTAAGTCTTCTACAACAGTTCCCACACCTTTAAGTGTAGATGTCAATGTGAAGTTTTTCTTTTCGCCATTTAAAGTGTAGTCGCCTTCGTCAGATTGGTCACGGTCAACACCGATTACCCAAACTTTTTTGTCGCCAGATTCATTCAATGATTTAGCTTCTTGGAATACACCGTTACCAGTACCACCTGAAGCATGGAAAATGATATCCGCATTTTGAGCGTACATACCTTGTGCAATTGAACGACCTTTATCTGGTGCTGAGAAGTCACCTGCATATTGGTTCAAGACTTTTACATCTTTATTCAAAGCTTTCGCTCCTGCATCAACACCGGCTTTAAATCCAGCATCAAAACGGTCGATTACTTCACCTTTTACCCCGCCGATAAATCCAACAGTATTTGTTTCAGTTGTGTATGCTGCTGCAATCCCTGCAAGATAAGAAGCTTCGTTATCTTTAAATGTTGCTGAAACGACATTGTCTTTTCCTTCGATTACGTCATCGATAATCGCAAAGTTTGTTTCAGGATTAGAACCAGCTTGTTCTTCGATTGCAGGTTTTAATTTATAACCAATCCCAAAAATTGTTTTAAATCCGGCATTCAAGGCTTGGTCGATATTTGGAATATAATCCGATTCATTTGATGATTGGAAGTATTGGAATCCATCATTTCCGCGTGAAAGATCATGGTCTTTCCCCCAAGCTTCTAGTCCTTCCCAAGCTGACTGGTTGAATGAACGGTCATCGACACCACCTGTGTCTGTGATCAATGCTGCAGTTGTTGTTTTTGAAGAGCTGCCTCCACCAGTGGAATCAGTAGAGTCTGAATCGCCGCCGTTGCCACATGCGCCCAATAATAACCCAGCAGATAACGCTACAGCACCTAAACCAAATAATTTTGCTTTTTTCATTTCTGTAAAGCCCCCTAAAATAATTGTTTTATTTTTCAACAGTCAGCTGACTGAATGAACGTGAGTTATAAATCTTTTTCTGTAAATGCGTAAGGTAACAATCCCTCCACAGTTGTGGATTTCATGACACCGTTATCGCCAATCAAAGTTACTGGCATATCCGGTGAACAAAATTCAGCCATGACTTGCCGACAAGCACCGCAAGGAGAAATCGGATCTGGTGTATGCCCAGACACAACCAAGTGTGTAAATGACCTTTCTCCTTCAGAGATTGCTTTGAAGAATGCTGTACGCTCGGCACAATTTGTTAAGCCAAATGATGCATTTTCGATGTTGATTCCTTGATACGTTCGCCCTGATTCAGTCACTAAACATGCTCCTACAGGAAAATGGGAATATGGAACGTAGGCTTTATCCAAGGCCTCTATTGCAGTATCGATCCACTCTTGTTTCACTTCTGACATAAGCTTCTCCTTAAAATTAGTATCCTTCACCTGTTGAGCCAGACATGATCGAAACGCCTGCGCTAGTACCGATCCGTGTTGCTCCAGCTTCAACCATTGCTAAAGCTTCCGCTTCATTATGGATGCCACCTGATGCTTTCACACCCATTTCTGGGCCTACAGTTTGACGCATCAATCGAACATCTTCTACTTTGGCACCACCAGTTGAAAAACCAGTAGATGTTTTGACGAAATCTGCTCCAGCTGCTTTCGCAAGTTCGCAAGCTTTGATGATTTCTTCATGGTTTAGTAGCGCTGTTTCAATGATCACTTTCACTAATGCACGATCTTTGGCTGCTTCAACTACTGCTTCGATATCTTGTTGTACTTTTCCATATTGTTGTGATTTCAATGCACCAATATTGATGACCATATCTACTTCATCTGCGCCGTTTTCAATGGCATTTGTTGTTTCAAAAGCCTTTGTTTCTGATGTGTTAGCCCCTAGAGGAAACCCAATCACCGTGCAGACCGCTACCGGTTCACCTTTTAGATTTTCTTTTGCTAAAGAAACCCATGTTGGATTGATACAGACAGAATAGAAATGATATTTCTTTGCTTCTTCAATGATACGCATGACATCCGTTTCTGAAGCATCTGCTTTTAAAATTGTATGGTCGATCATTCGATTCAATTCCATTTTTTTCTCTCCTTTTTATTCTGTGATAATGTCGTGTATTAAAGTAGGCTTCTCAGCCGAATCACTGATTTCAATATTTTGATAAAGCAATTCTTTCACAGAAGAGATATCTTCTTCATTACTATAGATCGTTAATAAAGATTCGCCCTCTTGGACAGGATCGCCGATTTTTTTATTTAATTTAAGCCCTACCGCATGATCGATAGCATCATCTTTCGTTTTACGGCCAGCTCCCAACATCATTGCGGCAATCCCCAACTCATTCGCAACAAGTTTCGACACAATGCCACTTTCCTTCGCAGGAAGCTCGCTTACATACTTCGCCGTCAGCAATCGTTCAGGCTGATCCACCACACTTGGGTCGCCCCCTTGATTTTGGATCATTTCTTTGAATTTCAACAAAGCTTTGCCAGATTCCAACGCTTCTTTAAGTTGTACTCTTGCTTCATCGATCGTAGCCGCTTGTTTTGCTAATACCATCATTTGGCTTCCCAATGCGTAACACATTTCCACCAAATCTTCCGGCCCGTTGCCTTTTAATGTATCAATAGCTTCGACGACTTCCAGACTGTTGCCAATTGCCTCACCCAATGGTTCAGACATATCAGAAATCACTGCAACTGTTTGTCGATTCGCTAGTTTACCAATACTGGTCATTGTTTTCGCTAATCGTCGGGCATCCTCGATGTTCTTCATAAATGCCCCATCACCAGTAGTGACGTCTAATACGATTGCATCCGCTCCCGCGGCGATTTTTTTACTCATGATCGAACTTGCGATCAAAGGAATCGAGTCAACTGTCGCTGTCACATCCCGTAAGGCATATAACTTTTTATCTGCTGGTGCAAGATTTCCCGATTGACCAATAACCGCAACCTTGCTGTCATTGACGATCCGGATAAATTCTTCATCAGAAAGTTCGATCTTAAACCCTGGGATCGCTTCTAATTTATCTAGCGTTCCGCCCGTATAACCAAGTCCTCTGCCAGACATTTTTGCCACTGTTACACCCACACTAGCTACTAACGGCGCTAAGATCAACGTTGTCGTATCTCCTACACCACCAGTCGAATGTTTGTCGACTTTGATCCCATCTAATGGACTCAAATCGATCACATCCCCTGAATGTGCAATTGCCAGTGTCAAGTCAGTAATTTCTCGATCCGTCATATCTTGATAGAAGATCGCCATTAGCAATGCGCTGATTTGATAATCAGGAATGTTACCACTCGTATAATTCGTAATAATATAGTCGATTTCTTTCGTTGATAATTCGTTTCCGTCCCTCTTTTTTTCAATCAGATCCACCATTCGCATTGCCTGATCCTCCTTGTCTTCATTCGGTATTATACAGGATTTTTATAAAAGGTAAACCACTTTAGTAAACCAGTTTACTAAAAATGCAAAGGGCTATACTTAGCCTTTGTAAACACTTACATAAGCAATATACCGCCCAGTTAGCCCGTTGTCAATGTTTTTATGCTCTCACGAATAATTAATTTTGTTTCAAAGACTTTGTTCGGAACTTTGCGTTGAGGAAATTCAATCGTGTCGATCAAAAAGCGAGCAGCATAAAAACCAATATCAAAACTTGGTTGTTTAACCGTTGTCAATTTGGGGATCATATATTCAGAAAGTTTTAGCCCATCAAACCCAATGACTGAAATATCTTCCGGGATTTTTTTCCCTAACTCATCGATTGCTTGGTAACAACCAATCGCCATCGCATCATTCCCACAAAAAATTGCAGTAATATCTTTGTGGCGTAGCAATCTCTTGGAAGATTCATAACCACCTTGTACCGTCAATTCACCCTGTTCAACAAGCTTGCCGTTAAAAGGAATACCATGATCTTTTAGCGCATGGCGATATCCATTGAACCGCTCTTCCAATTGATAGTAACCAGTTGTTTCCTTCAGCATACCGATCTTAGTATGTCCATTTTCAATGAACAACGATACCGCTTGGTAAGCCCCTTCATATTCTTTCACAAGCAAGCGCCCATTGTCTCTACGGTTTAGTCCCCGATCGATCAAGATGATCGGCATGTTCGTATAAAACCCACTATCTAAAGAATACGCATCAGGCAAGACATTCGGGGTAGCCAATAAGATGCCATCTACCGAGCGATGAGAGAGTTCTTGTAAATATTTGATTTCATTCTCCTGACTATGCCGAGAATTACACAGCATGATCACATACCCCAACGGATTTAAATAACTTTCGACCCCTTCAATCAATTTAGAGAAGAAAAAGTCGGTCACATCAGGCACGATCATCCCGATCGTCTTAGAATGACGATTGATCACATTGGAGGCAAAATAATCAGGTTTGTAGTGATGCTCATTCACGATCTCCAATACTTTTTTTCTGGTTTTATCACTAAAACGACTTCCTTTATTGTTCAATATCTGTGAGACAGTCGTCACAGAAACGCCAGCCATCTCTGCGATATCTCTGATCGTTAATTTCACTTCTTCTCCCCCTTTGTATAAATTCTTTTTTAGTTTACCAAAACCCTTTCAAAAAGAATAGCTAGAAAATAGACAGAATGCTTTACTTACTTCCCCTTTTTTATCTAAGCTTCAACGAAACAAAAAAAGCCGAGACATTCTATGCCTCAGCCTCCTAAATCTGTATAAATCATCTCTCAAAATATTCTACTCATAGAAAAAAAATTTATATCCATTCACATCGCTGCTTTTCTAAAAAGAGCAAAAAACGATGAATAGTCACGATATCCCATTATTTCATTTATTCTTTCACACTTTTGATAATGTAGTAGCCTTTGTCTTTGGTAATGATCTCCGCATTCCCAAAAGTTTCTAGCATTTTTTTCTGTGCGCTCGGTGCTCCCTGTTTCTTTTGGATCACGATCGTCAATGTTCCACCTGTTTTTAATCGCGGATACGCCTCCGTCAATATTTCATGGACCACTTTTTTCCCTGCACGGATAGGCGGATTACTGACAATAGCAGCATAGCCTTCTTCTTGGACATCTTCATAGATATTTGATTGGTGGATCTCCACATTTTTAATTTGGTTCCGTTTGGCATTTCCCTGTGCCAACTCAACTGCCCGTGAATTGATATCGACCATCTCCACCATTCGCTGACTCGCAAAAGCAATAGCTAATCCGATTGGTCCATAGCCACAACCAACATCTAATATCTTCCCTTCACTTGGTAATTCTTCCCAGTCAAATGCATCAATCAATACACGTGAACCGTAATCGACTGTTTCACGTGAAAATACGCCAGAATCAGTCACAAATCGGAATATTTTTCCCTTTAATTCAAACGGCCATTCCTCAAAATCATGGGCTGTATCGGGGTTTTCTGAATAATAGTGGTTTGTCATAATGTCCACCCTTCTTACTTTGTTAGTTGTCCATAGTCTATCGTTTTATGTACAGAGGTGCAAGTCAGACTAGAACCCTTGAGAGTTATTTTTTCTTCCGACTATGGAAAAATACCCAAAAAAGACAAAGCTTTCCTCCCAAGTGGTGGGGTTTAGGAATGTTTTGTGTTAAAATAAATCCATTGATGGGAGAATGCAGGAGGCTATGAGGCTATTATGAATGATCCAATGAATTACTACCGTGTCGCAAGAGAAGAATGGCGTGAATTTTATCGTAACGGGCAAGCACCATTGACCCAAGATGAATTAGATAAAATCAAGAGTTTGAATGACCGTATTTCGATGCAAGATGTTCGAGACATTTATGTTCCTCTTGCTCATCTGATCTATCTTTATATGAAAGAATTTGAATCTCTTACTTTGAGTAAAGGTCTTTTTCTTCATAAATACGTGGAGGTATCACCATTCATCATTGGGATCGCCGGAAGTGTCGCCGTTGGTAAAAGCACCACTGCTCGCCTACTGCAAACAATCTTATCTCGTACCTTTAAGCGGAGAAATGTTCAGTTGATTACAACTGACGGTTTTCTCTACCCTAACAAGGTCTTAAAAGAACGAGGGATCATGGATCGTAAAGGATTCCCAGAAAGTTACAATATGGAAATGCTCATTGACTTCCTAAATAAAGTCAAATCCGGTCAGGAAGAAATCAAAGTCCCAGTCTACTCACATGACGTCTATGATATCATTCCTGATGAATATGAGTTGATCCAACAACCAGATATTCTGATCGTTGAAGGAATCAACACGCTTCAACTACCAGCCAACCAACAAATTTACGTCAGCGACTTTTTTGACTTTTCCGTTTACGTTGACGCAGATTCATCACTGATCGAAAAATGGTACCTTGATCGTTTCGGTGCCTTGCTCGATACAGCTTTTCAAAATCCACAAAACTATTACTATCGATTTGCTATCGGCGATCGCGAAGATGCGTTCAAAATGGCAAAAGAAGTATGGAAAAATGTGAATTTAAAGAATTTAAACGAATATATCTTGCCTACTCGCAGCAGAGCAGATATAATTCTCCATAAAACTGAAAATCATATCATCGATTCGATTTTCATGCGAAAATATTAGCATTTTAAAATAGTTTCATCTATTTTGAGATAAAATTTAAAGGGATAGGGGTAATAAATGTGACAAACGTTGCCGATATGACAAACGTTGAAAAGATTATCGTATTAGATTATGGTAGCCAGTATAACCAATTGATTACACGACGCATCCGTGATTTGGGAGTCTTTTCCGAACTATTGAGCCACCGCATTACTGCAGAAGAAGTAAAAGCAATGAATCCGAAAGGGATCATTCTTTCTGGTGGACCAAACAGTGTGTATGATGAAAATGCTTTTGGAATCGATCCAGAGATCTTTAACTTAGGAATTCCAGTATTAGGGATTTGTTATGGTATGCAATTGATCACTTATAAATTAGGTGGATCAGTTGAACCAGCCAAAAACCGCGAATACGGAAAAGCACTCTTAGAAGTAACTGCTGACGATGCTGTGTTGTTCAATGAAACACCAAAACAACAAACTGTTTGGATGAGTCATGGTGACTTGGTAACAAAAGTTCCTGAAGGTTTTGAAATCGTCGGAACAAGCAAAGATTGCCCAATTGCATCAATCCAAGATACAACACGCAACTTCTATGGTATCCAATTCCATGCAGAAGTGCGTCATTCCGAATACGGGATCGAATTATTACGTCACTTTGCATTTGATGTCTGCCATTGCGAAGGCAACTGGACAATGGATAACTTCATCGATATGCAAATCGAAAAAATCCGTCAACAAGTAGGCGACAAAAAAGTTTTACTTGGTCTTTCAGGCGGCGTAGACTCTAGTGTTGTCGGCGTTCTTTTACAAAAAGCAATCGGTGATCAATTAACATCGATCTTCGTTGACCATGGCCTATTGCGTAAAGGCGAAGCTGACCAAGTAATGGAAAGCCTAGGCGGTAAATTTGGCTTGAACATCATCAAAGTCGATGCCAAAAAACGTTTCCTAGATAAACTAGCTGGTGTTTCTGATCCTGAACAAAAACGCAAAATCATCGGAAATGAATTTGTGTATGTTTTTGATGATGAAGCAACGAAATTAGCTGGTGAAGAAGGCGTTGCTTTCTTGGCACAAGGCACACTTTATACTGACGTGATCGAAAGTGGTACTGAGACAGCTCAAACAATCAAGTCTCACCACAACGTTGGTGGTCTTCCAGAAGATATGCAATTTGAATTGATCGAACCTTTGAACACACTCTTCAAAGATGAAGTCCGTGAATTAGGAACACAATTAGGTATGCCCGATTCAATCGTATGGCGTCAACCTTTCCCTGGACCAGGTCTAGGTATCCGTGTACTAGGTGAAATCAGTGAAGAAAAATTAGAAATCGTCCGCGAATCTGATGCAATCTTGCGTGAAGAAATCGCTGCGGCTGGATTAGATCGTGACATCTGGCAATACTTTACAGTCTTACCAGGTATCCGTTCTGTTGGTGTTATGGGCGATGGCCGTACGTATGATTACACTGTCGGTATCCGCGCTGTTACTTCCATCGATGGCATGACAGCTGACTTTGCTCGCATCCCTTGGGACGTCTTGCAAAAAATCTCTGTTCGTATCGTCAACGAAGTGGCACACGTCAACCGTATCGTGTACGATATTACGTCTAAACCACCTGCAACTGTGGAGTGGGAATAATAAACAAACCGCTAGAAATGCCTATATTATAGGTTTTCTAGCGTTTTTCTTTTGGTGTGGTCACAGTTTGGTCACACTTGTGTTCATTATTCCTTTTTTTATCTGTCGTAAACTGATTCTTAGTTTCAGGTGTCAGGTTGCTTTTAGAAAAATTAGTTTGGATAGATCCAGTCAAATCATTCGCTATCTCTCTCAATGAATTTGGATACAAATGACCATAAGTTCCTAAAGTCGTTTGTACATCAGCATGTCCTAACCTTTCCTTAATTCGAAGTGCATCTTTTTGTTGTGATATAAGCAAAGAAGCATGACTGTGCCTTAACCCATGTATGCGGATCATATGAACACCAGCAAGTGTTGCATGTCTTCTCATAATATGACGGATTGTATATTTCTGAGTTGGTGTTCCATTATAAGAAAGTACAAACGACATACCTCCTATTGAGTCTTGACGTTCCTTCCAAGCTTTTAAAAAAGCAATTGTATCATCATCTAGTTCGATTGTACGGATACTAGAAGCTGTTTTTGGTTCTACAAACTCATAGGTTTTGGCATTCTTATAATAAAGTGTTTTATTCACACGCAAGTTTTTATTTTCAAAATCAATATCTTTCCAACCTAATGCAGTGGCTTCTCCCAAACGCATACCGGTCATAAAAAGTAACCAAATACAAATAAAACCAAAATGTTGGTACAAATCATTAATATAAAAAGTTGAAATGACTTTTTCAAATTCTTCTTTTGTCCAAAAATCAACTGTAGTTTTCTTTTTCTTCACATTTCCAATAATTTTTGCAGGATTCTTTTCAAGTAATCCCAAAACAACTGCTCGATCTAATGACATCTGGAAAATCCCATATATGTTTCTTACATAAGAGTTTTTATATTTGCTCAATAAACTATTTTGCCACTTTTGAATGTCAATTGGTCGTATTTCTCTTAACTCCATTTTAAAGAAATAAGAGAAAGTTTTTTTGATTGTAGATAACCGATTTTTATATGTCCTTTCTTCCACTTTCCCTTGATAATAAGGTAGGAATAATTTATAAAAAAACTCCTCAAATAGCATAGTGCTTTGAGAAGTTTCTGCTTCTTTTCCATAATTAGAAACAAGTTCGGCGTACGCTTTTTTTGCTTCTTTAATTGTTTTAAACCCTCTCCGTTTTTTTTGTACTCTTTTTCCTGTTCGTTTGTCGAATCCCAAACTAGCAGTAAAATAATATTTCCCATTGTTATCTTTTTTAAAATTAACCATGATTCTGCAAATCCTCCGCTACCTCTATCTTCATACCTAAAACTTCTTCTACAGATTCAACAGGCACCAGTCCCAATCTTCTATTTTCATAATAGGTATAACCTTTTGAAACCATAATTGCTTTTGCTTGTCGTATGATTCCTTCAGACTGATACTTTCCATATCCTAGTCTCATTAATTCATTTTTTGTTATAACTACCATTTAAACACCTCATTTTTTATTCAAACAAAAAAGAACACTACTAAAAATAGTAGTGTTGTCTTGTTATTTTTATTCTATATTATTTAATCAGCTTCGTAAATTTTCACGAAATTACTACTTTTATCTTTAATCAATTGTTCAAATTCTTTATCACTAATTAAATTTGAATCACCATTTTTATACATATAGTAATTAGTAATTTCATTTTCTTTTTCCTTTAATTGAGGATCAGAATACAATGGAACTTTTGTGACAAAAATATACTCATTAAAATCTTTTCCAGAGTAATAAACTTTTTCTACATCTTTCTCTGTTAGCTTTCCTTCAAATGTAGAACCATGTTCTTCTTCTCGTTTTTCTTTGTGTAGTTCATTCCAATAACTAAGCACCTCTTTTTCCGCTTTTTGCGCCTTCTCATCAAGTTTATTGGTTTGACTACCACAAGCCCCAAAAATCCCTAAAGAGATTAATAACAAAGCAACACCTACGAAACGTTTCATTGAAAAAACTCCTTTTTATCTTATTATAACAAACCTCATTTAGTTTTGTGCCATATATTTGTAAGTATAAGAATCTATTTTGTCATTGGTAAAATGAACATTCATCAAGAAGGCATGAGACGCTCCACGACTTTCTTCTTTTCCTAACACAATAAAACTATCTGGATCAGATATACTTTGATAGCTACTTTCAATCGTTCCCTTACTATCAAAATCCGCATGAACTTTTATATCAAGCGCATTTTCTTTTTGACAATCTTTTGTTACAAAATCCATCACTGATTGATTTCGATCATCTATAGACTGGAAATTAACATAAGCGTCCACAAAAGATTCCAGAACTTCTTTTTCTTTTGTTTTACCATCTTTTTCTCTGTTACTATCAGTTTGTGGCTCAGATATGACAATTGACTTCTCACTTTTTTCTTTTTTTAACTTCGTAATTGTAGCTTCTTGATCGTGATACTTTTCTTGTAATTCATGATACTTCACTCCAACAAATAGAAGACCGATCAACAATAAAATGATACAAGTAATTCGTTTCATTATTTCCCTCTTTTCCAAAAATTTGACTTCAAAAATAATATTCGCTTTTTGCATTTATTTTCCAACTGTAGTCAAGAAAAATAGAAAAAATCAAACACAAAAAGCGAACAATTAATATTTACCAGTAGTGATAATTTTTAATGGATCAAGCCACGTCCCATCATCAGTAAACGCACTCGATTCCGCTTGTAACCAATCTTTTTTCGTGATTCCTAAATGCAAATGTTCTGTATCACGTATGCCGATTACGTCTCCCAATTTGACCTTATCGCCTACTTTAACCTTCGCATTGCTGGTACTTGTAGCGAATTCTTGGTAAACCATATTTAAACCACTGTCGTTAATGACGATTACACACGCACCCAGTCCCCCAATATTAGGATTGCCAACATACGTAACGGTTCCGCCGTGCACCGCATGAATTTCAGCTCCCGGGTGATCGACTGAACCAAAATCAAGTCCATCGTGCCACCCATTTTCTCGAAACTCTCCACCTGCATTTTTTCCGAACAGTTGTCCGCCAGAAAATGATCCTTGACCAACGTCTGGAAATGGCCATCCCCAGCCACCACCAACTGTACCACCTGTATTCCCACCAAAGTCTTTCCAATTTTTGATCGCAAAATCATCATACTGGGTCAGATTATTCGACTTAATAATGGACATGCACCCTGTAAAGTAAGGACTATTGATTGAAATTCCAGCCGAAGCATATCCCCCGCGCCCTAACGTCAACAAGCATTGTTCTGGACTTTTGTTTCCTACACACGCATTAAAATTAGTTTGAGAAGCGACCATGTAGCCATAATAACTAAAGGCTGATTTTTTATTCGGAAATTTCATGTAATTTCCACCTTCTGAACCGCCGACACCACGAGCTGTCCCTTTCGGAAAAGGACACCCTTCAAACCAAGTGATTCCGAAAAAATTATTGTCGTTTTTAGCAGACGCAGAATGACCCCATTCGCTTTCATAAGCCCATTGACTAATTATGACACTCGGCAATAAGTGATACTTTACAGCCGATCCTACCGCTAATTGTGCGATTTCATCAGGTACATTCCCAACTCCTTTGATTTTAGGATAAGAAGGTAAATCTTCCGTATATACACCATTAAATTCTGTCCCACCAGCAGTTGATCCACTTGTATCAGAATCATCTATACCTAAGAAAAACAACAAAAACGACATGACAAGAAGAACAAGTAACCCGAGACAACCGAAGCAACCAAAACAGCCTTTATTTTTCATAAACGCCACCTAGCTTTCTTTGTGGTGTACGTCCGCTCGGCAAAGTTCGGACTTGTTTTTTCTTTATCACTTTTTCCTCTATCGGCTGAACTTCTTTTCGGTATTGATTCGTTACATTTTGAATTTGTTTGACATCTGAATGGACTTTTTTATCCAATATTAAATGTGGCGTATATGGATTGGTTAAAGGAATTTTTTGCCCTGTGCGATCAATTGGTATTCGTGTTATTCTGACGTTGCTATGATTCAAACGACGCACATTTTCACGTGGCTGACTATAACTAGAATCCAATGTTACACGTGGTATCGTTCGATTAATCAATGGAATTTTTTGTCCTGCATAATTGATAGGGTTACGAGTTAACGTCATTAATCTTGGCGGACTCATTTTTTGACTTTGTTCTCCATTTTGCACCGTTCGATTTTTCATCGGATTAAATGGTAACTCTACAGGAGCAATCACACCTTCTTTGTTTAAATTAGAAGGTTGTCCTTTTATGTGATTCCCATAAATCACTTTCTTACCTGAATATGGAATTTGTTGTTTATTTCGCATACCAATTTCCATAGGATTAATGACGCGACCATTAGTCGACTTAGCTTCATTTGGACGATTTTTAAGGTTCTGCAAGTTACGATTCAAGGATTGAATCCCATTAATCGTAGCTTTTCCCCCACGATAGCCATAACCAGCGACTGACGCTGTTTTTAACGCTAATTTTTGCGTCCGATCAATCCCCGAACGAACTCGCTCTTTTGTTTCCTGTTTCGCTTGTTTAGCACCATGCTTCACCGAACGAAGCGTCGCATCTGCTTGACCTAGTCCTAGCTTTTGTAAAATAGCTTTTCGTTTAAAGAAAGCAATCAATCCAATGATTCCTTTAATCATCATATTGACAATAAAGGAAACGATCGTCCCCATAGGAATCAACGTATCCACGACATTGAACACTAAAAATGCGACTAAGATTAATACACTATAAATGGATTTCTGAAACATAAATCCAACAAATGAACGAACCCCTTTAAAAAGCAAATAATCTAAGGTTGGGAAAAAAGACAGAAGGAGAAGAAAAGGAAGAGCAATCAACATCAGCATAGCTCCTAATTGGAAGATAAAACGAACCATTCCAATCATTAAAATAGGATTACCAATTGTCATATTTAACACTGGTGTAGCCACACCGATTACTGCTTTATACAGACCCATTTCAGGCTTGATATACTGACGATAGGTTTCATTTTTGTCCTCTTTTTTAGCTTCACCCAGATTCGTATCAATAGTTTTTTTATCTTTATCTGTATATTTTTTACTCAAAAACTCTGCTGGATCAATCCCAGCATTATCTAATTCTTGTAAATTAGTGGTTCCGTAGTTTAACAACAAATACGGATCAACCACCGCTTTTTGATAATACATATTCCGAATTTGTTTAATGGCATCATCACTATTTGTCGCAACTTCCAGCCCTTCTACACCGTTCGTTGCCTGAAAAATCAGTCCTTCTACAGAAGTCGAACAAGTATCAATATTTTTGGTAAATTTTTCGCCTTGACTCGCCACATTTCCATGACCGAACCAAACAACTGAAAATCCAACCACCAGACACATTTTTACAAACGCACTTGTTGCACGTTGTGGCGACTTAAACATCTTTAAATAAAACACGTACAACACATAAACACCAATTAAAGTTAACCCGAACACATTAAATAAACTATTATAGATATTTTGGGAGAAAGTGAAAAAATTATGGATAATACTATCCATCTCTGCTCCTTTATATAATTTCTCAATAATCGCGTCGTTTACTTGCCACATCAATTTGTCTACATAAAAACCACCATTAGAAATCATTTTGAAGAAAGCAACCCCAGTATCGCCAAAGATCACACTGGTTAAAGAAAAATCAGCATCTACCATGTAAGAAGAAAACGTATCAATATGATACGTTCCTACCTTGTAAATATCTGTTAAATTCTTTCCTACTGCCAACGCTGGCACTGTGCGAATCAATAAGTAAAAAAGCCCTGTTCCAGTCAGAAACAAAGCTTTCCTTTTACCTATATTCAGTTTTTTTAAGAACTTCACAAAAGCACCTCCTATGCCACCTGTTCTTCTGCTTCACTATTACTTGTTTTTTCTGTTGTTTTGAGTGCGGCTGCCATTTCTTCAAACGGACAATGAACATTCAGTTTGCCAAACCGTCCATAGGGATCACGCATCCAACACTGCCCTTTAATCATTCGTTTCATTTCTTTCAAGTTTTTCTCATTCACTTCAAGTCCTAAATGGTGGAGAATTTTTTCTCGTTCGCTATCTTCATCAAAAGCAAAAACCACACCAAAATTCCCTTTTTCATCATCAGACCCTAAGTCATCAATAAACTGCGTATCTAAAACCAATTGATTCATCTGTGAACGACCGACACGAGCCATTGCACTAATAATCGCACGTCCAGAGTTTGACTTGTTAAAGACCCAAGCTTCTGTAAAATAAATCGCTGTTTTATGCGAGATATCTCGTTTTCCAAACATTTCACAAAAACGTCCTAGACTAATCATTAAGCACAAAGATTTCCTGTCAGCGTCACTATACAACGAAGGATCAAGCCCATCTTTTGGCAATTTTAAATCTTGAATTTCTAAAATCGTGACTTTCTCATGGAAACTCAGTCCAGCGTTTTCGCCATAGGAGAAGCCTAATCGTAAAATGGAATCATTAATCGTTAAGTAAAGAAAATCGCCATATTCCTTGACTGTTTTGTTCTCGTGCGAACGTAACAAGTCAATCACATTCATTAACCCCACTGTTTCATGTTGATCTCGCTGGTTTAGCACTTGTTCAATAGAACTAAGTACCGCCCCTTTTAACAAAAAATTATTTTTCAATGGGCTTAATTCGTCAATCATATCTTGCGCTACTTGTTTCGCATTGTTCCGATCAAGATAAATCATTGGATCAAGTACCCCATAATTACTTTTCTTTGAAGCGTCTAACGTCACATAGTTAAAGCTTTCCAAGTGCTTCACAAATAAAGGATAGTTTTCTTGATAGTAGGGATCATGGATCACTTTCTTAAACCATTTTCTTTTTTCACCTTTTGGATCTACAAACAAACTTTGCACGTCTAAAAAGGAACTATATAGAAAGAGCAAGCCAACTAAAAACGATTTTCCTTTCCCTGTTTTACCAGTTACCGCAATATGGGGAGCGTCATATAATGCCCCTGTGATCCCCTCTGCGATCGCTAAAGGATTCAGAAAGACATATTTATTAGACGCATAGATAAACTCTTCTAATGGCGTTTTTTCGCCCCTAGAGCCTTCTGTACCCAATACATCTAATCGCCCAATGTAATTTCCTGAACTCATTCCTAGCTCTTCAATTGTCGCAAACAACAATTCTGCGACTGCTTCACACGTCGTACGCTGTACCCAATGCTTTTGCGCCCCCAATTCTTGACCCATTGCCATTTTATAAAACAACGAAAACTGATCCTTTTTTCCTTTGTATACCTTGATTACATCATCTAACGACTTAATAATCTGTAAGGAACGTTCTCTTACTTCTTCTTTTGTTTGACCGTAAACAACTAAGCAAGCCAGCCAATCCATCACTGGTTGATTTTGTTCTAACTTTTCACGCAACGTACTGGCTAAAAAACGAATGGACTTCGTACGACTGGAAGCCTCTCCGCCTTCTGCTTCTTGTACTTGTTGTTCTTCTTTAAACCGATTCGTTAACCACCCTAATTTGGTAGACACGCCATTTACCCCTTTGACTTCGGGATAATGTAGTTTGACTCTCAATTCCACTGGAAAACGCAAATCCTGCACAAATTGAAACAGATTGATATTTTTCATATTGTCAGGAAATTTTCCAATAGGTAAAAACGACACATAACTTTCGCCTAATTCATCTTCCATTTTTAAAATCCCTTTTCCCCTTTTCAAAGGACTTAAAACAGCAGACTGGATATTCTGTACATTCGTAATACAATTCTCGTCTTCAATCTTATGTTTCATTCCTCGGATATATTGCATGCGGTTCGCATAGATCATTTCATTTTTAGACAATGGACGAATCGAGTAAGAAAATAAAATTTGCGTCAGTTCTTGTTCTGCCAGCTTCACTTGTTCAAATAAAGTGCTAGGATCAGCCAATTCATAACCAATCAGAGAAACAACTTCTTGAACAACAGCGTCTGACATTTTTTTCGCCAATTCCTTTACATCTTCTGCAATATAAGCATCTTTGATTTTTACCCCTAGCAAAAAGGACGGACGATAAACATTGCCTAGTTCTTGTTCTAACACATGAATGGTTTCATTGGCGTAATACTCGCCAATTTCTCGGCTTTTAGGATCAAATCCTTCGGCTAATTTATCAAATCGACTTCTTAAATTTAGGGTTCTAGGATACATGGTTAAATCAATATCTTCATACGTCCGTAAAAGATTCAATAAACTTGCCATCATTTCTTTATTGTCTTGCATGGCTTTGGGATTATTTTGAGAAATTGTTTTAGGAGTGACCTCGTAATACCCCCAAATATCCCCTTCATTGTTTAACATTAAATGATCTTTTAACGCTTTAAGCGGGCTTTCCACAGTAATCATACTTTTCCTTCTTTCTAAATTTATTTAATGAAAAAGTCGTATGCCTTCGACAACATACGACCTGAAAATTATTTAAATTGAATCGACTCTATAATCTCTTCTCGTTTACACTTTTTTCCTTCACAAATAACAATATCGGGCAATTGTACTGTGAAATAATAAATCAGTGAATCCAGCAGAAAATAATAAATTTTCTTGCCATCGGGCTGAATTTTATTCATTAACATCACTGACCCAATCGGAATACCGACATAGCACAACATATACATAAATTGAAATGTTCCTGCCATTGTGGCGATCACAGAGCCTAAAAATAGTTTTATCAATAAGGCAACGACACACGCCGTCACAGCGTCTACTACAACAATCGAAAAAGGCAAACGAACCACATTCGGAATATCTTGAATGCGGTAAGGTTCTTTGAAAATGGACGTATAGTTGTAAGCTTCCCAATCCATACTATCCACCGAACACTTTACTTAGCACATTTCCAATAGCGTCTAGCACTTTATCAGGATTTCCTAAAAAGTACCACGCTAAACCACCAAGAACTAAAGCTGTCACGATTCCTGCCACTTTTGACTTAGAAAAATGTTTGGCTACGTTAAAAACGATAATTCCAATCACCACATATTTTCCCTGTTCCAAAATAAAAGTTGATAAACCTTTCAAATCCATCAATTATTCACTGTCCTTCCATGTATGACTTAATTTTTTCACATAATATTTATCGGATTTTTTCACTAAATGGAGTGTTAGTTGTTCTTTCTGCAAAATCGACGTATCTTTATCTTTCAAAGAGACATCAGCTTTCACAATGAAACCATCACTCGCTTGATAAACTTTTGATTCCACTTTATCTAATGTAAAATTCCCATTTAATCCCTCAGGGCTATCCATCATGTACGCCATATCCACAGACGAACTTTCACAATATTTCGTTAGAAAGTCAGAAACAAATTTCTGTGCGTCTTTGTCTGTTTCATCATCAACCGCTTTTAATTTTTCCATATCATAAGTAATAGATTTTACTTTTGCTTTAGTTGTGACTGGTTCAGTAAAATAAGGATAGGCAACCACACAAAACGCATGGTTCTTTGTACTAAAAGGAATATTCAACACTTGCGTTGCTTCTACTTTTTTAGTATCTGTCACTTCTTTTGTCGTCGTCGTTTCTTTTCCTTTACTGTCTTTGTGCTTTTCTTCAATCTTCTTTGTTACTGGCGTTTCAATCTCATAATTGACTTGATAGCTGGCAACTGACACACCGTCCACATTTTTTAATGACACCAGCGTCGCTTCTTTCAAAGAACGTTTGGCAGAAAAAGAAACTTCATCTTCTGCTAATCCGTCAGCATAGAAATTTTTCTCAAGATTTTGGGCTCGTTCCTTAAAGGCTTCATTATCATTGGAAATATTCATGTACTCGTCCACAAAACGATCCATAAAGAACTGTAATTCTGGAGTAAATGAAATTTGTTTCTGATTCGAACCGTCAACGTCATTTTTTAATAGCACAACTGATTTTTCTACTTTGGAAATATGGTTACTCACTGCACCAGCTTTGATATATGCGCCCACACCCGAAAACAAAACCAGCACTAACCCACCCATGACGACACGTTTCACTCCTTTTGTTTGGATTCCTTTTTTCTTAGGCACACTTTCTGTTTTCTCTTTTTCCTTCTTTTTAAATTTAAAATCCATCTTAGTTTCCTTTCCGATAACTTTTTTGCGGTATAATTCATTAAAAATATTAAATTTTTTTCCATTATCAAAATAAATAAAAAGACATGGTTATTTTTCACATGCCTTTTTGTTTATGGATTTTGATATTAGTTACGAATAACCTTTTTCTAAATGTTCTTCAAATATTTTAAGAAAAGTAATTTTATTTACTCTTTCAGCATAAATTCTTTTCCTCGTCACTCCTTTATGTGAGTAATAACCTCCTGTATAAAAATAATAGGAATAACTGTTATACATCTTTTCTCCAGTAGGTTTCCGACGATAATAACCTTCTGCAAAAAGACTAGTATGTTCTAAAGGAAATTCAGCCACAAACTCTTTCTTAAAATAAATAGGGACATCAATAATGCCTTTAGTCATTAAAAATTGCTTATATTGTTCAATATAAACAATATCTTCATCATCAATATCATTCTCAAATACACTAAATCCATGCAGCCTAAGCATATCTGGAATAGAGTACTTACCATATTTTTTGTAAAAGTCACTTTGTTCTCTAAAGATAGGTACAATAGGCATTAGTACCACCTCCTGTTAAATTAAAATTCAAAAGTCTTTTAGTATCACTTGCCTAACATTACAATTGATTAATTATTTCACCATTTTTTATTTTCCATTCAAACCATTCCGAAAAATCCTGTTTGAAACCATCTACTCTATATTTATCCTGTAGACGGGCTTCCTCCGCAGTCGCAGGATCAAGATAGGTTGGTTTATCTTTTGGACGTGCATAAACACCAATCCACGTATCGTAATCACCCTCAAAATAACTATCAACAATAAAACCTTTTTTACGAAGCTCATTTCTTACTAAGTTTTCAATCTTTTCCCTATTTTTAGGAACGAAATATTTATATCTATCTATAAAATCATTAAAATCAGCAACGGTTAAATTAAATTTTTTAATAGATAAAAAATAATCACTCCAACTAAGTTTATCTACTGGCTTCATAAATTCCTCATATTCCGGATATAAATAATCACTTCTTTTCATTTCATGTTGCCGATCACTAATTTCAGACATACCCGTTGCTGTACGTTTTTTTAGATATGGAATTGTTAAATTACCTTCCTTATCTAGCTCTTCAATCTGTTTCATGATCCTATTTAAAGTGGCTATTGTTTTCTCTAGTTTTTCACTAACAAAACCACATTGTCTCGTGATCCTTAAAATAAATTCTCTGCTTACGTCCAATTTTTTTACCTCCCAATTTTAAAATGGATATTCTTCTTCTAAATTAAATTCTTGTTCCATGTAGTTACGTACTTCGCTATTTTGATCTGTAGTGAAGAGTAAGTCTTTTGCACTAACACAGACTTGATCGATTAACTCCTCATGTTTTTCCTTTAATTCTGCAAAATCAATCCGTTCCATCAATTCGTTAGTTCCTAATCTTAAATCAATTAACTTAATCATTTTTAGAGACGGAGCTAAATAATTGGATAGCCACCTTAACGTTTTTTCAATTGACGGCTTTTCAGCATGAACTGATAATCGAAGTCCTTCTAATTTATCGATCACGTCATACCACTCTTTACAATAAACTTTCGTACCATCTTCTATATCAAAAACAGTAAGTGACGCATTAACAATTTCTTTCACTAACCAATCTAAACTTTCACCGCTTGATAAAAAGTATTCAACAAACAAAAAGGCTTTCTCATCAGAAAGCCTTATCTCATACCTATTTTTTATTTCATATTTTTCTCTCGCTTCTTCGACTGAAAGTCCTTCTTTACGGGCTAGTTCATAATCTTTTTGATAAAAATTAAAATAAAGCGGAGATTGCCGACTACCAAAGTACAGAGACAATCCCTTATTAATCAGCTTATTTTTTTCAAAAGAAAAACCACCATTAAAATCAAAATTTTTAAAAGTGGTACTTACTAACCCCTGTTCCATTTTTTCCTTTAATTTATATAGATTAAAATTAGGTTTCCCTTCAACAATCAATTCATCAAGAGCAATATCAATACGAGTAATTTTTGTATCAACGATAATATTTTTTCCAAAAATATCATCATCATACAATGATCTAAAAAATTCTGTCCAGCTACGGTTGTTATCTTCCTCAAAAATATCTTCTAGTTGACGGCAACCTTCACCCGACAAATCTAACATGATTCCCATATTCATATCCTCAGGATTTCTAAATAATCGAATAGAACCATATGAAAAAGTTTCAGTGTAATGGTAAAAACCACGTTCTTCATGAGTAAACCAATTCATATCCATATGCAAAAGTTTTTCAATAATCGTCTTTATATCTAAAGTCTTAAAACGAATCCTTAAGAAATCAATTTTCGCTTCAACAGAAGCTCGGCCACCATCAAGGTGAAGACTATCAATAATTTTCATTTCCAGTTCTTTAGAAATCGTTCGCTTCCCCGATTCAATTTTAGAAATCAAACTACGTTCAATTTCTAATTTATCAGCTAATTCTTTTTGTTTTAGGCCCAACTCCTTTCTGAATCGTTTTAAATCAATACATCTCAAACATCAAAACCTTCTTTCTTAAAAATGTGACAAACGCTAATAAAAAATGTGACAAATTTAAAAGCGCTCAATCCCTTGCGGGACAAGGCAAGTAAGCGACTTTTTTTAATAGGTTTGTAATTTCTACCCCCATGTTATAAAACGGGGGTAGATCGCGTGTGGCGGGACAAGCCCACCACACGCACGCCTAGCAACACTTGAAATATACGTCACTACTTACGTTTCACGTAGGAAAAGAGGTGTGCGCCTTATGGCGCCACCCCTTTTCCTACTACGAAGTCAGCGACAATTTCAGCGGTTACTAGTCTCCACGTTCGCTAAATTTTCTAACCGTAGAATGCGTTTTTTTAAATCCGCATTCTCTTGTAATGCTTTTTTAGTCAATTCAATTAATTTCTTAGTATCAGCTTTACTTTCTTCAAACTCCATTTTCGACAAAGCAATTTCTTCTTGTTTTCTTTTCCCGTCTTCCGACATGAAAATCTGATAAATAGCTTCATCTAATGGCTTATTTTCTGATCTTAAATCTGATAACTGTTTCAATTGCACAAGCTGAGAACTATCAAAAACTTTGTAACTATAATTCTTTCCGTTTCTATTTTTAGCGTATCTACGCTGAAATTTTGTATCAGTCATTTTTTCAATCTTAATACACCAAGATTTTAAAGTTTTTAATGAAATAGAATAATCAAGTTCAGACAAAATATCATTAAAATCGTACATTTGAATACCTCCTTCACTAAAAAATTAATCAGCAAATTTATTACTTAATTCATTAAGAAGTTCATTTTCTGCGTTTAAAACATTGTCAATATCCTCTTGCGCTTCTTTTTCCAAATGCTCAGTTATTTTTTTCGATACCTCTACTTTCACATCTTCTGGCACTCTTTCATAACCTAATTTATCGCTAATTGTGATAAATTCATTGATAAAATCGAACGAGTCAGGGACTTGTGGACTATAAAATTCACGTGCAATTTCCCCTCCACGAGCCACATAACCACGACCATAAACTTTCAATCCATTAATTTTTTCAACAAATTTGAATTTCTTATTTTTATTTTCGTCTCCAAAAATCATAAATAAGCCTGTTTCGGACAAACGCCCCACGGACATGCGAAACATGAAATTATCACGTAAAGCTGTTTTAATAAATTCTCCATCTGGACGTTGCATAGCAACAATTAAAAAGATCCCACATTGACGTCCTTTCAAAACTAATTGAGACAAATGTTCGTCAAATTCTCCCTCAGTTTTATAATCTCCTGCTAATTCAGCTTTGAAAGCAGCCAATTCATCAATAACAATGAATTTAGGCTTTAATCCATAATAGGCATAATTTTTCCCCATACTATACTTTGGACTATTGTTCATCATTTCAAAACGACTATTCATTAACTCAACACCCGTTTTTAAACAATTGGTAATAGCTTCCTTCCCAGTGTGAACTTTTCCAGAAAATAAGGGTAATTTGCCTAAAGCCATCAAATCACTATTTTTAGGATCACAAATCTCAATATCCGCAATTCCGCAAAGAGCATAAATTAAAGACAGTAAAGTAAACGTCTTTCCTCCGCCTGTTCCGCCTCCTAAAAGTAAATGCGGGTCTTTGTCGAAATACCAATACAACCCCTTCATCAGTTGTACTTTTCCTTTATCGGCTTTCATATCTATAATAGATATACGTTTTTCATAAACATCAACAACCAACTCATAGATAATAAAACCTTTTTCATCGACAGTAGCAATATTATCAGCATGAAAAGCTGTTTCTAGGAAACCGCCTATAGATTCAAACTTTTCTTGAAATTTATTTCCAGAAGTTTCAAATGAAACAAATATACTCTCTTTTGAAGCTTTGAAATAAACTTTAGGAAATTTGATTTTTTCCTTCAACTTACCATCACTAGTTTTGACTTGTTTTTTTGTGTAATAGTTGTTATCAATCAACATACGAGAAAGGGTTTGGCGTTGTTCCACTTTTGAGAAATATCCAGACCGAATAATTGACCACTTAATCAGTAAATTAATTAATAATAAAGAACCAATTAAACAAGCTATAATAAATACTACAGGCATCACATAAGCTTGCCACTTCTGTACACTTTCTATCACCAAAAGATAAATTTGTTTGTATCCCACAAAATATCCTAAAAGAACTAGTACAGGTGACAGAAGAAGAAATCTATAGAAATTCAATAAGTTTCTACTAGAATAGCGAATACGTCTACCTCGGTATTGAAATAGTTTTTTCATTACATCAACCTACTTTGACTGAATTGAATACACATACCATCTATAAAGTAATAATTTTCTCCTTCAAAACTCCACTCATTACATTCTTTAGCAAATCCTGCATAATCAAAATGTCTTTCTAAAAAAGGAGTAAATCCAGAACTAGTTACACTATCAAAATATTTTTTAACTAAATATTTCCCTAAGCTCGTATAGTTATTCACTCCTTCTATTTTTTGAAAACATCTACCTCCAAATAGTAAAACATCAAATAAAAACTCATCTCCTCGCCCCCCTACTAATTCATCTAAATTATTAGAAATCCAGCTAGGCAAATTTTTCAAACTCTCTGCAAAATAGTTCAAATCATTCAGTGAATAACTTAATGTAATTTTAAAAGGAGCTTCATAGGCTAAAAGAAGGCATACTTCCTGTAAGTCACCATCTTGTATTTCTAGTTCTCCAAAGATTTTTTCCTTAGCAATCGGTAGATCAAACCATTTTGATATACGATTTCCTTGCTTATATTCTTTAGCATTAGCTAAATAAAGTCTTACCTTTCTATTCAAATTATTACCTCCGTAACTATTAAGAAATATCAATTAATACTAAAAAAACTTATTTATCACATAAAATACAATATAAAAGAACGCTAAATCGAATTTTCATCTAATCAATCTTACCCTCCTTGATTGTCTATTTCCCTCCTAAGTTGTTCTTTTACACCTTCCAGAGTGGTCTCTAATTCTTGAAGCTCTTTATAGATCAATTTATTTAGATACTGGTTAAGAACTTGAATAGAGACATTCCAATATATCAATACAATCAAACCAACCAAAATAAGACTAGATACTAAAACTTCTGAGAAAAAAACAGAATGAATATATCGAAATAAAAGAAATACAATAAATTGAGAAACTGCTATAAAGTAATAAAACTCTTTAAATCCTCTCTCTCCAGAAAAAAAGAATTTAGAAAGCTTCAAAAACGTATTTTCAGTATTCCCAATTTTCTCTAACACTTTTATATCTGATTCATAATCATTGATTTTCCGCTGGATTTTAGCTTTTTTTTCTTCTGCGAGTTGCCTCTCCATTTTCTGCTTAAAATCACTCATGCCATCCTCCTATGAGCGTTTTCTATATACAGTGCCAGTTTGTGGTTATAGGTAACACGTAGCAATGAATACTTCACTTTCACATCTATATCATAACCATCTAGCACACTATGCTTAGTATCATCATTCAGGTAATTCAATCTAATTCTTTTAATTTCTAGAAACGAAGCCCATTTATCAGCTATTGAAATTTCAAAAGGTCTTTCATCAGAATGGAAATCTTCTCTATTTATCCTCATATCAACTTGAATCTGCTTTTCCATTTTTTTCCACAAAATGTGAAATGATAAAGTACAAACAAAATAAATCAGTAGCCATACACCAACTGACATAATAAAACGATCTGAAAAAACAGAATCTAAGTTCATTAGACATGACTTTCTAAAATAAGGGAAGTGCCAAAAAACAATTACCTTGATTAAACGACTCATAATTTTTGTCCAAGAAGAAGATTTCAACAATGAACTACCTAATAATACAAATTGAAAAATTAATATGGAGTAAATAATCGTTTCCACCAAAATCTGAGCGGATTTTTCGCCCACATAAGAAAGCAATACCTCATTATACAAATCCAAAAAGTAGACTATGCTAAAAGCCGATATAATATAAAAACTAATATACTGAAAAATATATACAATGTTTAACCCTTGAATTTGCCAGTATTTCGGTTTCTTCATTAAATCAATTATTTTATTCTTTACCCTATTGTCTTTTTGTTCCATATGCTCCTCCTTTATTGGCACTCTTACGGTAAGAAGCAATCAACTCATCTGATAAAAAGGTTTTTCTTAATTGCTGGTAACCGATCCGTTGCATGGTTTCGTTCACTGAAATCCGATCATTTTCGTATCCCTTCAGATATTGATTTCGTTCATTGAAATATTCAGAAGCCCGTTTTCGTTCGTATTCCTCAACAAACTGTAAATCTGCTTCCTCAAATTGGAAAATCGACAATAGCTTTTCCGATTTTAAGGATTCAATATGATAATGAACAAAATTATCTTCGGTCAATTCTTCGTCCCGACAATCAAATAAATCTGAACGAGACGTTCCAAAGTCAATGATCTGTTCCTGCAAATACGCATAATCGGGTCCACGTCGATTAGCACTATAAAATTCATACCAACCTGTTTCTGCTTTACGCAATTCTGCTTTTAACAAAGCTTTCGAGCGATCAGACGATAAATCCGCAAAACTCGAGTTTTGCAAAATATACCGCACCATTTCTTCATAACGATAGAGATACTCAGAAAGTTTAATTTCTGAACCTAAATAAGTAATATTCATCTAATCTCATTCCTTTATGAATGACTTTTTCTTTCCATTCGTATGTCTTCATACTTTCCAACCGATAAAATAGCCGTCACAGCGATTCCAAACGAAATACCGATAAATAGCCACCTACAAATAAAATCATGCTATACCCTCCTAAACTGGCTCACAACGAACCATTAATCGACCATCAGTGCCAGCAACTGAACTATCACAAGTAATTAGCGTCAAAATCCCATTTCCTTCTGAATCAAAAATCACTTGATTATCTTCTGCTGTAATCTGTTTTACTTTTGTGACCTTGAAATTCATGGTTTTATTTTTATAAGTAACTTGTACAAGATCATTTTTTTTCACGTTTTTAATGCCACCAAACAGCAAGCCAGCATTTGTCATATAATGACCCGCTAAAGTGAAGTTGCCTTTTCCCAATTCTTGATTAGGTTTCATTGTTCCAGCACCAACACTTAAATTTTCTTGGCTCATTCCTTCTAAAATTGGAAGATTCATATTGATACTAGGAATTTGAATCATGCCAGCTCCAAAAGTAGAAACGACTTTTTCAGCATTCACTTTCTTCATTGCTTCCGCAGTCAATGGCTCAACATCTTTACCAACATAATCAGGTTGTTTTTTAGGATCACTAATTTTGATCTCATTGCTCTGTTTTGCGTCTGTTGAATCTGATCCTGTTGTCTGACTACTGTTCGTTTTTTTCTGCTGTTTCTCCTTTTTCTCCATTGCTTGAATAGCGGTACTTTGAACGCTTTGAGTCGTTTTATCTAATTCTTGTTGCTGGTGTCCAAAATAAAAATAAGAACTAAGTCCAGCAATCAAAAAAATAGTCAGTGAAACAACAATCAATTTCCAATGTACAAATAATTTTTTCATCATCTTCTCCTTATATAAAAAAGGAGTACCGATTTTTTCGATACTCCTTTTTTACTCTTATTTAGCTGTATTTTTGCGTTTAATAATGGAATAAGCAGACACTAGAAAAGCAGACACCCCAGCTAAAGCTAGACCAAGCAATCCTTTTGATTGATAGTTTTCTGATCCAGTTTGTGGCAATGGTGTTTCTGGTTTATTTACTTTGACAGTTTGTCCTTTATCGTTTAAATCCGCATGAGTAGCGATCACTTTTTCGCCAATTTTGACACTTTCAAAGGCTACAAGTTCTTTATTTTCTAGTCCAGCGGTATTAAACGTAAATTCAACGTTTACCTTGCCGTCAGGCGTTTTGGCAACAAATTTGGCTGTTCCAGTCACTTCTTTTCCGTCCACTAATAGAGCTTTTCCTGTTTCTTTATCCATTAGTTTTCCTGTAACAGTGTACTCTTTACCAACAACCAATCCTTTACAGGCAACTTCATCATTGACTGTTACTTTTTGATCGTTTGCTAGTGTTTTATCTTTATCCGCTTTATCGGTAGCTGTTGTACCGATCTTCGGCGTTTTCTTATCCACTTTGACAGTTTGCCCTTTATCATTGATATCCGCATGCGTAGCAATTACTTTCGTGCCAAAATAAAGATTTTCAAAAACAACTAGCTCTTTATCATCTAAACCTGCAGTATCAAAAGTAAATTCGACATTTTGTTTTCCATTCGCAGTTTTTGCTGTAAATTTAGCACTTTTAGTTACTTCTTTTCCGTCAATCATTAATGGTTTTCCTGTTTCTTTATCCATTAATATTCCTGTGACAGTGTACTCTTTACCAGCAATCAAACCACTATATGATACTTCATCAACAACTGTTACTTTTTGATCGGTCGCCAATGTTTTATCTTTATCGGCTTTATCCGTTGCTGTCGTACCAATTTTCGGTGTCTTTTTATCGACTTCTACCGTTTGCCCTTCGTCGTTAATATCCGCATGAGTGGCTACTTCTTTATTATCAGTTGACATACTTTCAAAGACAACTAACTTTTTACCATCTAGCCCAGCTGTATTAAACGTAAATTCTACGTCCTGTTTTCCATTTGGTGTTTTTGCTGTAAATTTACCGCTAGCAGTCACTTCTTTTCCGTTAATTACTAATGGTTTTCCTGTTTCCTTATCCATTACTTTTCCTGTAACAGTATACTCTTTACCGACAATCAGATTTTGATAAGACACTTCATCAACAACCGTAGCCGTTGTATCTGGCGCAAGTACTTTATCATTATCGGCTTTATCGGTAGCTGTTGTTCCAATCACAATATCTTTTAATTTCCAATTGATTTTCTGCTCATCTGTCTTATGCTCATCATCAACACTAAGTAAAGAAGTTGCTGGTTGAACCGCAGAAACTCCACCATATTTAAAGACATGAACGGCTTTAATATCTCCTTCGGACGTGATTTTCAATTCGCCTGTTGGTGTTCCTTTAGGGATTTGAATGGTAATTTCTTGATTAAGTGGTAAATTGTCTTTTGAAATTTCTTTTCCGTCTTTGTTCAAAATCCGCATGCCGGGAATTTTTTTGTCAAAGCTGACACTTGCTTTACCGTCCGTTTTATTTGCTTCTGATTTGAACTTATAGTTATAGTAAATATCATCTTCTGATTCATTGACCTTTTTCAAATCATAGGTTGTATCAGTAGACGTTTTACCATTTTGAACATGATCCCAAATAATATCAAATGCTTTGTGTACTCGATCAATTTCTTCTTGTGAACGTTCAGGAGTAGACCATACCATATCTTCTTTTTTATAGTTATTTGATAATAGCCAAGAAACAGCTTGTGTAGCATATCGCGCTTCCTGAACATTTGCTACTGGCAAACCATTTAAATCGCCTTTTTTAGCATAACCTGCTTCATACATCCGATAAAATTCGTCACCAAGTTTCCCTTGTAAAGCTAAGGTATATCCAGTTGGAGAAGGCTTCTCAGAGTCCATACAATAAGCTTCGATACCGTTTTTATCGACAAAATCATGAGTAACCATATATTCGAGCGATCCATCTGAACGTTTGACACGCATATACCCTTTAATCTCGCCACCAATTGGGGTATAACCCATATCTTTTGGCGCTGTATAATTGATAGAAGCTTTTGTTTCACTTGCATTCGCTACGCTTTTCCCAGCACCAACACCTAAACTAGCCATACTTAACACTACTGCTGAATACAAAAATACCTTTTTATGAATCATCTTTTTCCCTCTTTTCAAATTTTTATATACAAAAAAAGACTTCTAAAATAATCCTTTAGAAGTCTTTTTAAATATCTATTTAAATTTTTTCTATCGTACTGCTACTGCCATACCTGTAACGTTAAAGGCATTTTCATACGTAGACGCATTGATCCATTTTGCCCCAAAGACAGGATCGACAACATGATAAGCACCATCTCTAAAACCATCAACTAAGACCACATGACCATTCCATACTGCTCGTCCCCATGGCATTTGTTTAAATTGTGGAGAAGCATAGTTGTAAGTGATCCACGTAACCACTGGGTTACCATTGCGGATTTCATTCTTGATTCCATTCGTTCCAGAACCTGTGATATTGACAGCATTTCCACCTACATTTTTCGCCCATTGTACAACTGGATCAGCCATCATCCCTTGATACGTACCGCTTACGTTGTGGCGCCATTCGCCAGAATAGCCATGGTATGGGTTGCCATCTGAAGCTTTCGGCATAGAGTTAACGAAAGTCGTTAAGTTTTGATTTGTCGCAACGCCTTTATAATGTAATCCTTCTAATAATGAAGCCCCTTCACATAACATAGTGTTACCTTGCCAAACAACAGGTACATTCAATACTTTGCTATTGACTGGCGCTGGTGTCGGATTTGGTGTGCTGTTTGGCATTGCATACCAACCTGTACCTTCAATCTTCCAGCCTTGTTTACTGATCACATTTTTTTCATTTTGATCTAACGTGTAATGGTGCCAATTCACATAACGATTATACAATCGTGTCACAGGAGTACCATTTGCCCCATTATAGGAGTAAAATGCAACTCCTTCATAAGTCCAACCAGTGTGCGAAATTTTGTCTCGTTCGCCTGCATCAATCGTGTAAAAATGTTCGCCATTATAACGGTTATACAAACGATAAACAGGCGTTCCGCTAGTAGGAGCATTCCAAGCTACGCCCTCATAACGCCAACCAATCCTAGTTAAACTATCTCGTTCAGCAGTCGTTCGAGTGTACAAATGCTCTCCACTATATGGATTATAAACTCGATACATTGGAATGGAACTATCAGCAAAAGTTGCTTGACCGATTGCGAAGCCTCCAATCACCATTGCGCCTAGTACTAAGCCTTTTATTGTCGCTTTTTTCATCTTTTATCCTCTTTTCATTATGAATATATAGATCAATAAGACATACACTTAAAAGTATATCATGTTAGATAACACTAAAAATAACAACGTCATAAACGATCAATTTTAAGTCATTTTTGTTACGGTATGATCTGCAAGCAACAATAAACTCGCTGATTTAATTTTATATAGGTTTTTTCTAGTCGTTCAAAGTGTTTTATTGATCCTAGAAATTGTAACTTTTCAACTCTAGTCATCCTTAAAGCTGAAATTAACTCATTGATTTTAATTCTTTTTTTATGTTGTTTCTTTAAATAATCAAGTACTTGCTCTTCCAAAGAATACCACTCCTCACACTAGAGAAATCTTTCTCAAATTTTTACTTTCTCTATGAAAAAAAATAATACTAGTAGAATAACGTCTTTCTACTAGCCAATTAACTGGATTCAAGTGTTTATTTTTCAATAACTCTTTTTCTTTTCTAGTGGGGCGTTTCCCCTGTTTCATTTTTTCCCTCTCCTTCTTTAATTCCTCTTCTCCAAGAAGAATAAAATCTTTTAATACTCTTTTACGATTTTTCAAATTCTCTTTCTAAACTCCCCCTATATAGAAATGTACTTCCTTTTTTCGTACTTTTCCCTCCTTTATATTTATTACTAATGTCTATCAATAGAACAATTACTGACACAAATTAATAATAAAAGGGCACTCATTAGAATGCCCTAAATGGTTATTAAACGTAACCAACGTTCGTCCGAATAAGTAGTTTATCATTTCAAAACTCTGTCATTGTATGTGACAATAATTATTTATTTTCTTGTTTTTCTTTTGCTGGTTGAATTGGTGGCACGTTAGTAGCGCCCACTTTTTTAATTCCAGCAGCACGAATTTTGAAAGCTTGTTCTGATTGTACTGAGTTGTTATAACCTTCATACGTACTTAACCAAGCTCTTGCAGTGACATGTCCTGTTAATTCAATTTCATCATCATATTCAATGCCTTTTACTTCATAATCTGGTGCAATTGCTATTTCTACTTGATCGTTTAATTTTTCAGAATAGATTGTCACACGTTTTTCTCTTGCGACATCAGTAACTTTATTTTCTGTATCACGTTCAAAAATTGTTTCAACTTCTAAAAAGTTCATTTTGCCAAAAGTACCTACAACGTCAAAATTTTCAATAATATTATCTTTAAATGTTAAGCTCATAATTACTTGTTCCCTCCTACTACCTCTAAGCGTTTTGCATAAACAACTAGATCCAATGATCGGCTATTTCCAATATTATTTCGTTTTGCACTAATGCGAACAACTGGATCTGTCAAACGAATTTCTTCACGACCATTAAAGGATTGAGAATTTCTTAACCCCGGAACAAAAATTTCAAAATCACGTTGTTCTGCGCTAGACGCAGAAAATACACGTCCTCTCACTGGACTACCGTTAACATACATATCCCGTTCCATACGAAACACTGCTTTAATTTTCTTACCTAATTGTTTTTCATTCAAAGCTACTTCTTGAATACGATTTGCCAAAATAATTTCCTTCTTTCAATTTTTTATAATTAATTTTGTTTGTATTTCTTTGCAAATAAAAAAGCACAACTAGAAGTTTCTAGTCATGCTACTTAAAAGGTATGATTCAAATTAAAGTTAACTGTTTCTTTCAGAAAAATTATTTTCCATTATTTTAAAACACTAACTTTAAAATTTTAGTGATTCTTTATTCATGGTAGTAGAATGTGCATACTGCTGATAATAACTTAAAAGTTCGCTTACGCTATGAAATAGGCCATTATCCATTCGTTTCATAGAATCAATTCTTCAACGTGCTAACGATTATTTGATCGTATCACGACACGTTACTAGACCTACCACATACGGTGTACAACACACCTCCTTTTGCCAAGCTTCAACAAATTTTCTCATTTAATCTGTTTCAGCAATTACTTTCAACGTGTCATCACGACATGGTTATAGAAAATAATCAGAGTCTTTAAGAATAGCCACCCTTCTATCATTAAGCGGAAATTACTCCAATGTTTTCAATGCCCTACCACTTACTTGTAGTCAAAACGGAAAACCTAGTCCTTAATAATAGCTAGAAACCTTCTATCTCAAATCCTCTTTGACATGGCTCTATTTACAGATTCCATTGCCACCTTGCAAACCATTCAACGGCTGGGTTGCTCCACCTCAACAAGACTTATAACCGTAAAGGAAAATATCCTTCTTGTATTATTCCGTCAAATCGCTTAGAATGAAATTGTCTAGATTTATTCTGAGTGTTTGCGAAATAGAAATTTATTTTCTTCTCGTGAACGCTTTTTTGTTTATTTAATTAAAAACTACAAAACGTAGTCTTATGCTCTTAATATAAACTACATTTTGTAGTTTATCAACATTTTGTTGTCTTTTTTTGCTATAATATTTTTACTTTTAATCTTGATATAGGAAGGAGCGCACATATGTTTCCTGATCGTTTAATAGAACTACGGAAGCTACAAAACTTAACCCAACAAGAATTAGCAAATTTACTGAACGTTTCAAAACAAACTGTTGGGAGTTGGGAAAGAGGCAGAACTGAGCCGTCCATTCCTATGATTAATGAATTAGCTAATGTTCTAAATACAACAACAGATTATCTTACTGGAAGGATCTCTGATAGCTCCCCTAATCCAAATGTAAAAACTCAAACTGGCGACAATATTATTTCCCATTTTCGGCTAAACACTGCAAATATGGAAACAGAAGACATAGAAGAACTCGAGGAAGAATTAAACGAGTATATGGAATTTCTGATCCAAAAAGCAAAAGCTAGAAAAAAGAAAAAATAAGTCAGGTGGTTATTACGTTGGATTTTATTCGTGAAGAACTTTATTTTGAAGCCGTAGATTTTGCAAATAAACTAGCACACGAAGTCAGTCTCTATTACTCAAAAAACATTGAGAAAATAAAATGTTTTGATATAGAAGACTATATAATAGAAAAAGATATTGCAGAAGTTATATACTATGATTTCAAAAAACAACTTAGAGACAAAATGCTAGGATCTACAACTAAAATACTAAACGAAGTTCTTATTACGATAAATAGAAATCTAATGTGTGAAAGAAGAAATTTCACCGAAATGCATGAAATTGTTCATCTTTATAAAGACATTCCCTACGCTGGGGAAGGACATACGTTTTCTGACATGATTTCAGAAAATGGTTATTTTTCAGAAGACTTACCTAAAGAATATCGCGCTAATGTTGGGGCAAGTGTCTTAATGGCAAACGATTTAGCTTTAAAATACGCTCTCAATAAATTTTCTTCTTTTGAAGAAGTAGCAAAATATTTTTTCATGAGTAAAGCAGCATTATTCAACCGGTTAACAGAATATTTGATTTTTATAAAAAATTGTCACCCAGTTTATGCTCGTTGCCTTGTAAATGAATATAGATATAAAAAAGAAAAAGAAATTTTAGATTTCTTTTATTAACTTTCACGTAAAATTATCTATAAAAAAACTTGACTTAAAAATGTTATTTTTAAGCCAAGTTCCATAAATGTTAATATGCTATTTTCGAAGATTCCAAAGAAATCATTGCATGCTTTCTATAATTATCTCTATTAACCTTCTCAGATGCCTTTATTTCATTCAATAATTTAATACTATAAATTTCTTCGTCAAACAGTAACAAATATTTACCTATATTTAGATAGTCTTCTTTTCTCACTCTGTATATCTTATCTTCATTCATACTAGTATTTACATAGTCAACATAATCATGTTTATATTGATGATAATCTAAAATTTTATCTTTTAACTCCTCTAACTCTTTATTTACTTTTTTATCACTAAGATACACTTCGTAAGTTAAAAGTCTCTCTATTTCGTAACGCGCCTCACTATCTTTCTCTAAATTACTATTTCTGTTCAAATCTCTTATTTTGTTTGAGAATACTGGTTGATCTAGTATGTCATACAGCTCAGCTATTTTTTCTAATGCACGTGTAAAATTGTTATATTTAAGAAAGAACTTCATCCTTGATTTAATAAATTCTACCTTAAATTGTGAAAGCAGACTTATTTTTAAAGATAACCCAGAAAATAACATAATAGAATAAAAAATATTATCTAAAACATCATTGTTTTTTTGTGTATTTTC
Source organism: Enterococcus sp. BSD2780061688st2 D3 (assembly GCF_005844145.1). Taxonomy (NCBI): domain Bacteria; kingdom Bacillati; phylum Bacillota; class Bacilli; order Lactobacillales; family Enterococcaceae; genus Enterococcus; species Enterococcus sp. BSD2780061688st2 D3. The sequence continues at coordinate 390,952 of NZ_SPHN01000001.1, forward strand.
CCATTGTGAATAAATTAAACTACTTAGTCTCTCAAGTTCTTTTTTGGCATGTTGCTTTTTGCCTATTTCTTCTATTTTCTGCTTAATTACTCCATTTAATTTATAATCTGTTTCTGGATGATATCTTTTATATTGAAAATATTGGTTAGTTAATTTTTTATCAATCTGTTCATATACATCAATTTTGCTTTTACCCATATCAAAACTTACATATTCAACAATTTCTTTTACAGCATTTTCTTCTGAGAAATTTTTATCTATATTTTTAAAAATTAGTTCACCAAATACTTGTAAAAAATTAGATGAGCTTACCTTAAAAATAATTCCTTTTATTCTATGAAAACTTAGATAAAACTGGCCATTTTGAACATAATCTATATTTAAAGTTTTTAGCAAAGAATTAAACTCTTGTTGTACCAGATTTAAAAATATTTCACTGTTAATTCTATGAGCTGTTTGATAATTAACTTTAACTACCGGTTCTTTTGACAATATTTCAATAATCTTATTGCACTGTTGGGGCTGATTTTTTTTCATATCTTCATATAATTCACGAGTAATTATATATTTTTCATCTTTATAACTTTCACAATAATTTTTAATTTTAATTTTTATATTTGTTCCTCTACCAACTAAAGAACGTAATTCTTTTATATAATGATCATTATTAGTAGTTTTAATGGCTTTTCTCAAAATATCTTTAATTTTCCGACCTATAGACATATACTCACTTGTAAGAAAATTAGGAGCAATTAATGACGTTGTTTTAAGATAATCATTCCATTTTTCAGCGGTACTTCTGATTTTCGGTAATGTTTCTTGAATTTTTTGAAAATTATATGCTTCTTGTGCGTTTTTTATCAGACCACCATGTTCTTTAGAAATATCGTCCCCTAAAGTTTCAACACAAATGCCACCTACGTTAATTATCTTTCCGTTTTTTTTATTACGAATATAACACATGAGATTATGTTTAGTATTACACAAATCACAAGACTCTTTTTTAGCCTTCTTTCGTGTGTTTATGTGTTTCCATTGTTTTCTTGCAAGATTTAACCAAATATCTTTATTATCTTTAATATATTCTATATCTTGTAAGCTAAATCCCTTTAATAATATATCTTTATCGGTTAATCCAGTATTTCTATTCTCTTGAAATAACTCACGCATTCGAGATTTGTTATTCAAAAATTCATTATGCTCACTAAATTGTATTAATCTATAACTAGATAAATCAAGAATTGTTACCATTACTAACTCCTCTCTAATAAACATACTAAGTCTATTATATCAACTACTAATTTAACACTCAATAATCATTATTATGAATAGCATTAACAAATTTGTCTCCCTTTATAATTGCAGTTTTTTATATAATAATCTCTTTTGCCCAATATAGTTATTGTGTTTCACATATATACATCATAAAATAAAGTTAATATGGATACGAGGTGAAACGATGGATTTCAATTATTTGCACAATTTAGTACGTGATAAAATAAACAATACCGGTGAAACTACAGTCAATGAATTTAAACATAATAATAGCAAACCTGAATTAATAGGGGAATATATATCGGCCCTCAGTAATTCTGCAGCTATTGCTAACATTCCTCAAGCTACTATGATATGGGGAATTGAAGACGAAACACATGATATTGTTGGTACTGATTTTTATCCTAGTACTTGTAAAAAAGGGAATGAGGAATTAGAAAACTGGTTATCTAGAAACTTATCACCAAAAATTAGTTTTGAGTTTCATGAATTTACGTATGAAGAAAAACATTTGGTAGTCTTACTAATAGACTCAGCAATGTTTCAACCAATTAAGTTTTTGGGAGAAGAGTATATACGAATCGGCTCATTAAAAAAGAAACTTAAGGATCATCCCGATCAAGAAAAAAAATTATGGAATATTTTTTCAAACACACCTTTTGAATATAATATTGCCAAGGTATTAGAGCATAAAGAAACAATTTTTTCTTTACTCGATTTTGAAAGCTACTATAAACTCCTTGGGAGATCCGTTCCCTCAAATAAAGATTTAATAATAGAAGACTTTTTAAGTGACGGTCTTATTAAAAAAAATAACGGAACTTGGGAAATAACAAATTTAGGCGGTATTTTATTGGCAAATCGTTTATCTGATTTCAATAAGCTTTCTCGAAAAGCAGTAAGAGTAATTTTATACAAGGGAAACAGTAAAATTGAAACTAGAAAAGAACAAATAGGTGGAAAAGGATATGCCTCAGGCTTTGAAGGATTAATACAATATGTGATGGAGTCCTTACCTAGTGAAGAGAATATTCAGGGAGCTTTCAGACAAGAAAATTCTATGTATCCTGAATTAGCGATTCGGGAACTTGTAGCTAATGCTCTGATTCATCAAGACTTATCTATTAGTGGTACAGGACCTACTATAGAGATTTTTGATAACAGAATAGAAATAACTAACCCTGGCCTGCCACTCATACAAGTAGAAAGATTTTTAGATTCTCCACCAAGATCAAGGAATGAAGCGTTAGCTTCCATTATGAGAAGAATGCGTATTTGCGAAGAGCGAGGTAGCGGAATAGATAAAGTTGTCGATATAACAGAAAAAAAACAGCTTCCTGCTCCTAAAATTAACGTTTATGATGGTCACTTAAAAGTAAGTCTATTTGCACAAAAAAATCTAACTGATATGACTAAGGAAGAAAAAATTGAAGCAACATATATGCATGCTTGTTTAAAATATGTTGAACAAGCCCCCATGTCAAACCCAACATTACGAACAAGATTTGGTTTACCTCAACAAAAGAATTCTATAGCTTCTCGTATAATCAGAGATGCAGTAGAAGCTGAGAAAATCAAGCCTCTTGATCCTTCTACTGCCCCAAGATATATGAAATATATTCCATTTTGGGCATAATAAAATATTCTTTTAAAAAAGTTGTCCAGTAAAACATAATTAGTTTTTTTGTTTTATCGGGCACTTTTTTCTTTCATAATTTCTTACTTTTAACTTGTTGCTAAATTGCAAATGTAAAACTTTTTAATACTTTATACTTTTTCTTTCACCTATTTACAGGCTACTTCTCTTTCAGATCATCTTACTTTTAACTTGTCGCTAAATTGCAAATGTAAAACTTTTTAATACTTTATACTTTTTCTTTCACCTATTTACAGGCTACTTTTCTTTCAAATCATCTTACTTTTAACTTGTTGCTAAATTGCAAATGTAAAACTTTTTAATACTTTATACTTTTTCTTTCACCTATTTACAGGCTACTTTTCTTTCAGATCATCTTACTTTTAACTTGTTGCTAAATTGCAAATGTAAAACTTTTTAATACTTTATACTTTTTCTTTCACCTATTTACAGGCTACTTTTCTTTCAGATCATCTTACTTTTAACTTGTTGTTAAATTGCAAATGTAAAATTTTTACATATTAATAATTAGGAAAATAAACTATTTAGTTATAAATAGTACTACTAGACTTATAATCATACTCCTTATATCTTTAACTAACAATACTTTGATTAATCAAAAAAACTCTTTATTCCAATATATTCTGGTCACACTTTTGGTCACAGTTTAATTCAATTCAAATCTAATCACGCTAGCTATACCGTTAAAAATCCCAACAAATCAGTGTTGAATTTTCTTACTTCCTAATAGGCTATTGAGTGGGAATAAAGAACTAATACAATATGGATGGGGAATGCCGATAAATCATTGTTTTTCAACTTATGAAATGCTTGATTTTCATTAAAAATGATATGGTTTCCTACTAAAAATCCCTTGTCAGATTAACGTTTGACAAGGGATTTTTCTTTTGTTCGCTATTTTTCAAGACATGGTTATCAGTCCTATTCTTTTATTATTTTTGAAAAAATGTGAAAATCCTATCATATCAGGCTTTTCACCTAGAATACTTTGAATGTGTTTTGCTGAATTTAATGAATTCGTAACCAAAAATAATCCTGAACGTCTACAAGTATCTATGTTAAAAAATAATTTTCAACAACGCTTCATCAAAAATTTCTTTTGATTTGAGCAGCGGTTCAGAATCACATCCACAAATATGAAACTCTAGCGGCCAGTATTTTTGGTGTTTAGGGTTTAATACATTTTCAATGATTGTATCAACGCCTCGAATACTAAAATGATCCACTAATGGATTATTTTTTTTGTATCCTTTCTTCCCTATACACCATGCACAATTTAAATTACATCTTCCATTTACAGGATGTATATCAACTACTCTAGGAAATACTACTTCATCAGCGTTCAACAATTGAGTTGAAATTTCCATTTCTTTTAGAATGTCAGTTCTCATTTTAGCTACCTTTTTCATTAAAGAAATAGAGTAATAATGCTGTTAGAGACAATCCATCATCAAACTTATTACTTGCAATCATGGACTTAACTTTCTTCTTATCTATCCATTCTATTTTTTGAATTTCCTCTTCATCAATGCCCCTTTGAAAACTATTTTTATCTACTTCTGCAAATAGAACATGAAATTTTTGATTACTTACTCCATTACTTGCATAAAAGTCAAAATGCTCTTTTTTTAAATAAATAGAGTACCCAGTTTCTTCCAAGCACTCTCTAACTCCTGCCTCTGATAGATCTTCTCCTTGCTCTACACTTCCAGCTGGAATTTCTAAACAAATTTTATTCAAAATATATCTATATGCGCTGACAAACAGAACTTCCTCATTTTCATTTTCTATGATTACTGCAACCGAATCGTTAAAAAAATCTATGAAAAAATAGTCCTGTTCTAGCACTTTTCCAACCACGTTTAACTTATCTAAATAGATCTTATACCAGTGGTTTTGTAACACAGGTTCCCTTGAAATTAGTATGTATCTATCCAATGCAATCTCTCCTATCGTTAGTCACTTTCTTAGCATCTGACTATGTTCCACCTTCACACTACTTTTAAGCACCTACGATTCCCTTCCGTCCAATTACGCTACCATCCTACTACTGCTTCGTACTTCTTTATTCTTGCTGAAATAAGTAAAAACGTTTTCGCAGCTTTTACATTTTCAAACTACGGATCATGATTCGTCATGGCAAAACATTTTTAACCAAATAAATAATAGACAACGCAAGAGCAATGAACACTAATAATATAAAAATAAACTTCGCAACTAAGAATATGTTTAAAAATAGATCTCCCATAAAATCATCTCCTAAATTAAGAAACTTTAATTACATTTGCGAACGTTTTTGAAGATAAATTTAAGCATTAGAAACTAATATCCAAAAATAGCAAGATCCTTTAAATTTTGGAAAAAATACAACGAGCATTAGTACATATGTATTTAAAACTATGAAACCAGATACGGCTAAAGAAACAAGTGACTTAGAAAGTATCCGAGTAGATTTTTACCGACGCAACTTTTTATGACGAAAACAGTAATGAAGTGATACACGATTATTTACTACTTTTATATCTATGCCAACTAACGATCAGCCAAAACAAACAAAAACAAGCAGCAGCACCACATTTGATCAATAAAGCGTTTTTTAGAAAAAAGAGACTTACTGCTATAAGTACTAATAATAAATAAAATATATAAATCATTTTTCCAGTGCGCAATTAAGAATCACCTCATTTGTGTTTGCAAGCCATTTGATACGCTTAGATTTACTCATCATTAATCATAAAAATTTCTAATTCATCCTCACTTTTCTTGTATCATAAAATACAAAAGTTTTTTCATTGGTTATTCTAATCAAAGAGGGGATGTTTATTATATTATGTATTTTTCTCTTTTTCTGCAGATGCCAAATACGGGATAAATGACCTACCATGTGGATAGGTAATTTAATGTTAACCCTACCGCCTTGAAAAAGAGCAATGAATCCATTTTATACATAGGATTAATCCTTTTCTTTTTCTATATTTATTACTTTTTTAAATTTAGTAGGAGAGATTTCTAAAATTTCACCTTCAAACTTTATTATGATCTTATCTTTTGCTTTCAATTGTTTTTTTGTAAAATCAAATTCTTTTTTTTGAATACTATATTCGTTCTGTTTTTCATCTTCAAATACGAACTCATCTGCAGAAATAGTTGTCACAACTCCATGAACCTTTTTTTCATTTTCATTACCAACTATATACCACAGGATTCCTACACAAAAACAACAAAAAACTATCATAAAACATATTTTCTTTATTTTATATCCCTCCTTTTAGATTAAGAGTGCCTTAAAAGCGCTTTCTAAAAAGTAATAGAATAATCATAATTTTTCATTTTGTATTGTTTATACGCATAATAAGCATATTACTGAAAAATAATATGGTTCGCTACTTTTTGAGATAAGTTAAATAAAATCTGTCATCAATAAAACAGCTAGTACAGTAATGATAAATAGTAAGAACTTAAAAAATTTGGGATTTTTATTTTTGAAATAATCGAAGAAAAGTAAAAGCGATAACGAAATAGCAAACAAGATTATATATATAAGATTATTCATTGAGATATCCCCCATATGGAATTCTATTTTGATCTGACACACCGAGACATAAAGCAATCATATCCTCTATTTTGTGCTATTAGAACTACAGCTAAGTTGAAGCTACTGAATCTAAGATTAACGCCGATACAGTGATACCAATACTTAAACCAGCAGCAACTCTATTCCTATCTTCGATTTTAGATTCCTAGGCTGTTATGACTCGTATTTTAAACCCATCGGGATGGAATTTTTCTTCGATAGCTTTCACGACTTCGGGTGGTTTGTGAATGATCGCTGTCCTTTTAAGTGCAAGTAGCTTGCTAGATATTAATTACGTTCATTTGCTAAAAATTTTCTATTTATTTTGTTTTTCTTCTACTTTTTTATTTTGTCGTATTGTTTTAGTGACGATATATAATACGATATAGATAAAAATACAAATAGTAATCCTTGATATACTATATGTTGTAAAACCAAATCTATGAATAAAAAAGAATAGTACTATCAAGTTTAAAATCAAAAATGTTCCTTTAGAAACCATTTAACCCTCTCCTACATAGCCTACTCATCCCATCATAGTTTGGCTATTTTTAGCATAAATTATTTTCCATTAGTCTATCATAAAATATTTTTCTTTTCACTCACTCATTTTGCACTGAGTATTTCATACTATAAAAACTATTTTACTGCTTTTGATTATCAAAATGTTCTAATTTTCATATACTTTTACTAAAAAAATGTATTCCCTTAGCTTCAAATGCAGTTATTACTTCATAAAATACTTCTAAATAATTATCAGTAAAGTGAATATGTTCTCTTAAACTTCTTAATACTAACACATTCAATTAGGATTGAAAAAAAAGCTAGTATTAGCACAACTACTAATAAAAACAAAAACATAGAAAAAAATATGGCACTTCTATCATATGGATAAACAGCATAAGGTAATATAGAGTTCAGTGATGAAATTAATTTTAAATCTATACAAATACAAATTATGTAACTAAGAAGAAAACCTTCCATATAAACAAATAAATTTCTCATCAATAGTTCTTTTAATACATACTTCGGGTGAACTCCTAAAAATATTTTTGTTTGGACATCCTCTTTGTTGATTACTTTCATTAGTAGAAATTTATTTCGAAAATCAAATAATATGTAAATAGTAATAGTTATTATTAAAAGTGATATAATATCTCTTCCCACAGATATCTGCATAATCAAAAATGTATTGCTATTCAACCCAATTTGATCGGTATCTATTAATTCCTGTTCCATAGTATGAATAAACCGTTGAATGTATTGCTGAAAAAAGATACATTCTAAATAGATTATTCCAACAATCAGTATGGAGATAATATTTCTAATCCCCATCTTGCTTGCACTTTTCATACTCCTTCGGATAAGGTAGAAATTAGACAAAATAGTTGGAGCCACTTTGATCATATACTTTCTCCCCTTTAGCCAATTTAACTACTCTAAAATTTGATTTTTCTATGAAGTAAGGGTCATGAGTGGTCATGATGACTGTAGCGCCAGCTTTGTTCTGCTTTTTGAGTATTTCAAAAACCTTTTTTGAATTTCCCCTATCTAAATTGGATGTGGGTTCATCGGCAATAATGATTTGAGGATCTCCTATTATTGCCCTTGCAATATTTGCTCGTTGTCTTTCACCACCAGATAGATTTTTAGGTAAACTTCTTACTTTTTTGTCTACACCTAATTCTACTGTGACTCTCTCAAGATTTGACTGTATTAACGAAAATGGGTAGCCCAAAAATTCTAACTTGTAAGTGATATTGTCAAATACGGTCCACTCCTCAACAAGTCTTGTATCTTGAAAGATTATCCCCATCGTTCTCCTCAATTTCTGTAATTCCCTGTAGTCATATTGACTTAACTCTTTGTCATTAATTTTTAAACTACCAGAATTATACATTCGCCTTCCTTGAATTAGTTCAAGTAACGCTGTTTTTCCTGATCCACTTTCTCCAATTAAAAAAATGAATTCCCCAATTTTAATCTCTAAATTTATATTTTTTAAAATATTATTACCTTTTTGTTCCATACCAAGATTACTCATACAAATTAGATTATTCATCTTTATGCATACCCCCTAACTCAGTTGGAAAATTTTTTCATAAATCACTCATAGGACATTATCATTGATAGTAATGTCAGCTATTTAAATCTCTAAAGATTTTTGTTCCAGGTTCATTATTTTTATTCATTTTTTGATTTTCTCTTACGTTTTGCTTCTTCTAAAAAATAAGCTTTGTTGTCTATTTCCTTTGACCTAAATGCCGTACCCGCTGTATCTCTGTTCATATTATTAATTCCACCTAATCCAGAATCTATCATTGTATTCCAACCCTTGTTAGGGTCCTTTCCTTCTTGCCTTAATTTCCAATTTTTTTTCCTTAGTTCTGCTTTTCTTTTTTCTTTTCTCGCTACAAACCAGTGATGGATATTTATATTCATAGAAATCTCCTACTTTCTTTTTATATATTCACAGTGGATGAGACGGACTATACATGTGCCACATAAGTAGAAAAATTTGTACCACTTAAAAAGAAAAGATGACAGCGCATACCCCCTAACTCAGTTGGAAAATTTTTTCATAAATCACTTATAAGAAATTATCATAGATAGTAGTGTCAGTTATTCAAATCTTTAAAGATATTAGATAATAGTAAATTTGCTAGCTTATTTATACTTCTCATTTTGTTATTCTTTTACTGTTCCCCTCCTAAACTTAGAAGCATTTCTTAATGATAAAAAGTAAAATATCCTAGATAAAACAAATAACCCAATCGTTGTTTTTAAATCTGAACAATGCAATTATACCTTTACAAGCCTATTGCGTAAACGCTTTCTGTTTAATTTGTATTGTTATAAAAAACTCTTGATATATCATTCTTTTATTAACACAAAAACAAAACATCATGTATTCATTTTTACTACTGAATATTTCTTAGAACTAACTTTTTTATCTCCAATACAAACTAAATTAAGTGTTCTTAAAAAGATTAGTAACCTACTCCTATTTTTCTGAATCGAAGAATTGTTTCACTAAATAATATACAAATAATGATACCAATAGAAATATAATTCCTAACGAAAAGAAAAATAGAAATGGAATATTTATTTTCGCTGGGAGCATAGCTACAAGTGTAATTATTATGCTCAGAAGTAAAATAAACGGAGTCATTTTTTTATAGATCTTACTTTTTTCAGTTTCAGAATCAGTGGATGACGATATTTCTTCTACCTCTAGATTTTCTGATTCTTGAATCGGTTGACTATCCTCAACTGAAGTAAAGTAAGAAAGCGATATTTTATAATATTCACAAATCTTTATTAATGTATCTATATCGGGTCTTGATTTTTCATTTTCCCAATTAGAAATAGCTTGTCGCGTTACTAATAAATGATCAGCTATTTGTTGTTGAGACTTTCCTGCTTTTTTTCGTTCCATCTTCAACTTTCTTCCAATTTCCATAAAAACCTCCTATTCTTAATCTCTTATAAATAGTTTATTTTTCTAACAATAATCTTCAACTCTAATCTTTGAATTATTCATTAAATTATGAAAAAGCAATGAATAATTGCGAAATGCAATCAATCATTTCTATACTTTCCTGCCTATTTATCTACATACTTGAAGTATGCCTTACGTAAAGCAAAAAATAATAGGATGGTGTTGACAATGACGAATCGTATCAAATATTTTAAAAGTCTCATGATTTTCATGACCGGAATTTTACTCTTTAATTGTATTTTCCCTACTACAAAAGTATTAGCTGCAGAGATAGATGGCAATGTCGAAAAAATGAACCTTATTCTAGAACATGATAGCGAAATAGAGCAGGCTTTTTCTAAAATAATGGAATATTCAACGTATGATTATGAAACAAACCAATGGATATTAAGCCATGACATTGTTAGTGACGGCTACTTTACGGAACAGCAGTTTCAAAATGCAGAAAAAGCTGGTAGGTTATGGAAAAATGTGGAAGATACCTATATCAGTAAAACAGGACCTCAAAAACGGGTACTGCCGGTATTACTGATTTTAGCAATCAAAGCTGTAGGCGTGATAGTTGGCACAGTAGTGGTTACAAAAATGACTGAATACTTCCTAACTTGGGGCATTAGTTCTGGTTGTAGAAAATACAAACAATATAGTATGATCAAATCTTTCTGTACAGCTAATGGATTCTTATAAAAAATTTTTCTTGATTACCGTATTCCCCATTTGTTTATACTTTTGTATTGCTGGCTGTAGCAGAAATGATCAAATAAAAATTCACAAATCTGATACAGAATTAAGTAGAACACTTGAAAATATCGAGAAAGAAAATTATGTCAAAATCACAAAAAATTTTTCTGTGGTCACTGTAACAGAACTTAAAAAGGGCATACCCTCAAATATTGAAGAAGAAACATATATATATGTTGGTCGATCTACTTGTCCAGATTGTCGGAATTTTATTCTTAAATTGAACAATAATATTCCTTCCAATTATAAAATTTATTATATAGATACAGACAGATGTTCAAAATCAGAAATAAATTACTTATCTGAAATAAAAGTATCTGAAGTACCCAGTATGATACATTTGAATCAATCAGGAGAAATAAAATTGATTAAAATTAGCAATTTTGAAAGAGAGATCATGAAATGAAATTAAAATTAGTCATATCACTATTTATTTTAGCTTTTCTAGCATACATTATGATTTACTCGACAAAAGAAATCAAAGCCACTATTCTTTTTGTGGGATTGATTATTCTATTATTTCTTTTATGTGGAGTCCTTATTATCACTGGATTTAAAGCGTTAACAGAATACTTTAAATAAAATATTTCAATCAAGTGAAACAGATTCTTAAATTACTAAAAAGTCTGAGTTAGTGCTATACCCATTATACCACTAGCTCAGACTTTTAATATTCATTAATAAACTAAGCCAAACTTTTTTGTGCCACAGTCGCAAGTCGTAAATACTTCAATTAATCATCGCTATCTACATGTTCCTTATTACTAGTGTTAACACTAATATGTTGATGATAGGCAAATCACTCCCTCTGACTTTGATTGAATTTAGACACTTTAATTTTGCAAGGTAGTGTGCTTTTTATGTAGATTAAAATCAAAAAGTAGGACAGAAACTGATTTTTGTCCCACGCTCATTTCCCCTATCATTCCCTCATCTCTTTATTCCGCGAAGCCAGATTTTGCTTACCATTGGTGCCTATTCTCACTTGGAATGAAACTATTCCCTAACTATTTTCTTTCGAACGAACTTTTCTAACGCTGGCTTATCATACGCAAGCGATTCCTACTTTCATGATACGCTATTTTTATATTTTACTCATTCTCTACTTCCTTCCCGCCACCTATACCATCCCAGTCTTCAATTTCATCTAAAAAGAAGCAAATTCCATTATTCTTTGATAAACTAATCCAAATAAGTCTGACCTGTCTGTCCTCTGCTATTGGGGACACAATCTGCACCCCATTACTCAATAAATTCCGCTATAGTTAAGACAGAATCTAACTTGGCCAAGGGAGATCATAAAAATGGATAATAATCGTTTGAATCTAATCTACAAATTAAACCGTATCGTGAATGAAAATGAAATAGGGTCAGTGGAATATGAACTAGCAAAGTACTTTTTGGAAAATTTCAAATACGTCAAGCAGTGGAACATTTATCAAATCGCTGAAGAAAATCATGTTTCCCGAGCTTCAGTACGTCGTTTTGGAAAATTACTCGGTTATGAAAATTTCTCAGATATGAAAGCGCACGCACAAGAGTTTGATGATGGCGTGCTTGAGTTTGAACAATTTTATGGCTACGATCACTTTCTAGATAAACTAGTGATGAATATCACTTCTCTAATGGAAGAATTGAGCATTCGATTCAACACACAAGAAGTCAATCGTCTCGTTAAAATGATCAATGAAAGCCAGCAAGTTGTTATCGTTTGTTCCAGTAATATTGCCGGCGCAGTAAGTACTTTTCAACAGCGAATGATTATTTTCGGAAAGCGGATCACTTTGATTACTTCGAAAGAAGAACTTGCGAATAGTACTTTCTCAAAAGATCGATCATTGCTTATTCTTTTTTCGATTTCTGGATTATTCGTTTCGACACTCGCAGATGAGCTGACTAAGATCGAGGCAAAAAAAGTTTTATTCACGAATAACCGTAATCCGATATACAATAAATATTTTGATAAATTGTATCATCTAAGTGCACAACACCACGAAGCAGAGATCAATGATCTACTCTATTACACCTACGGCATTCATTTTGTTCTTGATTTATTGTTCAACGGTTACTTATTGAAGTATAAGAAAGAAGGAAACTAGTATGCATTACAAAGAACAACCAACATTTCCTAAAGACTTTTTATGGGGCGCTTCAAGTGCAGCCTGGCAAGTAGAAGGTGCCGTGGCGGAAGATGGCAGAGCTCAGGCAATCATTGATTTGAATAGTCAAACAAAAAAACCATTTACGGATAATTCAATTGCTGCAGATCACTACCATCACTACAAAGAAGATGTGGCTTTGATGAAAGAATGTGGATTCACCTCCTATCGTTTCTCAATTGCTTGGCCTAGAATCTATCCTGATAATTCTGGCGTTCCTAATCAACTAGGAATCGATTTTTACAACAATCTAATCAACGAACTAATTGAAAATGGTATCACACCGATCGTCACACTGTATCACTACGATATGCCTGTTTGGGTAGATGAAGAGTTCAACGGCTGGTATGGTCGAGGAATCATTGATGCATTCGATCAATATGTTCGTACATGTTTCAATGAATTTGGTGATCGCGTGAAATATTGGTTAGCGATCAATGAACAGAATATGCAGATCGTCTATGGTGACTGGTTAGGTGTTTGTAAATATCCTGACACTTGGTTCGAAGACAAGTGGAAGGTCAATCATATTATGAATCTTTGCCATGCAAAAGCGGTGATTGCTTGCCACGAACTTGTTGAAGATGGCAAAATCGGTCCTGTACCTGGTATGGTGCCTTTCTATCCTGAAACTTGTAAACCAGAGGATCAAATCGCTGCAATGAATGCGGAGGAATTAACCGAAAAAATCTGGAATGATTTCAATGCAAATCGCGAGTACAATGGATTTATCAAACGTTACTGGAAAGAATACAACATCGATCCTGACATCCGCCCTGGAGATATGGAATTAGTCGCTAAGGCAAAGATCGATTTCTTTGGTATCAATTGTTACCGTAGTAACGTTGCAAAAGAGTCTCCTTTTGATTCAAAGGCTCAAGCATTAGGATTGAATAAAACTGGAGAAAAAGGTGGTTTTGTTTATCCTAACTATCCAGGAATCTATGCTCAAGCGCAAAATCCATATGTGGAAACGACTGACTGGGATTGGGAAATCGATCCTGTTGGTATGCGGTACTTGATGCGCTATATGGATGATCATTATCATTTACCAATGGTGATTACTGAAAATGGCTATGGTGCCCATGAATCAGTAGCTGCAGATGGCAAAGTCCATGATCCTGAACGAATCAAGTTTTTAAAAGAACAAATTTATCAAATCGGCCTAGCAATTGAAGATGGTGCCAAAGTATTTGGCTACAATCCTTGGTCATTTACAGACCTGTTAAGTACCGGTAACGGCATGGCTAAACGCTATGGATTAGTGTATATCAATACAACGGACCAAGAAGTCCTTGATTTGAAACGTATTCCGAAAGATTCTTTTTATTGGTACAAAGAAGTGATTGCTTCGAATGGCGCCAAAGTAAGTGAATCAAAAGAACAAGAATAGAAAAACAGATAAGGATGAGAGAGCATATCGTGTGGTCCAAAAATTCTATAGACCTTAACGCACACCTTATGCTATCCATCCCTCTTCTCTTCCAATGTCGAAAGCGTTTAATATCCATGAAAATGAGGGTGGAATCAATGAAGAAATATGATGAACTGAGTCAATTTATTCTTGAAAATATCGGTGGAATCAATAATGTGATCAGCGCCAACCACTGCGCAACCCGACTACGTTTAAAATTAGCCGATGTATCTCAACTTGAAGAAGAAAAACTAAAAACAAATCCGTTGATCATGGGAATTGTTAAAAGAGAAAATGAGATCCAATTAGTGATTGGACCAGATGTTCCAAAAGTCTATGCGTTGTTTTCTGCACAATTAGATCAAAAAAAAGAACCATCAGCCGAGATTCCTACAAAAAAAAGTATCAAAGCGTATGGATCAGCAATTGTTGACTTTATTAGCGGTACCTTTGTTCCTGTCCTTCCAATCTTAGTTGCAGCTGGTTTGGTTTCTGCGGTTCTGAATATTGGTGTTACTTTTTTTGGAATTGGCACAGAAAGTGGCACTTATACGATTTTAAATGCTGTTAATAATGCTGGTTTTTATTATTTACCGATTTTTATCGGCTACAGTGCGGCGAAAAAATTGGGGATCAATGGAATGCTAGGTATGTTTTTGGGCGCAATTCTTGTCCATGCCTCCATTGATGGTATCGCAAATTTAGATTTCTTGAGTATTCCTGTCCCAACTACTACCTATAATACAACCACTATTCCAGTGATCTTTGGTGTATTGTTCATGGCTTTGGTTGACCGACTTGGTGATCGATTCATCCCACAAGCGATCAAATATTTTCTCAAACCTCTACTAGTGATTTTGATTACCGTACCTGTCACTTTGATCGTTTTAGGACCTCTAGGTAACATCGTCGGTAGCTTCATTGCTGACGGATTAAGCTTCATGTATGAACATCTAGGATGGTTGTCTGTCGGTATCGTTGGCGCAGTAACACCATTACTAGTAATGACCGGAACAAATCAAGCATTATTCCCACTAGTTTTTGCCATGATGGGAGATTATGGCTATGATTCTTTCGTTCTTCCTGCCATGCTAGCAGCAAATGTGGCAGTTGGTGCAGCTGCACTAGCCATTTCATTTCAAGAAAAGGACACAGATAAACGTTCCTTATCTTTATCTGCTGGTATCACGGGGATCATGGGTGTAACAGAACCTGCGATTTTTGGAGTATTGATCAATTACAGTAGTGCCTTCTTCGGTGCTATCATCGGTGGCGGAATTGGAGGCATTTTGGCTGGGCTGGTCCAATTAAAACAATACGCTGTCGTTTCGCCAGGGATTGCCGCGATCCCTACATTTATCCCAACAGATGGTTCAGGTTTGAATCGTAATTTTTGGTTTTCTATCCTTACGATCCTACTTTCAATGCTCCTATCCTTTGTCGTCACGATCCTTTTACAAAAGCAGACGATAAAAAAAGAAAAATTGCAACAAGCCTCTCAAGCAGTAAAAATCTCAAGTCCACTTACAGGAAAGGTCGTACCCTTACAACAAGTCAACGATCCAATGTTTGCAGATAAAATGATGGGAGATGGGTTAGCTGTTTTTCCTACAGAAGGAGAAGTTTGCTCCCCTATTGATAGCTATGTGATCATGACCACTCCAACCAAACATGCGATTGGCTTACGGGGAGATAATGGCGTAGAGATACTCATCCATATCGGGATGGATACAGTTGAATTAAATGGGCGGTTCTATGAACTGCACGTGGCAGAAAACCAATACGTCCATGCAGGAGATGCTTTGATCACTGTTGATTTAGAGAATGTTTCTGCTGCTGGTTATGATTTAACGACACCGATTATCGTCACGAACACAGCTGATCATGAACCATTTGCTAAAACTGTACAAGAAAAAGTACAACGAGAAGATTATTTATTCTCTGTCAATTAGAGAATAACTGGCATGAAGAACAAAGAAAAGATTATAGAGAGATGGCTGACTGACCGTTCTCTATAATCTTTTTTGGTACTAATGCCTGTTTCATTTCCATTGGTGTCACTTTTTATTCTCACCAACTTTATCAAATAACACTTTGATTTCTTGTTCTGTACACTGATACAAGCAAAAAATTTTATGTAACATTTCGTAAGACGGTCGAGCATTCCCGTTTTCCCATTTTGATACTCCCTGTCTGGAAATATGTAATTGTTTCGCTACAAAAGCTTGAGTATAGCCGTTTTTTTCTCTTTTCTGACGTAACCAACGTGCAAATTCCATCATTTTTGCCTCCTTTATTTGTTTTTCTTCTCCCTTTTTATTACCAGTATACCGAAAAAACAGAAATTGAAAGAATAAAGCAACTCTTTGGTTCTTTTTATTTTATTTTAAATAGTATACGCTTCCTTTGTAAATATAATTAGGAAAGGTGGAAAGAGTTATGAAGAAACTACTGATTGCTTGTTTGACTTTAGGACTAGCATTGAGCGGAACATTCGTCAGTGCCACAGAAACAACAAAAATCGATCAGTTGTTGGAATTGCAGCCAGGTTTATCCCGAGAAGAATTAATGGAGGGAATCGAAGAAACAGCAAAAAGCATGGGTAAATCAGAGACAGAGGTGATTGACCTCGCCTTGAATGAATTAGAACAGACGATAGCAGAAGAACAAGGAGAATCACGACTACGCGGTGGCAGTTCAGGAAACCGTTATTTGACTCCTGCTGATCGAAAAGGAGATATTTTTTATACGCCTTCCTCCACCTTAGGTATTCAGCATGGGCATGTAGGACTTTATCATACAAGAGATTCCATCGTTGAATCTATCCCCTCCACTGGCGTGAGAAGAATATTTTACAAGAGTAGAAATGTTGAAAAAAATGCAGTCATGCAACTTGTGAATACGACGCAAGCAAAGAGAAATGCTGCTGCAGATTGGGCAAATTTGCGTGTTGGGAAAGATGCCTATTCTTACAACTTTGTGACTAACCGGCAAACTGCGCATACTGGTGCTAAAAATTGTTCAAAACTGCTTTGGAGTGCTTACATCCAAAAGGCGGGAATCGATATCGACCGAAATGGAGGGACAGGTGTTTATCCAATTGATATCCGTGACTCTAGTTATACAAGGACCTATAAAGTGATTCTATGAAAAAGTACCCTCTGCTACTGTTCGGTGCTTTTCTTTTCTTTTTATCTAGCTGTACTTTTGATACTACCGATCAAAAAAATACTACTACTTATGACTACTACTTGTATTTCTCTACCACGATGGACAACTATCTGACTTCTGGCAGATTAATCGGAGTTGGCGCTAAAGACCAAGTGTTGTTAAAAACAAGCGGCTTGGAGCTAGGCGGTTTTACGCAATTGGACCAGCAACTTCATTGTTCTGATCGACAATATGATTATATCTATACGCCTAAAACTGGGAAAATCAAAAAAGTAAAGCGAGCAACTAAAGAGCATACCGGCATTAAAACAATGGCGATTGAAGAGACAGTTATTAAACTTTTTAATCATGGGTATTCGGAGAATGGACAATATCATACGCATATATATATGAATCAGAAAAATTATCTTATAAAGGAATACATCTACATCGTGGGGAATGACCTAAACAATATTTACACTCTAGGTGAAACAGACTTAAATGAATTATCTCTTAGTCGTCACTACTTCCATCAAGACGAATTAATCAGCGAGTTCATCGGCACATTCCCTAATTCCGAAAGAGAAAGTTATCATTTTTCTTATTATTTGGCAGTTTACCATAATACCCTATACTCTGTTGTTTTTGATTTGTCTTCTGGTAATCCCTATTTATTTCAATATTCTCTAACGGATCATATGCACAATTTAAAAAATTTAGCTTCAGAGATAAAATTTGAAGACGTAGGATTTTTTTCAGCAAATGGTAGCTTTATTTACAAAGACCAACTCGTCTATTTTTCTGGAAACAACACCATATACTTTATTGACTTAGAAACCGCACAGATCAACAAAAAATATTACACTGATATTGATTTAACTGGACACTTTTTTATTGATTCCATTGATGGACAAATGATTGCAATCGCAAACTATAATGCAGAACATAACATTGATATATGGACACTCGATTTAGCAACTTTCAAAGAAAAAAAGGAACGTACAATAGACACTTCTTTGTGGCGTAGCAATGAATACTTATATGATTTCCAAGTAAGTAAATAAGCACACTCCATCCTTTAAAAAATACCCACTCACGTGATTAGCAATCAATATGCTTAAAGCGGAAATAATAAAAAGAAGCGAATAACAAATTTACTCCTTATTTCTTTTTCTGTACACTGCTGCAAACAAAAGAGCTTAAATAGCATTTCAGAAAGGTGGGATTCTATGAAAAAATACCTTCTGCTACTATCCGGTGCTCTTCTTTTTTTATCTAGCTGTACCTTTCATACTACCGATCAAAAAAATGATAGTACGTATGACTACTTTTTATATTTCTCCACAACAATGGATAAATATTTGACCTCTGGTAGATTGATCGGAGTTGGTGACAAAAATCAGATGCTGTTAAAAACTAGCGGGCTGGAGTTAGGCAGCTTTACGCAACTGAATCATCAAATCCACACCTCTGACCGTCAATATGACTATATCTATACACCGGAAACAAATGAAGTGATGAAAACAAAACGCACCACAAAAGAGCATACAGGTATTGAAACAACGGTGATTGAAGAAACGGTTGTCAAAATTTTCAATCATGGTTATTCAGACGATGGTTCTTATGGCAATCATTTTTATGTTGGTGATAAACACGTCAGTAGAAACAAATTCATTATCGGGCTCGGTCATGATTCCCAAAAAATATATACTTTACATGAAGACACAGAAGCTATCCTTCTCTATCAGCATACCTTAGTTGAAGGAGAGTTAACCACCCAATTCGCTAGTTCTTTCCCACATGATGAAAATCATGAATACATTTTTGTCTATGACTTGGTTGTCTACAAAGATGGACTATACGGCATTGCCTTCAATTCCGCTAAAAATTATCAAAGCAAACTCTTTCATTATTCTATGGAAGAAAAACAATGTACCTTTACAGACTTATCACCAGACATAACTATCGATAACTCAGGATTTCCTTACTCAAATGGTGGCTTTATCTATAATGATCAGTTGGTGTATCTCGCTAGTGATAGCACCATTTATTTTATTGATTTAGAAACCGGAAAAATCAGCAAACAACACCGAATCACTATCGATCTAACCGGAGTCTTCTTTGTTGATCCTATAGATGAGCAAAACATCGCTATTGCAAGCTATGATCAAGAAAATAACATTGACATCTGGACATTGAATTTAACGACTTTCAACGAAAAAAAAGAGCGTACCGTTCATTCTACTTTATGGCGCAATAATGAACATCTCTATGATTTCCAAGTGAAGAAATAAGTCTATATAGCAACCGAGAAAAGATGACTTTTAAGATCACCTTTTCTGGGCTGCTTCTATTTTTTAATTAGATTGAGGTTTAGGATCACCATTTGTCATTTCATGTTTAAGTTGATCTTGCCATCGTTCAATTGTAATTATTTGATCAAATTTATCTTGGTTTTCAGGAAAAGGATGATGACTGACAATGATCACCGTTAAGTTTGGGTCACTTAGTAATAGGTTTTCGATGATTAAAGCATTCGACCGGTCTAATGAAGAAGTGCCTTCGTCCATTAAAATGAAGTTTTTTTCTTGAATAAACGCCCTTGCCAAGCTTATTCTCTGTTTTTGTCCTCCAGATACATTTTCCCCATTATCTGTGATCAAATCACTTGGTTCCGTTATAAAGTCAATTGCTGCCCGCTTCATTGCCTTTTCAAGTGCAGCAGATGGATGATCCTGCCACAAAGTGATATTTTCTTCATAGGTAGCATTGAATAAGTACGTATTTTGGTCAATATACTGTAGAAAAGCAGAAGTATCTACATCTTGTAGTTCTTTCCCATCCAATAAGATCTTTCCACGATAGTTCGTCAATTCTCCAGAAATGAGTTTCAGCAATGTGCTCTTCCCTCCGCCGCTTTCTCCAATCAATAAATACTTTTTCCCTTTTTCAATGACGAGATTGATATCTTTTAAAATGGGCTTGTCTTCTTTATAGCCAAAAGTAACTTGTTCTAATTTCACTGTATTGAAATCTGGTAAAAGCTTTTTTTCTTTTGCCGGCTCAACCTCTTCAAAAAAATCTGCGACAACTGGATTAGCAGATTTCAGTTGGACAAACTGTTGTCCTGTTAGTGAAATGGAATTAAAAATATTCGCAGCTAAATTTCCACTAGAACTGATCGCCCCTAGCGTAGTTTGACCAATAATAACTAGATAGCCCGTCAATATATCGACTAAAACTTGACTGACTAAACTAGAAAATACTAGAAAACTTGTCACTTTATTTTTGACTTTAGCGATTTCAACCTTATCTTCGGCAAGATTGTTTGAAAATATGCTTATTTTTTCGGGGATGATTTTTAGAATGTTACTATAACGCAACACGTTATATCCCTTTAAGATATTAGTCGTTTCTTTCATGAATCGTGAATTACTAGTTGAAAGTTTTTTCCCAATAAATACCAATTGCTTTTCAAATCGATTCGGTAGATATAAAACCAAGCCTGACAAAATAAGAACTGCAACTGCCAACCACAGATTTAGCAGACAGAGTGCTAAAGTAGAAAAGAAGATCAACCATAGATTGGCGATGATTCCATATAAACTAGTCAATCCTTGTAGTTCGATTTGGTTGATATCATTGGATAATTTAGAAATATATCCCTCGGCTGTTATAGTTTTAAATTGATTTGGCGAGAGTTGTGTTATTTTCTTTGCTTCACTTAAGCGTAAGGATGTACTGATTTGTTGAATCGATTTTTCTTGATATGTCGCAATAAAATAGTTAAATAAGATAAAGACGAGCCATAGAAACAAAATAAAACCATCCCAAAAAAGAAAAGCTTTCACATCGAATTTAAAAATAGCATTTGTTGCATAGACGAGTAAGTAGCTTGGTAGGACTCGCAGTCCTGAAAGGATACCAGTTAAAAAAACCATTTTGATCACATTGGTTGGATATCGTTGTAGGATCAATCGCATGCAGCATCCCTCCTTGTCACAAAAACAGTTAGAATAAAGAAACAGCGTGCCGATTTGTTCTGAAAAAAATGTGTAGCTACTTCTGTTCCAATCTTGAATTTATTCATAATCATTCCCCCTTCACAAGAATATAGCATTTCTATCAACGTTAGAATTTTTAAAATTGTGTAGTATACTATACTTTAAATAAGAAGGAGGGATTCGATGCATTATGGACCTATCATCAAGAAAATCCGCTGTGAGAAACGGCTGACACAAAAAGAAATCTATTCTGGAATTGTTTCTCGAAGCTTTTGTGCAAAATTTGAACGTGGTGAGTATTCCATCGAAATAACCAAATTTCATCTGATATTGGAACGATTGACGCTTACTTTTGAAGAGTTTCTACTTTTTTGTAAACCGTCTTCTACACTCGAATTAAATGACCTTCTATCTGTCTACTATCAACTTGATTTGCATACCTTGGAAAAATTGATGACAGTCTACGAGCAAAACAAATTATCCGATTTAAACCATGAGCGGTTCCTTGCCTCCACTGCGTATGCCCTCGCTTGCTCACTCAAACCATTCTTGGATCGAGCACCACTTGAGTACTTTAAAGCATATTTTATTCAGTCGGATTTTTTTACACTTACAGACTTAGAATTAGTGATCATTACTCTATTTTTGTTTTTAGAAGATGAAGATGCGGTAACTGAGGAATTGTTGACAAAAATCAGGCAGTCAATCCATCACCTTTGGGGCATCTTCCCAGCTAAAATCAAAGAATTGATTGGTTTTCTTTATATAAACATGATCCAATGTTTACTTGTTAAAAAGGATATCCATTCAGCCCGTCATTTGCATCTTTCTTTTCAAAAGTGGTTTACTGAAGCACAACTTTCCCTCACTACTCGATTGTATTTTGATTTTTTTACTGCTTTTCTTTCCAATGAAACGCAACAATTGAATGAAGTTATTACTTTTTTAAAAAAATACGACCCAAAAACTTGTCATACTTTGCTGAAGATCAAGGAAAGCGCCACGATCCATTTTGGTATCTCTTGATGGAACAGATTTCTTAGTGGACAGTCCCTGTATGAATATCTCTTGAATTGAATCAAAAAAAGCAAGAAAAAGCAAAATATTTTAGATTTTGCTTTTTCTTGCTTTTATAAATAATTTTGATGTAGTGGATCAAAGACGCCCTTCACATAGAGTCGAAAATATTCTTTCGTGAATCTCTTTCTTGAACCTACTACCTTTACTTACCTTCATTCTTTCAGGCTATTTTTCACAACAGCTAAGTAGTGGCGTAAACCGACATTCATCACCCATGCCGTTCCTAGTCCGATGAAACTTCCCAGAAAAATACCTAAGAAACGATATTCGATCAAAGAAAATAAATACACATTTCGCATGAGGGTCGAAAGCATCAGTGCCATTGGATTCAGAAAAATATTTGCGACTGCATAATTCCTTGCAACTAAAAATTGAGAGATACCATAAAGAAATGTCACTAAAAAAATCGTTTCTAGTTGTGTAAAAGGGATTAATGACAAAATAGCAGAAACGATCAAACCTAGCATCGAACCAATGAGATATTGGACTTGCCGGTGTTTCATCGCATCTAAATTTTCTGCTAGTAGGATCGATGCACAAGAAAGTGTTAGCCAGTAAGGATTGTGCAGATTCAAGCCATGGCTAACATAGACTGAAAGAAAAAGGGCCGCACTATAAAACACAGAATCGATTATAACTAGCGGATCTTGGTGGAAACGTTCTTTTAATGTTGTCGTTTCGATCACTTGTTCTGGACGAGTATCTAATAATTTTGTGATGATCGCCGCAATCAAAGAAAACACAACACCCATAAAGAAGAACAGAGAGATTTGAGGAAGTTGCGCAATTGGCAAGGTCATACTCGTTCCCATTGCAGACAACATCGCAAAAAATAACCCCCCAGGCTTGGAGATATGGAACAATCGTAAAATGAAACGGCTCGAAAAAGCAACCGCAGCTACGACAAATGGTTCAAGCCATAGGACATAGGTGGATAACACACCTAGCATGAACGCAATGAGTAACCCGCACCCAATGAGAAACATTCGTTTAAGTAAAGCTTTCAATGGAATATTTTGGTAATAGAAAAATGTAAAAAGTCCTAGTGAAGAAAAGCTAGAAATCAAAAAATTATGATTGATATACCCTAGCCATAACACCAAAAAAATAAGAATCATCAAATTCATGATCCTAAAAGGGTTATCCTTTATTTTGTTGAATCGAAAATACGTTTTAAGCAATGAATCACTCCTTGTCTAAGGTAACTAATGAATGGTAACTTTATGTATCTTGAAACAGATGCTTTCTTTAGTATAACAGACGTTTCTTTATTTTTTCTTAACATTGCTTGTTGCTTATGTTCTTACTTCTTATTGTTTAACGATTTTTGGATAGCTACAAATATAAAAAAGAAGTCTTCAAAACATTAAAAAATGTTTCAAAAACCTCTTTTTCATAGCACAAAACAGCTTTGGATCCACAGTACATTCTGCGTATGGTGGAAAAAAGTTTCTGTTCTCCTATTTGAAATCCTAAAAATACGCGATTAGTTTCTCAAAAATACAAGGCATCTAAAATATCGTTGGCACTAGACCACCATCGATCCGTAAAGCTTCTCCAGAAAAAGAAGAAGCATAAGGGCTAGCGACAAATGTCACGAAACGTCCTACTTCTTCTGGACGTATCAATCGTTGGATTTGTGACAATGGTCGATGGTTCTTCATAAAATCAGCTTCCCATTCTTCTTTCGGCAGATCAGATTGTGCGTACATCTCTTCCAGCATAGCTTCTACCCCTTCGGTTAACGTAGAACCTGGCATGATCGTGTTGACCGTAACATGCGTGGCTTTTGTTAATTTAGAGAGACTCTTAGCTAGTGATAGATTCATTGTTTTTGTCATGCTGTATTGAGGCATCTCCCCTGAAGGCATGATGGCTTCTTCACTTGCGATAAAAATGATTCGGCCAAAGTCTTTCTCTAGCATTTTAGGCAGATAGTGTTTCGCTAATGCATTTCCAGACAAAACATTGGTTTGGAAAAATCGATTCCAAATAGCATCAGTGATTGCTTCATATTCCATTGGCTGAAATATTCCCATGTTATTGACTAATACATCTACTTCTGGAAATTGTTCCAATAATTGGTTTCGTGCAGTTTCGTCTGTTATATCAAATGGTGCTGCCTGAGGATTCGTCTGTGGAAATTCTTCTTTCAGTGCTGAAACGACTTTTGCGACATCTTCTGCTTTTCTTCCGTTGATGACTACATCGGCGCCTTCTCTTGCGAACTCTTTTGCAATTGCTTTTCCGATTCCTTTCGTCGAACCTGTGACAAGTACCAGTTTTTTACTTAAACCCATTTCCATGATCGATTACTCCTTTCTCAAAAATAGCTTGTGCAGTCTACTTGAAATCAAATGTGTCTGGATCTGGACCGACACGTAGGTGTTGGTCTAATTCATCGATCATTTGCATCTCTGCTTCTGTCAATTCAAAGTCAAATAATGCAGCATTGCTGATCAAACGTTCCGTTTTTACTGATTTCGTCAATACGATGATTTCATGTTGGATATCCCAACGCAAGACGATCTGGGCGACTGAGCGATGATGATTCTCTGCGATTTCTTGTAAGACTGGTTCTTTTAAGATTTTTCCTTGCATCAATGGGGACCAGGCTTCAATCAAAATATCATTTGCCGCACAAAAAACTTGTAGTTCCTGTTGATTCAACCGAGGATGTAACTCTACTTGATTGACAACGGGTTTGACCGTGGTTTCTGAAAGTAATTTTTCTAAATGATGGATCTCAAAATTACTTACACCGATTGCTTTGATTTTTCCTTCTTCATATAAGTGTTCTAAGGCTTTATATACTTCGATATATTGGTCATCTGTTCCTGGCCAGTGAATCAAATATAAATCGATATAGGTCAATCCTAACTTATTTAGGCTATCTTCAAAAGCAATTAGTGTTTCTTCATAATCAAGACCAGCATTCCAAACTTTTGAAGTAATGAATAGATCTTCTCTCTTCAAACCTGTGGCAGCTAGTCCTTCTTTGATCCCTTGACCTGTTCCTTCTTCATTTCCATAAACAGCAGCGGTATCAATTAAGCGATACCCAGTTTTGATGCCTTCAGAAACGATAGCAGCTGTTTGTTCATTGGGTATTTGAAAAACACCTAAACCTAGTCCAGGCATCTTCTTCCCATTATTCAATAAAACTGTATCTTGTAAATTTTTAATCATCACTGAATCTCCTCTCATGGACTGTGATTGACAATTATACAAGACAATCTACCTTGTTAGGAAGTACGCACTTTTAAGTACTATAGGCACTTTAAAGTAACCGTAGAAGAAGTATGAGATCAAGCAGCTTACTTTTGACTGATGTTCACAGCACCACGCACTTTTCGAAAATTCGAGTACATGCCTTTAATATGTGTATACATAAAAAAAGAGAATATGGAACAAATCTAAACATCAGGTTTGTTGCAGACTCTCGAATAAACGGCGGGAGCAAAAAGCAACTCCTTCGGAAATAAGCCGAAATTCACAAAAATTTGAACAGCAATTTTCGTTCATTTCTTCTTATTTCTCGGAGTTAAACACTTCTGTCCCAGCCTCTCTCAAATAAACGGCGTCCAAAATTCAGGTTTTTCGGAAATTTCAAAAAAAAAACGAGCAATACAAAAAGCGTATTGTTCGTTTTTCTCTCCAATTTCTCAAACCGAAACGACTTTTGTCTCGACCTCTCTAAGCACGAATAGATGAATAGATGATGGAAGCAGAAACCTTCGAAAACCGAAATTCACAAAAATTTGAAAAGTGATTTTTCGTGAATCCCTTTATATTTCTCAGTGAACCCCTACTGTTTAGGACTCTTATGAAAATTGATCGTCTGTGCTATGTTTATGCCGAAAAATCGATCTTCACTTCTACTGTTTGAAGAGGTACATCGTAAAATGGGTCTTCTCTGCGCCCAAGAAAATCTTTGGCTTGTTTTGGAAATAGAGCATACATCAAAACATCTTCTTCTGTTTTCGCATATTCTGCAATTTCCTTACGAAATTCCGGTAGTTGTGGTGCAATCAAATCAGCAGGTCGAACAGTAACAACTGCTTCTTGACCGATGATGAGTTCTTTGATTTCCTCACTGATCGGTACTGGAGCTTTTCCATAAAGCCCTCTGACGTAATCCTTGATTTCACTGGGCACTAATTTATAGCGTTCACCAGAGATCACATTCATCAGTGCTTGTGTACCTACCATTTGAGAAAGTGGCGTAACAAGTGGCGGGTAACCCAAATCTGCGCGAACTTTTGGTACTTCTGCCAGAACATCTTCATATTTGTCTTGAAGTCCTTGTTCGGTCAATTGACTAAGTAAGTTCGAGAGCATACCACCTGGAACTTGGTAGATCAACGTTTTAGGCTCGATGTCCTTCACTTTGGGATTCAAGAGGCCTTCTTCTCTAAAACGGTCGCGTACAGGATTGAAATGTTCAGCAATCTGCGCCACTTTGTCCATATCTAAACCAGTGTCAAATCCCATTTCGGCTAACGTCATCGCTACCGATTCCGTAGCAGGCTGACTTGTTCCGCCAGCAAAAGAAGAAATGGCCGTATCAATGATATCAGCTCCTGCTTCAGCGACTTTCAGATACGTCATTTCAGCAATCCCACTGGTCGCATGTGTATGGACTTCTAAAGGTAGATCAATCGTTTCTTTGATACGGCTGACTAAATCAAAACCAGTGTGTGGTGTCAATACACCAGCCATATCTTTGATACAGATAGAATCCGCGCCTGTATCCGCCATTTCTTTTGCTAATTGGACAAAATAATCGACTGTATGGATCGGACTTGTCGTATAAGAAATGGCTGCTTGACAATGCCCGCCTGCTTCTTTTGCTGTGACGATCGCAGTTTGTAGATTGCGGGTATCATTCAATGCATCAAATACTCGAATGATATCTATCCCATTTTGGATCGATTTTTCAACAAAATCACGCACGACATCATCCGCATAATTTTTATACCCTAATAAATTTTGTCCCCGCAGCAACATCTGTAATTTTGTATTTTTCACTTCTTTACGAATCGTTCGTAATCGTTCCCAGGGATCTTCATTCAAAAATCTTAGGCAGGAATCAAAGGTCGCCCCTCCCCACATTTCTAGAGAATGGTACCCTGCCTGATCCATTGTTTTTAAGATAGGCAACATGTCACTTGTTGGCATGCGTGTCGCAATCAAGCTTTGTTGGCCATCACGTAAAACGGTTTCCATGAACTGGATTTTTTTCATAAAATCGTCTCCTTTCTTTGTCTACGATTGCTTGGATTGCGTACTGCATTTCTTTCACCGTATGCGTTCTTGAACGGCCGCATACTTTCGCTTCTTCTGTACAAAGCAAACATTTTCGCTTAGGATATCCCAATTTTTCACGGGTAAGAGGTTGAATATTTTCTGTAAATGCGAGTACGTCGATATCTGCCAATCGACCAAATGGATGTTCCTCTTCGATCACGACCATTTTTTGTTTCGCTTCTTTTTGCGCTACATTGAGTTTTAAATAATACTCTGAACCTGTCCATTCATGATGGAGTACTTTTGCGCCCATTTCTTCTTCTGAAAAAGCCTGTTCGATTTCTTTCACCAAGACGAGAAAGACATTCTGCCATTCATATGAATTTTTGATTGGCCCAGGAATATTCAGGGTCAAACAAACCAGACTTTGATTTTTTTCTTGCCCTAATAACTTTTTCTGTCTTTCCGCTCTGTTGGATCGCGCAGTTAGCATTTGCTCTAAAGTAATCGTGCGCCCTTTAAATAATTCGTTAGACATTTTTGACCACATCGATGATCGTGCCATCACGGTATTCGATCAAAGCGACTACTTTTTCCCCATATTCGATTGACTCGGGCGTGCCAACGATTTGATAGGCTTTTTCTTTTAGTTCTTCCAGCGTGAATTGTGGGATATCTACGGTATTAAAATGAGCCAATAAGTCTGAGCGGTTTGGATTGATCGCAATACCTACTTCTGTGACTACGACGTCGATACTTGAGCCTGGTGTGACCACTGTATTGACTTGATCCACGATCGTAGGGATTCTTCCACGAACTAACGGAGCGATAACTAGGCTCATTTTACATGCCATACTCGTATCTGAATGCCCGCCAGAAGCTCCACGGATCACCCCATCGGACCCAGTGATCACGTTGACGTTATAATCCGTATCGATCTCCAAAGCAGATAAGATAGCCGTATCTAGCTGATTGATCACTGAACCTTTACTTAAAGGTGATGCATACATATTGGCATCAATCTCATAATGCTGGTCATTTTTCCCTAACGACAACGCAGAAGAATGATCAAAATCTTGGACATCGATGATTTTTCCAACTAAGCCTTCTTCTAATAATTCGACCATGGCATTCGTGATTCCGCCAAGAGCAAAACTTGCAGTAATCCCATCTTCGATCATTGCTTCTCGCAAAAAGCGTGAAACAGCTAATGCTGCGCCTCCTGTCCCTGTTTGGAAGGAGAAACCTTCACGGTAATAAGGCGAATTCGTGATTACTTTCGCTGCATATTCAGCAATCAATAATTCTTTGGGATTTTTTGTAAATCGAGTGGCACCTTTAGCAATTCCTTCTGGATCACCGATTTCATCAATCTCCACTACAAAATCAACATCCGTTTGTGGAATGCTGATGGGGGTGTTCGGGAAAGGAACAAGCGTGTCTGTGATGATGACTACCTGATCTGCATATTTCGCATCAACCATTGCATAGCCCAGAGAGCCGCAAGTGGCCTTCCCTACCGTACCATTCGCATTTCCATAAGCATCTGAACTAGGCGCTCCTAGAAATGCCACATCGATATGGATATCCCCAGTGGCAATCGCACGAGCCCGTCCACCATGTGAACGAATAATCACTGGATTCTCCATGATTCCTTCAGAGATAGCTGCCCCGACTTTATCTCTTAGACCGCTGGAAGTAATGTTTGTGACTACTCCGTTTTTGATATGCTCAATCAAGGGCTCATGTACATTTGCAATGGAACTTGGCGCAATCGTCAGATTTTTGATGCCCATGTGCGCGATTTCTGCCAATACTTGGTTCATCACTCGATCACCTTCACGAAAATGATGATGGAAGGAAATCGTCATGCCGTCTTTTAACCCTGTTTTTTCGATTGCTTCACGTAGACTGCCTACTAATTTTGTTTCTCGTGGTTTTCTTGGCACGATCCTGCGACTGGCTTCATCATATGGTGTGATATGCGCCAATTCTCCTTCGAAAATATCGTAATGTTCAGCGATTTCTTGAGGAATCTCTTTTCCCGCTTTGTTTCTCACCATCTTTACATCCCCTCCTCTGAGATTAATTTGGCTGCTTTTGCAAGTGCAATCACTCGTTGCGCCCGTTCTACGATTGGTTTGTCGATCATTTTTCCGTTGAGTGAAATGACACCAGAACCTTTTGCTTCCGCTTCGTTGATTGCCCAAATCACTTCTTTTGCATGTTGGATCTCTTTTTCCGTTGGTGCATAGATGGCATTGACTAATGGGATCTGTCGAGGATTGATCACGGATTTCCCATCAAAACCTAGCTGTTTGATCAAGTTTGTTTCTGCTTGGAAGCCTTCGACATTGTCTACATCAGAATAAACGGTATCGATTGCTGCGATTCCTGCTGCTCGTGCCGCATGTAAAATCATATTTCGTGCAAAAAACAGTTCTTGCCCATCTGGATATCGTTTTGTTTTCATATTCGTCACATAATCTTCTGCGCCCAAAGCAATCCCAATCAGTCGAGTAGATGCTTGCGCGATTTCTCGTGCATTTAACACACCTTCTGCAGATTCGATCGCTGCCATCATTTTTGTTGTACCAACTGGGATCTGATTGCTTTCTTCCACCAGTGTAATTGCTTCATCCACCTCAATGATATCTTGGGCTGTCTCTGTTTTAGGTAATCGAATGACATTGACACCTGCTAAAACGACTGCTTCAATATCTTGTTTTCCGACAGTATCTAATCCATTGATTCGCACAACTGTTTCAACCGCTGAATAATCAAAGGTCTTTAAAGCAAAATGGACAAGTGTCCGTGCTGCATCTTTTTCTTTTAACGAAACCGCATCTTCTAGATCAAACATGATTGAATCTGCTCCATATAGTGGCGCATCGCGAAGCATTGCCGCATTTGCACCTGGAACAAACATCATCGTTCTTCTTAAACGTTCCATGAGTCGATCTCCTTCCAGTCATAACTTTCTTCTTCCGCTGCGCGATGGACAGCAGTAATCAAACGAGCAACGATCGTACAATCTAAGGCACCTTTATCCACTGCTGTTACTTTTGCTCGTGTAATCCCCAATTGTTGTAAGGTAGTGGTCATCATCTGACGAATCTGTTTCCCAAATTGTTTTTCCACGCTGCTTTCTAATGAAAGTTCGATTTGCTCCTGTTCATTTGGTGCAATAGTAATTAAAATATCACTTGATTCTACTGTACCGGCAGAAGCGATTTTTTTGATTTCCATTCGTTTCACTCCTTGATTATTTTCAATTTATGCAAATACATGTAAGTCGTCTCTGGCAGAAATTTTTTTAAAAGAGGCAAGTCATTTTTTTGAATGGCTTCACGAACTTTTGTCGCACTGATGATCGAATCATCAACCTGTAAGCGAGGAATGATCGTCAAAGTTATTTCTGGATAAAAGACAGCTTTCATTGCTTCGTTATACTTATTCGTTACTGGCGAAAATGGTTCTTCACCGACATAGCGCCTTTTGATCATTAAGATTGGTGCAATCTTTTGCTTGAACAATTGTGCATCAAAGGTAGCCTGTAGCTGAGCAAGTTCTAATGGCGCACGCTCTTTTAGAAAATAAGCAGGAAATACGGCAGACGATACGAGATATTCGTTGGTCGTCAACACCACCACATTTTTTAAATGTGCAACCCCCATTTTCACCATTTCCAATCGATCTCTTGCAGAAAATTCAGAACGCTCTTCTGATAGAACAAAAACATAGACTTGTTCACTTTCAGCTGCTGCTGTCTCAATCAAATATTGATGCCCTTTGGTAAAAGGATTGGCATTCATCACGATTGCACTTTGGTTTTGCCCTTCTTTTTTTCTACTTCGCAAATATGCTTCATATTGGTTGAAGGAAGGCGCTCCGAGTTCCATGAAACTGATTGTTTGAGTCGTTAAGATTTCTTGGAAACCCAAAGAATGAAAAATCGCTTGATTCTCTGGCTTTGTATATACAAACAGATGGTTTTGGTCCACCGCTCTTAATCGTTCCACTAAATGTGTGATGATACTTGTTAAAAGATTCTCAGATTGATAGTTCTTACAAACAGCGAGACATTTGATGATTTTCCCTTGATAAGAGCCTGTAGCAATCAGTTGGCCTTGTTCATAAATGCCCACCGTGTATTCCACTGGTTCATCTGTACGCAATCCTGTTTTTTCTAACAGCGCGCGCCATTGTTGCCATGCTTTTTTATCTTGAGCTAACCACAAACGTTTTGGATTCTCCATTTGACCCCTTCTTTATTTTTTTACTGGGAAAAGCTTTGCTAAAGTTAATGAGGCTAAGTAGATGATCAAGATAACTGCAAAAACACCGCCCCAACCGAAAAGTAATAGTTCTAATGATACCCACAAATCATGTGTCATCTGTCTTCCTCCTTCTTAAGTTAATAAGGCTAATAACAGCCCACCAGCGATAACTGATGCGATCTGTCCCGAAACATTCGCGCCTGCTGCATGCATCAAAATAAAGTTTTGCGGATCTTCATCTGTTGCCATTTTTTGGATCACTCGACTAGACATTGGAAATGCAGAGATACCTGCTGCACCAATCATTGGATTGACTTTTTCTTTACGGAAAAGGTTCAATAACTTCGCAAACAATACCCCACCGATCGAATCCATGATGAACGCCACTAATCCTAGTGCAATGACCATCAACGTATCGATTTGCAGGAATTCTTCATATTGCATTTTCACTGAGATCGATAACCCTAAAAGGATACTGATAATGTTAACCAGTTCATTTTGCGCAGTAATAGAAAGTCGATCTAATACGCCACATTCTCTTAACAGATTCCCAAACATCAAGAAACCTACAAGTGGCAGCGATACTGGTGCAATCAACCCAGCAACGATCGAGATCACAATTGGAAAAAGAATCTTCGCTGTTTGTGAGACTTCACCTGCACGATAGTTCATTCTGATCCGACGTTCATTTTTAGTCGTTACTGCTTTGATGGCTATAGGCTGGATGATTGGCACTAACGCCATGTAGGAGTAAGCGGCAACCATGATTGCTCCCATGTATTTTGAGTTCAGTGTGTTCGCTACAAAAATAGAAGTAGGTCCATCGGCTGCACCAATGATCCCGATAGATGCAGCATCATTTAAATCAAATCCTAGCAACACCGCCATAATGATCGTAAAGAAGATCCCAAACTGAGCAGCGGCTCCAAATAACAATAGGAATGGATTTTGCAACAATGGACCAAAGTCGATCATTGCACCGATCCCGATAAATAATAGCAATGGAAATAGTTCTGTATTGATCCCCATATCAAAGAGTACTTGGAATGGTCCCGCCTCTCCTCCGGCACTCAATACTCCTGAGTTCGGAAAATTGACTAAGATCGTTCCTAAGCCCATCGGTACTAATAAAGTTGGCTCATATTCTTTTTTGATTCCCAGATACATCAGCACGCCACCGATGATCATCATGACCAAGCGACCAGGTTCAGCCCCGATCCCCATCACACCTTCTAACAAAGTCTCCATAAACGTCACTTCCTCTTTTCTTTAAATTAATTGATTGTAATCAGCGCATCTCCTGGATTGACCATATCCCCCGTTGAAACATGGATGCCAGCAACAACTCCTGATTTTCCAGCAACGATTTCATTTTCCATCTTCATTGCCTCTAAGATCATCAATGGTTGGTTTTCTTGAACGGATTCTCCGGGATTAACTAAGATTTTAAGAATCGTACCAGGCATTGGTGCAGTCATCGCATCTGCTGTGGCAGCACTGGTTTGAACTGGTGCTGCAGGTGCTGTTGGTTCAACTACTGGTTCTGGATTTGCTGCCGGAACTGGTGCGGTTGGTTGCGGTACACTAGCAACTTGTGGTGCGCCGATTTCTTCCATCTCTACTAAATATTCTGTTCCATTTACTGTGATTTTAAATTTTCGCAACATGTTATTTCCTCCATTATTTTGATCTTTTCTTTATATTTTTGACAATGAATTGTGATTGCTGAGATTCCCCTGCCATAATACTTGCCGCAATCACGGAAGTAAGGACAACTTCAGGATTCTTTTGCTTGATACTTTTGATAATAAATTGACTATCTGGTCGATCACCCGCGGCGATCGCCGTAGCAATCACACTAACTAAGTCATAATCCTCTGGGGGAACCGGTATATATTCTGGAACCGCTTCCCATTCGTCGGTCAACATACGTTGTTTTTCTTGTTGATTGCTCGGTTGGACAATTTCCTCTTCTTTTTGTGTTTTTTTGAACAATATTTCGAAGATCCCCATTTCTCCTCTCCTTTCTATTTTTCTGACTTACTCTTAATTATAAAAATTACTCGAGATACGGCTAGTGTGAATTGTAGGATAAATTGTTTTTTCATTGTTTCTTTTTATCCATTTTTTCTAAAAACCAGTTAAAACGTTGATATGAAGCGTTTTTTATAGCGTTAATATTTCATTAAGAACTTTTTAAGCAAGCGATAAGATTTGTTTCTCCGGATTGTTTTTTTCCTGTTCTTTTTCTAGGAACCTCTTTTCTTCTCTCAAAATTTTGACTATTCTTAACCACATCAAAGAAAGTTAAAAAGAAAGGAGAGGCTCCAAATTTGTTTATATCATCACAAATAAGAACTTATTTTTTTACGATTATTTGTTAACGCTTACAGATTTTTATTTTAGTTAGAGAGGAAGGAACACCATGTTACTTACTGTTTTATCTTATGCTATGATCATTGTTTTTATGTTCGTTATTATGAAAAAGAAGATGTCTCCTTTTACTTCTTTAGTCCTTATCCCGTTGATTTTTACACTTGTTGCGATGGTATCAGGTGTCGCTGAGAAAGGTTCGATTGGTGATTTTGTTTTAGAAGGGATTTCTACTACCGCTAACACGGGGATCATGTTGCTTTTTGCTATTTTGTATTTTTCAATCATGCTTGATGCGGGTCTATTTGACCCCATCACCAAAAAAATGATTTATTTTGCTAAAGGCGATCCGATGAAAGTATTGATGGCTACAGCAGTCGTTGCAGCAGCCGTTTCATTGAATGGCGATGGCACAACCACCACGTTGATTTGCTGTTCTGCATTTATTCCGATTTATAAGAAGTTGAATATGAAGATGATGAATCTAGGTGTTCTGATCATCCTACAAAACACCATCATGAATCTTTTGCCTTGGGGTGGTCCAACAGCACGTGCGATGGCAGTATTAGAAGTAGATGCTGATATCTTGACTTATCTTCTGCCTGGTATGGTTCTTTCTCTGCTTTATGTTACCTTCTTTGTTGCTCGGAGAATGGGAAAACAAGAACGGGCACGTTTAGGGATCACAGAACTCACTACTGAGGAAATCGAAGAGATGACCACGATCACTGATCCTGATACATTAAAAATTCGTTGTCCACACAACTTTATTTTCAATGGATTGTTAACGATCCTTTTGATTGCTTGGCTTGTAGCAAGCTCGTTTATCGATGCGATCGCATTACCGCCGATTTTGCTGTTTTTAGTGGGTACATGTATCGCGTTGATGATCAACTATCCAATATTAAAAGATCAATCTGCACGTATTGGCGCAAATGGTGGGGACGCTGTTCAAGTAGTTATCTTAGTCTTCGCAGCCGGTGTCTTCATGGGCTTGTTCCAAGGTTCAGGGATGGCAACTGCTTTAGCGAATAGTTTCACCACGATCATTCCAGAACAACTGGCAGGCTTCTGGGGATTAGTCATCGCCTTGATTTCTGCTCCAGGTACATTCTTTATTTCAAATGACGGTTTCTACTTTGGGGTCTTGCCAGTCTTAGCTGAAGCAGGAAGAGCCTATGGATTTACCAATATGGAGATGGCTCTTGCTTCACTTATGGGACAAGCCTTCCACTTATTAAGCCCACTTGTCGCATTTATTTACTTGCTTTTACGCTTGACTGGGCTAGACATGGGACAATGGCAGAAAGAAGCCGCAAAATATGCCTTAGGTATCTTCATCATCTTTGTAGTGACGATCGTACTTTTAGGCCATATGCCACTTTATATTCCACAATAAACAAAAAATAGCTAGTAGAAAATTTATGATTGAATTTAGTTGTGTTTTTCGTTATGATTCCGATAATGAACCGATTAGTTCCTTATAAGTAGATAAGATAGACGGCGTTTATTACGAAGTTCCTGTTCAATAAAAAGTTGAGTAACTAATCTCTTCTTGATTGATGAAAGGTGCCTTACAATAAATGCCGTTTATTTGAACGAATCAGAGTAGGAGTTGACAAATGAATGCAATGATTGAAAACGTCAGACAAAACTTAGACTTCTCGCAGAACAAGCCTTTAAAAGTTCTTGTGTATGAAGCATTTCGCAAAACGATTATTTTAGGTCAAATCCCTGCAGGCTCTAGAATCAATGAAAAAGAGTTCTCAGATACCTTGAATATCAGTCGAACACCCATCCGTTATGCGTTAAGGCAATTAGTTGATGAACAGTTGGTCGAACATGTACCTAAAATCGGGATCGTAGTCAAAGGAATCAGTAAAAAAGATGCATATGAAATTTTTGATATACGCAAATCTCTTGATACATTGGCAACGATCAAAGCAATGGAAAAAATGGATGAGAAAGATTTTCTGGAATTAAAAGAATTACTGACATATGGAGACAAATTGAACGAAGAAGACCGTGTTGATGAATTGCTAGCCAATTTTTCAGATTTCAATACCTTCATTTATGAAAAAAGTCAGATGTTACGTTTAAAAGGAATCGTGATGGAATTACGCTCCTATCTACTTTATTTTCGTGATATTTCGATCCGTTCTTCTGAACGACGCAGTGTTGCTTTAGCCGAACATTGGTTGATCTATCGAGGGATGAAAACAAACAATATTGCACAGATAAAGATGATCACGCAGGAACATTTAGATCATTCATTGCAATTCATACTAGCGGAAATGGAGCGACAAAAAATTGGATGAACAATTACTTACAATCAGTAGCTATGCGGAAACGGCTTTATACGAAGAAGTTGCATTGTCGCCAAAACCTGGGCTCGTAGATCGCTTTTCAAACGGGGCCCACCGTGACATGGATTTCCAAACGTTTCTGGTGAGCATCCAAAGCCTGCGCCCATTCTTCAAGGAATATCTCTATTTAGGTTTGACACATCGCGGTCAGCCTTCTTCATTATTCGACTCTTTACGTGAAACTGGAAAAATGGCGGAAACAGCTATGCTGAAAGCAACAAAAGGGATCAATACACATAAAGGAGCCAACTTTTCTTTTGCTGTTTTACTAGGTGCTACCGGGCTTCATCTGCAGTCGAATACACACCTCCCTTTTACTGCTAAAGATACTCAAAAGATACTGTCACTTTCACAGGATATCACGCAAGACGTAGTCGCCAAAGATTTTCAACAATTAACAACCAAGCAACACTTGTCTTATGGGGAAGAATTGTATTTGAAGTACCAAATATCTGGTATTCGTGGGGAAGCGGCAAGCGGATATCCGGCACTGCAAAAATTGATGTGTTTTTTGCGCAAACACCAAGAACTCAAGCAAGAGGAATTACTTTTACGTGCATTACTGTATTTAATGAGTGAGGTGGAAGACAGCAATATCCTCCATCGTGGGGGGCGAGATGCTTTAAAAGAGATAAAAAAAGAAAGCTTAGATTTACAGAAATCTAGACTTTCTTATGTGCAACTAGTCAAAAAATTAAAAGAATATGATCAGCAACTGACCACCCGCTATCTCAGTCCAGGTGGTTCAGCAGATCTACTCTCATTAGGGATCTATTTTTCATTTTTAGAAAAGTTGTTTTCCCCTTCTGGTAAAAAGGTATAGCCGATCCCCCAAACCGTTTTGATATACTGCGCGTTTTTGGGGTCGGTTTCAATTTTATTTCTTAGATGATTCACAAACACCATGATCGTGTTTGCGTCAAATTCACCATCTTCCCAGACGCTGCTATAGATCTGTTCTTTCGAAAAAACCTGGTCCGGATTCAGCATAAAGAAACGCATCAATTGGATTTCCTTGGAAGAAAGCTTGATAGGCTGTCCATTTTTATAAAGTTGGTAGCGATTTTGATCAAAACGAAAATCGCCAACAATGATTTCTTTTTTTTCAGCTGTCGAATGATGATTCCGAATCACTTTGTTACGATCCAACGCCGCAACAACTTGAGCACGTAAAAGATCCAATGAAAAAGGCTTTGTCAAATATTGATCTGCGCCAACTTCAAGGCCATTGATGATTTCTTGCTCACTTGTTTTACCGCTTAAAAAGAAAATAGGCGTAAATGGATTCGCTTCTCGGATCATTTGAGCAAGATGATACCCATCATTTTCATGCTCCAAACAGATATCCAACAAAAATAGATCAAACTCAACTCGAGTGATGATGTCTAGCGCTTTTTCTACTGAATCACTTTGATACACTAGAATCCCTGTTGACTGAAGTGCTTTCCAAATCAAACGGCGTACACTTGGTTCATCGTCTATGATTAATATTTTTTCATTTCGCAAAAGAAACTCTCCTCGCTTTATTATATAATAATGGAAACGGTAAAAAGGAAGATCATGATGAAAAAGCTAACTTACAAGAAACTTTATAGTCTCATCCTAGTCGTTACATTACTGACGATTCTCGGCATGATTTTTACCTGCTCTAGCTATTACCAATTGCAAAAGCATGCGGTTGATCTAGCAGAAAATCAGCTCTCGACCCTCAATCATTCCGCAATCAACGTAGTGAAAACAAAGTTTCGTTCTTATCAGCAAACATTGAACCTGCTCCAACCACAAATGACAAACGAACAGTTCATTGAGGAACCAAAGAATCTTTCCAATTTAAAAAATGAAGAAGCGCTCGTTGGTCTTTTCCTTTTTTCGCAGGATGGAACCTTAATAAATAGCCAACCTTTGCACACCTCACAACCGACTGCAGGATTAGCTAAACTTGTTGCCAAAGATCCCGACTTTTCTCAAGCTTTATCGGGTAGTATCAAGCAGAATGGTGCCGTTTATTTCAATGATAACCACTCCTACATAAATATCTATCAAACCGTGCCTTTAAACAATAATCAGCATGCCTTACTCGTATTGCTCGCTGATCTGCAGACCCTCTACCATTCTGAATTATTGGATACAGATGATCAAGCTGGTTATACGATGGTCAAAAATCAAGAAATGAAAGTCGTCATGCATCCTTCAAGTGAGCAAGTAGGTCTTTCTATTGTAAATGGGCGAGAAGAAAAATACCCCACACTTGATTTATCTGATCTAAAAAAATTAGAAAAAAAGCAATTGACACAATCTAGAGGGGATGCTGTCTATTACTCTTATTGGTGGCCTAAACCAAAAATTAAAAGAGTATTGAAAATCACGTCATTCGAATGGACTACTATTGGAAATAGCCGTCTCATTTTTGCCAGCAATGAAGACTACTACGAAAGAAACGGCTTGTTGCTGCAAGATGGATTGATCATTATCAGTTTACTCATGATCTTATTGGTTGTCATCGTGTTATTAGGTCTATCAATTAAATATTATCATAAGCGCAACCAAACTTATGCTGAAAATTTACAATTAAAGAAACATCAACAGCTGCTCCAAGAGAAGCATGCCCTTGAAAAACAAATTCTTCAAGAATCGAAACTCGAAACAATTGGGTTGCTGACCACTACGATCGTCCATGACATGAATAACTTTTTAACGCCCATCATTGGTAATTTGCAGTTGCTGATGGAAGAACATCATGAAGACGAACTATTAGTGGATGACCTTAATGAAGTTTACCAATCTGCGATCAAAGGACAGAACCTTTCAAAGAATGTTCTACGTTTTTCAAAAGTGGAAACAGCACCTAAAAGTAATTATGCACTTTCACAAGTAATACAAGAAGCCATCGATCATCTTTCTTTACTCGTGCCAAAAAGCTTTACTTTAACTACGGATTTGCCAGATATAGGAAAAACTGTCTTTGAAAAAGAAGATCTGCAAATCATCATCTACAACTTGATCACGAATGCTTACCAAGCCAAACAAGATGCACATGTTTCAATTACACTCTTTGCTGATGATTCATCTGCATATTTTGATCAATCGCTACTTCCTAAGACGAAGAAAAAGACAAATGTACCTAGTCAATTCGCAATTATCGAAATTTCTGATAACGGACCTGGTATTCCTTTAGAAATCAGAGAAAAAATTTTTACTCCCTTCTTTACAACAAAAAAAGAAGTCGGCGGAACCGGCCTAGGGTTATTCATCGTTTCATCCATCATCAAAAAAAATGGATGGTCAATCCAACTCGTCAGCCAGTCACAAGGCACTACCTTTTATTTAGGTATTCCGTTAAACTAAGTTTCAAAAAATAGACCTTGTTAAAAATTTTCAAGAAAATTCGCTACTTGTAATTTTATTCCCTACTGAATGAGAGAAGCAATACGAATTTTCTTGAAGCTTTTTTATATCTTATCACGAAAACGCTAACAAAATGAAAACAAGAATAATTATCATCAACAGTTCTATTAGTTATTTTTCATTTAACCCTCAATAAAATAAACTATAAAATAATAAAATTTATGCTTTATTTTTTCTATAAATACACTTATACTTTGATTGTGGTAGTTTATTAATAACGCATTTTAAAAATGTAGCTTTTATTATTACTAACAACATCACTCACAAAGATTTTTTATAATATGATCAACTGTTTTTATAGCATAATCACCATATAGGAGTGTGGAAGATGAAAAAAACAATTATTCTCGTTAGTAGTATTTTAATAATAGTCGCTATATTTTTTATTGTTGATTTCTTGACCTCTCCTATAAAAGATATCTCTTCAAAAGCACAGATGCAGCCAACACAAACATCAAAGATGGACTACGTCCCTACTGAAAATGAACTAGTCAAAAATGAAGGCCCTCAGCTTCGTCTATTAGGCAGTTATGAAGTTGTTGAGATCAATTTTGATGATCACCCTTATATCACTTTGCGCAATGAAGAACACGAGGATATCAGCTTTACGATCACTATTTTAGACAAAGATAAAAAGACATTCATTATCCCAGCTATCCAATTCGCACCACAGAATCTACATGTATCAGATACCTTTGGTTTAGCAAAAAAAGATACTCGCTATTTTGCTTACAAAGAATAGCATCCCCCTCCTGAGTGCAACACTATTGAGAAATCCTCCAATTAATATACCCCCTAACGGTATTTTTGTGCAATACATAGAGGACATAAGGCAAAAGTAAGGGCTCTTTTGCCCTCCCACTTCAACCACAAATAAACGGCGGGAGAAAAAGACATTTCCTTCAAAAAATCAGTATTCACCAAAAATTTTTAAAGCAATTTTCATATAGCCTTCTTCTTTCTCAAAATGAAACACTTCTTTTGTTTACTTCCCATCTTTGAAGTTTCCGGACTGATCTGTTCTACCCACTCATTGATGTATCTCCACAATTTACTCCATTTACTTCTAGCTCCTACAAACGTCTTTACGATTTTCTTTGATTCGTTATTTTAAATTTATAAAATAACATCCATTTTCATTGCTGCAAGTTATTTTTTTATTTGCTTTTTCTTAGCTCATACAATCTATTAATATTTATACATTATCTATGTATAAATCGATTTCGCCCCTATAGCTATGCCTTTAACCTTCTTCCCTCTTTATGTGGAAAACAATTTTCCAATCCAAATGTTTTCCACATGAGCGTCCAAAAGTTAGGTTTTTCGGAAATATCAAAAAAAGCCTGGGACAAAAGTAAGAAACACTTCTGTCCCAGCCTATTTTCTCTTCAATTTCTCAAACCTAAACGACTTTTGTCTCGACCTCTTTTCAGAAATGATCATTTGTTTTTTCTTTGGTCTTTGGTTTTCAGTGAAACAAAAAACGTGAGCAGCAAAGATAAAATGATGACTACTGAGCCGCATTTCTGTTGATCCAGATAAATGAGGATCGTTACCATGCTAGTAATCAACCCAATCGTTAATTTTTTCCTGTCTATCATAAGCATCCCTCTTCGGATACTATTCTCTTCTATAGTTTCGATCATTTTTTTATCTTTTGTTTATATTTATCTTAATTTTTCTTATTGTTATTTAGTCTACGTAATGGGATTCGATTTTTTTACTTGGCATCAACCAGCCGAATAACATGATTCCATTAGTGATCAAGACAGCGAGGGGCGTCACTAGATAGCCTAGAACGATTCCGA
This sequence comes from Enterococcus sp. BSD2780061688st2 D3, assembly GCF_005844145.1. NCBI lineage: Bacteria > Bacillati > Bacillota > Bacilli > Lactobacillales > Enterococcaceae > Enterococcus > Enterococcus sp. BSD2780061688st2 D3. The sequence continues at coordinate 432,990 of NZ_SPHN01000001.1, forward strand.
TGATATTCAATGAGATGGTCAAATAGGATTTTTTATAGTTACCTAATAGTTCCTTGATCGCTTTCTTATGGGCTGTATCAGAATTGACCAATTCCCTTGCGAGGAAATAATAAGCGATATTGGCACCTAAAGATACGCCTCCATATGTGATTGCAGGGACTAAACTAAATGTGTATTCGCTGATCCAAGAAGTCGCAAATGGAAAAAGTGACAAAGCAAAGAGAAAAAAGCTATTTGCCCATAATACCTTCCCATTTACTTTATGGACGACTTGGAACATGTGATGATGATTGTTCCAATAGATAACTAAAGTAAAAAAACTGATAATGTAGATCAAAAAACGAGAGCCTAAAGCTGACAAAGCTTGCCAAGTATCTGAACTTGGTTCATGTAACTCTAAAACGAGAATTGTCATGATAATCGCAATCACGGCATCGGTAAAAGCTTCTAAACGATTTTTCGACATAAGTTCCGCCTCCTTATTTGCCTTATTTTAGTAGAAAAGAACGAAAAAAAGCAACTGTTTTATACATCTAAATACCAAATAAAAAATCAGACTAACGATGGATGTGGCTGTTCATTCATTCTGTTATACTTTTTTCAATAAGAAGTTACCATATTTGTTCATCGAGCACCGGGTCAATTCAATTGCTGCAGTAAAGGACATCAACGTAACCGCTAGTCGATGCAAATAAGAAAAGAGGGGTTGTTATGCAACGTAGAAATAGTTTCTTAAATATCTTCATGTTGATCATGGTATTGGTTGTTGCTGGTTTTGCCATCAGTCTTTTTGTTGGTGTATTGAGCAGCATCTTATGGTTTGCTGTCAAATTGCTGATTCCTATAGCTATCATTATTTGGCTGATTCGTGCCATTAGTGGGGCTAATCGAAACCGCAAATACTATTAATCGAATGCTCGTATGAGTTGATTACTCGGACATTTACTACAAAAAAAAAGGAACAGATTAGACAACCTTCAGAGGTTGCTTTTCTGTTCCTTTTTTTATCCAAAGCTAAGAGGTCTGCTTCTAGAAACACTTCTAAAAAAAAAGAGGGAAAAATCTAAAAATCAGGTTTGCTAAAGACTCCCGAATAAAAGGCGTCCAAAAGTCAGGTTTTTCTCTTCAATTTCTCAAATCTAAACAACTTTTATCTCGACCTCTTTATTAAATGTTCTTCAATAAGATCTTATGGATTATAGCATGATTTCACACATTTTAGTTTTTTCCATCCATTATCAAATGATATATCATTTACTCAACCCAAAGCAACATCAAGGATCATCATGATGATGAATCCTAACATCACACCAAATACAGCAAAATGCCGCTTGCTTGATAATGTTTGCTGTGCTTCGGGGATCAGTTCTTCGACAACGACATAGATCATTGCTCCAGCTGCAAATGCCAACGCGTAAGGCAACAAGATCGATACCTTTGTCACTAAGATCGCACCAACGATACCAGCAATCGGTTCAACGATACCGGATGCTTGTCCATACATAAACGCCTTCGTACGGCTCAATCCTTCTTGCCGTAAGGGAATAGAAACGGCAGCTCCTTCTGGAAAGTTTTGAATACCTATTCCTAGTGCAACAGAAATTGCTGCTAAAACAGCCGTTGTAGGGTTATCTGCGGTAGTTGCTGCTCCAAAGGCTACACCAACAGCTAGACCTTCTGGAATATTATGCAGTGTAATCGAAAACACCAATAAAATCGTCCGCTTCAAGTGGGTGGGTAAGCCCTCTGTTTCATGTTGTGGCCCAAAATGCATGTGGGGCAATGTCTTATCCGCAATATAAAGAAAAAGTCCACCTAGTCCAAAGCCGATACTTACCACTAACCAAGCAATGTCGCCATTTTCTTCTGCTTTCGTGATCGCGGGATCTAGCAACGACCAAAAACTTGCAGCGATCATCACTCCCGAAGCAAAACCAAGCATCAAGTTCAAAACGTCTTTCTTGATCTCTTTAAAGAAAAAGACTAATGCAGCTCCCAGTGCAGTCATGAAATAGGTAAAGCCAGTCCCTACCAATGCCTGTTGCCATGGTTCTAATCTTAATAGCCATTCAGCCATATATTTCTCCTTTCAATCCTTTACTTACTACTCTAGCATATAGAAAAAAGCATGACTACTATTTTACGAAAAGACGTATTAGTTGGGGTTTTTCTGACAAAGCACTATACTTTAGTTAGTAAATTTTATCACTAAGGGAGTGGAAAGTTATGTCAACAATCAATGCTGGTGTCGCTATGGTAAAAGTTCTTGAAAGTTGGGGAGTCGATCATATTTACGGAATTCCTGGTGGTTCATTCAATTCCATCATGGATGCTTTATATCATGAAAAAGAAAAAATCAAATATATCCAAGTTCGTCATGAAGAAGTCGGTGCATTAGCCGCAGCTGCCGATGCAAAACTAACGGGCAAAGTCGGCGCTGTGTTTGGTTCTGCTGGTCCTGGCGCGACCCATTTGATCAATGGACTATATGATGCCCAAATGGATCATGTCCCTCTCGTAGCGCTATTAGGACAAGTGGCTTCTGCAGCGATGAATTATAATTCTTTCCAAGAATTAAATGAAAATCCTATTTTTGCAGATGTTAGCGTCTATAACCGAACAGTGATGACGCCACAAAGTTTGCCACATGTAGTCGATGAAGCAATCAAAGCTGCTTACGAACATAAAGGTGTTGCGATCGTGACGATTCCTGTAGATTTAGGTTTTGCTGAAATCGAAGAACAAGATTTCACGACTGCAGCTACACACAAAACCGGCTATATCTTACCTGATGAAAAAGATTTGTTGGCTGCACTTCCTTACATTGAAAAAGCAAAGAAACCTGTATTGTATGTTGGGCAAGGCACGCGTAATGGCTTCGAACAGATCAAACACTTTTCAGAACACTTTTCAGTTCCTGTCGTTGCTTCCGTTCTAGCCAAGGGAATCGTTCCTGATAGTTATAAAAATTTTCTTGGGTTTGCTGGACGAGTTGCGACGAAACCTGCAAACGAAGCACTTGCTGAAGCTGATTTGATTTTATTCGTGGGAAGTGACTTTCCATTTGGTCGAGCTTTCTTCAATCCTGATGCTGCCTTTATTCAAGTAGATATCGATGCATCAAAATTTGGCCGCAGACATGCCGTTTCTCTTTCAATCCTAGGAGATGCCAACACCACTTTAGAAAGATTAGCAGAACTTGGCCAACCTCGACCTGAAGATCGTTGGTATCTAGCAAACCAAGAAAACAAAGAGAACTGGGTCAACTGGTTGAAATCATTTGAAGATCGTGAAGAGCAACCTATCCGCCCAGAAGCAGTTTATAAAGAAATCAATCGTATTGCGAAAGACGATGCAATCTTTGTCACGGATGTCGGCAATACCACGATCCACTCGATTCGTCTTTTAGATATGAACGGCAACCAAAAGCATACTACTTCTGGTTGGTTCGCAACGATGGGGAATGGTGTTCCTGGAGGAATTGCTGCTCAATTAAGCTTTCCAGAAAAGCAAGTGTTCACTCTAAGTGGCGACGGCGGATTTGCGATGGTCATGCAAGATATCATCACACAAGTCAAATATCAATTACCAATCATCAACGTCGTATTCTCAAATGATTCCTTTGGTTTTATCGAAGCAGAACAAGAAGATACAGAACAAAAGAAATTCGGTGTCTTTTTGGAAGATGCAGATTTTGGTAAGGCCAGTGAAGCATTAGGTGCAGACAGTTTCACGATTACTGATTACCATCAACTACGACCAGCCTTTGATGCAGCTCAAAAGTCAACACGTCCTGTAGTAATTGATGTCAAAATCGAAAATAAACGACCATTACCTGTAGAAGACTTGCATTTAGATCCTCGAAAATATTCCGCAGATGAAATCAATGCCTTCAAAGAAAAATATGAAGTACATGATATGCCTGTATTAAATGAGCTATATGAAAAACGTGACTAAGTTATCCTAAAAGCACACTATAAAAAAACGAATAAGCTCATAAAAAAGAGGCAGGACATAATAATGTCCTGCCTCTTTTTATATAAACTACTGTCGTATATTTATCTAAATGCGTAAACGATATGAGTAATACCAAATAGCATAAAATAGAATCCAACTAAGAAACTTAGGGTCAATGCTGATGAGATGGGATTAAATAATAGCATGATCCCCAAAATGATACCTAAGATATTTACGATGACAGTGAACCAATAATAGCCATTACTTACCCCTTTAGCCAAATCAGCAGCCAATAAAGCAAATACGGAATCCGCGATGAACCACACTGCAAATACGAATGGTAATGCCACTACACCGGCTCCAATATTGAATAAGAAAAAGATTCCTACTAAGATATCGATGATCCCTACAACTAATGGTGTCTTCCCTTTGTAGCCAGTCAATTCCTTCATGCGATTGCGAACAAATAATTCAAAAATTCCTTTTAAAAAGGCAAAAATAGCAAATACGACCACGATCGCCACAAGATTACCTACTGGATCTTGGAAAGACATCAGAGAAACAATCACAAATAATATCCCTAAGATCAAAGAACCCCAATCTACCGTTTTTCTTTCATTCATTTTTCAAACCTACTTTCATTTTGATCTACTATCCATACTACCTTTCTCTTTAAATAACGTCAAAACATATGCTGAAAGACGATTGATCGCTCTGTTGATATTGTATTGCGAACTTTTTGATACATTCGAGTGTAAACAATTTACATATGAAAAGACTATTTATTTCTTATCCACTTTTTCTATCCAAGATCATTGTGTTTTTTTTAGAAAATACAGGAATCCATGCAGATATCCACCTTCTATCCATCAGCTGTTTCTTACTTTTTCGTTACGTTGTTCCACGTGAAACACAAAGAATAGCTGATTACCTTGAAACTTTTACTTTTCCCCTATATAATTCTAGAAGACTTGTCAAAAACAATTAAAAGATAAAGTGAGGAAAAAAATTGATTACTGTAAATGATGTAAGTTTGCACTTTTCAGACCGCAAACTATTTGATGATGTTAATATTAAATTTACTCCCGGAAATTGCTATGGCTTAATAGGTGCAAATGGTGCAGGTAAATCAACGTTCCTTAAAGTATTATCCGGAGAGCTACAACCTTCTACAGGTACTGTCTCCTTGGGCCCAGATGAACGTATGGCCGTCTTGAAACAAAATCACTTCGACTATGAAGAATATACAGTCTTAGAAACAGTTATTATGGGACACAAACGATTGTACGAAGTAATGAAAGAAAAAGATGCCATCTACATGAAAGAAGACTTTACAGATGAAGACGGTATCCGAGCAGCTGAATTAGAAGGCGAATTTGCTGAGCTAAATGGTTGGGAAGCTGAACCAGAAGCAGCAGTATTATTACAAGGATTGAATATCCCTGAAGAATTACATCACCAACAAATGAGTGAACTTACGGGTGGTCAAAAAATCAAAGTCCTTTTAGCCCAAACACTATTTGGTAAACCAGATGTATTGCTATTAGATGAACCAACAAACGGATTGGATATCCAATCAATCAATTGGTTAGAAGAATTCTTGATCGAATTTGAAAATACAGTTATCGTCGTTTCCCATGACCGCCATTTCTTGAATAAAGTATGTACACATATGGCGGATCTAGACTTTGGAAAAATCAAATTATATGTAGGTAACTATGATTTTTGGTTAGAATCTAGTCAACTAGCTACAAAATTGCAAGCAAATGCAAATGCAAAAAAAGAAGAACAAATCAAAGAATTACAAGATTTTATTGCTCGTTTCAGCGCGAATGCTTCAAAATCAAAACAAGCGACTTCTCGTAAAAAAATGTTAGAAAAAATCACGTTAGATGACATCCAGCCATCTTCTCGTCGCTATCCATTCGTTGGTTTCAAACCAGAACGTGAGATCGGCAACGACCTTTTACAAGTCGAAAACGTGAGTGTTACTATTGATGGTAAGAAAATCTTAAATGATATATCATTTAATTTAAGCAAAGAAGACAAGGTAGCTTTCGTTGCTGAAAATGATATTACAACTACGACGCTATTCAAAGTAATCATGGGTGAGATCACACCAGATACAGGTACAGTGCGCTGGGGTGTCACAACAAGCAATGCTTATTTACCAAAGGATACGACGAAAGAATTTGATACGGATCTAACGATTTTAGACTGGTTAAGACAATATGCAGGTAAAGAAGAAGACGACAATACTTTCTTACGCAGCTTCTTAGGTAGAATGCTATTTTCTGGTGAAGACGTCTTGAAGCCTGTAAATGTCCTATCTGGGGGCGAAAAAGTCCGTTGTATGCTTTCTAAAATGATGCTTTCTAAAGCAAATGTCTTAGTTTTAGACGATCCAACGAACCATTTGGACCTAGAGTCGATCACTGCATTGAATGATGGGCTAATGGCCTTCACAGGTTCTATTCTCTTCGCTTCACACGATCATCAGTTTATCCAAACTCTTGCAAACCGCATCATTGCTGTTTCTGATAAAGGGGTCATCGATCGCGCAGACACAACGTATGATGAGTTTTTAGAAAACAAAGATATCCAAAAACAATTAAATGAGTTATGGAAGTAAACGGATCAATTGTTTCGTGACTGATTGATCGTTGAATCCTACTGGTGCTGTTCGTTAGACATGTCTAACGAATAGCATCTTTTTATATTGTCTGGGCACATACAAGACCCATAATTCTGAAATTCCTCAACAAAGAAGCATGGGACAAAAGTAAGAAACACTTTTGTCTCATGCTTTAAAAACGAAACGACTTTTGTCTCGACCTCTTCTAAACACAACGTCGGAACAGAAACAACTCCTTGAGATAAGCCGAGATTCGCAGGATTTGCAAAACAATTTCCATGATTCTCTGGTTCTTTCTCAGAATGAAATACTTCTGTTGCGACCTATTTTTTCTATTGGATTAGTGATCGTACACTTCTATCGTTTGATCCCCATTGAAAAAATGGCGATACAGCCATAGCCAGTATGACTAGCGATCGTAGGACCCAACGGATAAAGTTTCACTTCTTTCATCTTGATGTTCTCTTCTAGCAGGCGTTTCGCTTTTTCGGCACTTTCTAAGTCCCCTGCATAGGCAATATAGACGATTTGTTCTAAAGGAGCGACGATCGTTTTAATCGTTTCTTCTACGACTTTTTGGATCGATTTATTTCTGCCACGCACTTTATCGACATTCGTCAGACGCCCTTCTTCATCTACTGTAATAATTGGTTTGACACTCAGAATACTTCCTAGTGTAGCGCTAGCCTTTGAAATACGTCCGCCACGTTCAAGATGTTTCAAATCATCGACGGTTACCCAAGAGTGTACTTTTAAATAATTATTTTTTAACCACTCTAACGTTTCTTCTAATGTTTTTCCTTCATCTTTCAATCGCACAGCTTCTAATACCAACACGCCTTCACCCACACTAGCAGCTTTCGTGTCGAATACATGTATTTGAGGATCAGGATACTCTTCTTTTAGTAATTCGACAGCTTGCAATGCACTACTATAAGAGCCACTCAATGCACTTGAAAAAGCAACGTATAAAACTGGGATTTTTCTTTCAGCATACGTACGGAAGAATTCAAGGTATTGTCCCACATTGATCTGTGAGGTGGTTGGCGTTGCTCCGTTTCTCAATTGTTCCATATATTTGTCATAGTTAAATGTTTTCCCCAGATCATCTACTAATTCTTGTTCATCTAACTGGATCTTCATTGACAAAAAGTCTACATTCGCCGCTGCGAGTACTTGATAAGGAAGATCACAACATGAGTCTGTTACTATTTGATACACCTACTTCAACTCCTTCACCATTCATTTTACCCTTAACCCCTATTATAGCAAATCTCTTGCGTTCAAAATATCTTTAGCTATCTAAAAAGAAAATAATTAATATTCACCCACTCTTTTTGGCCATCTACCGGTGTTCACAGTGAAGAAAACGGCAAAAAAAAGGCGAACACCACAAAAGGACAACAGGTTCTTTCCTGCTTTCATGGTGTTCGACTCTCTAGCACATTCGTTCACTCTTTAAGGCACAAGAATGTCCTGTCTCAACGAATGTTACTAAAATGACTTAGATTTGCGCCCAGACGCTTTCTAAGATGTTTGTTTGTGTTCGGTCAGGTCCAACTGAGAATGTTGAAATACGGACTCCTACAAGCTCTGAGATACGTCTAACATAGTTACGGGCATTTTCTGGTAGTTCAGCAAGTGTTTTACATGCTGTAATATCTTCAGACCAACCAGGAAGTTCTTCGTATACTGGTTTGCAACGTTTCAATTCTTTCAGGCTTGCTGGATAATGGTAGATCATTTCTCCATCTAATTCATACGCTGTACAGATTTTTACTGTTTCTAGTCCGCTTAATACATCGATTGAATTCAATGATAGGTTAGTGATTCCTGATACACGTTTTGAATGGCGCATCACGACTGTATCAAACCAGCCGACACGGCGAGGTCGACCTGTTGTCGTACCATATTCACGACCGACTTCACGGATTTGTTGACCTGTTTCGTCAAATAGTTCTGTTGGGAATGGACCATCTCCTACACGAGAAGTATAAGCTTTACATACACCAACGACTTTATTGATCTTTGAAGGGCCAACGCCACTACCGATCGTTACACCACCAGCTACTGGATTAGAAGAAGTCACAAATGGATACGTTCCTTGATCGATATCCAACATCACACCTTGGGCACCTTCAAACAAGACACGTTTTCCTGCATCTAGAGCATCATTTAAGATGACTGATGTATCAGTGACATATTGTTTGATTTGTTGGCCATATTCATAGTATTCTTCGAAAATATCCTCAAATACCAATGGTTCAGAATCGAACATCTTCACAAATTGACGATTTTTATCTTCTAAGTTCAAACGCAAACGTTCTTCAAAAATCTCTTTATCTAATAAATCTGCAATACGGATGCCGACGCGAGCAGCTTTATCCATATATGCTGGTCCGATCCCTTTGATCGTTGTACCAATCTTGTTTTCACCTTTTGAATCTTCTTGTAATTGATCCAATTTGATATGGTAAGGCAAAATGACATGCGCACGATCTGAAATACGTAAATTATCTGTTTCTACACCTTTTTCGTGCAAATACGCTAATTCCGTCACTAATGATTTAGGATTCACCACTACGCCATTTCCGATCACACTGATTTTATCTTTATAAAAAATCCCAGAAGGAATCAAATGCAGTTTATAAGTAACACCATTGAATTTGATTGTGTGTCCTGCATTGTCGCCACCTTGGTACCGTGCGATCACCTCAGCATTTTCACTAAGAAAGTCAGTAATCTTTCCTTTCCCTTCGTCGCCCCATTGTGTACCTACTACTACTACAGATGACATCTGAACACCTCGTTTTATATTATTTAATCCTGAATTATTGTATCAATAACTCGCTATTTATTCAACTAAAATCGAATGATACTTTTATTTATTTTATAAAAACGCTTAAAAAGCGAACAATAAACGTGCTTGGAAAATTATTCCCTCAAAAGAGTATAGGGAATAACAAAGGCTTGACTTAGAAGATGAACAAAGAATGTAGGACAAATTTAAAAATCGGTTTTGCTACAGACTCTCGAATAAACGGCGGGAGCAGAAGCAACTCCTTCGGAAATAAACGGTGTCCACAAGTCCGGCTTTTCGGAAATTTCAAAAAAAAAAAGAACAATACAAAAAACGTATTGTTCTTTTTTCTCTCCAATTTCTCAAACCTAAACGACTTTTGTCTCGACCTCATTTTGTCTGATTTATTTCGCTATTTTGCAGCAACTACTGACATCGCAGACTGCTTCATCATAGATCATTCTCTTCATAAATGATGCTCATTGGCTGGAGATAGGATCAAGATGAACATTATCTGCTATAACTGCTTATTCTCAGAGTAAAATACTTCCGTCTCTTCTAGTATTCTTCTCTTGGTGATAACGACGAAAACTTGTTGTATTCTTTGATGAACAGTAATTCAACAGTTCCTCGGGCACCACTACGGTTTTTTTCGATGATGACTTCGATCACGTTGTCATTTTGCGGTTCAGCGCCGTCATTGTCTTCGCCGCCTTCTCTTTCATAATAATCATCACGATACAAGAACGCAACGATATCTGCATCTTGTTCGATAGAACCTGATTCCCGGATATCACTTAAAACAGGACGTTTATCTTGCCGCTGTTCAACACCACGAGAAAGCTGTGATAATGCGATAACAGGCACTTTCAATTCTTTCGCCAGTTTCTTTAACTGACGGGAAATATCAGAAACTTCTTGTTGGCGATTTTCTCTGCCATTCCCTTCAATCAATTGGAGATAGTCGATCAAGATCAAGCCGAGATTGCCTTTTTCTTGTGCGAGTTTGCGGCACTTTGCGCGTATTTCAGAGATTTTGATCCCAGGGGTATCGTCAATAAAGATATTTGCCCGTGACAAGCTCCCCATCGCAACGATCAGATTGGACCATTCTTCTTCAGAAAGCTGACCTGTACGCAAATGGCTCGCTTCAATCGATCCTTCCGCACAAAGCATACGATTAACCAGGGATTCTGCCCCCATTTCCAAACTGAAGATAGCTACGGAACGATCCGTTTTGGTACCGACATTTTGTGCGATATTCAATGCAAAAGCCGTCTTCCCGACAGCTGGTCGAGCTGCTAAGATGATCAATTCTTCTGGTTGGAAACCTGCTGTCATCTTATCTAATCCTTGATAGCCAGTAGGAAGTCCTGTGATTTCTTCGTTGTTTTGTGCTAACTGGTCAATATTTTCGATCGTTGAATTCAAGACTTCTGCGATCGATAAAAATCCGCTCCGGTTTCTTTTTTCGGATACTTCAAGGATGCTACGTTCTGCATCATCTAATATCGATTGGACTTCTTCTCCTTGTTCAAATCCACGAGTAACAATTCCTGTCGCTGTTTGGATCAAATTACGCAACAACGATTTTTCTTCTACGATCTTTGCATAATAAACGATGTTCGCCGCTGTAGGAACAGCTAATGCTAAATCGGAAAGATAGCTCAAGCCCCCAGCATCTTCTAATAGGTTTCCTTGTTCCAAACGATCTTTGACAGTGACCACATCGATTGCTTCACTGCGATCATTCAATTCGATCATTGTTTCAAAAATGATTTGATGTCCCCGACGATAAAAGTCTTTCGGTTCTATGTACTCCATGGCATCAATGATCGTTTCAGCATCTAAAAAAACTGACCCTAAAACCGCTTGTTCGGCTTCAATATTTTGCGGTGGAATTCGATCCTGCCACACTTCATTCATACATATCGCTCCTTGTCTTCAATTGCTTCATTTTACAAGAAAATAGTCAAAAAGTCATCCTAAAAAGTGGAAAAGTCATTGTGTCTGAACGCAGAAAATCATTCCATTGTATTTGTACGTTGGCTCTATCGTTCAAAAACATTGCCTTTTTCCCTATCCAAATATAAAAGTTTAGTACAGAAGTCTTTCACTCCGGGAAATAACTAGAGATTTATGGAAATGTTTTTTCAAATTTTTGTGATTTCAGATTATTTTTGAAGATACTACTTCTTGTTTATCCATGTTTAGAGAATGTGGGACAAATCTAACAATCAGTTTTGCTACAGACTCTAATTCTGAATAAACGGCGTCCAAAAGCCAGGTTTTTCGGAAATTTCAAAAAAAACGAGCATGGGACAAAAGTAAGAAACACTTTTGTCCCATTCTTTAAAAACGAATAAACGGTGGGAGCAGAAGCAACTCCTTCTTAAATAAGCCGAAATTCACAAAAATTTGAAAAGCAATTTTCGTGAATTTCTTCTTATTTCTCGGAGTTAAACACTTCTGTCCCAACCTCGTTTTTTTCTCCAATTTCTCAAACCTAAACGACTTTTGTTTCGAACTCTCTCATAATTGATCTTACTAACTTATTCTTGTACGACGTGTACTTTGATCGTTGCTGTCACTTTATGATGCAATTTGACTGGTACATTCGTGTAACCTAATGTACGGATTGGATTTTCTAGTTCGATCTTACGTTTATCTAGTTTCACTTTGTACTGTTTGTTCAATCCTTCTGCGATTTGTTTAGAAGGAATTGAGCCGAATAAGCGGCTGTCTTCTCCGGCTTTTGCTTTTAATTCAACAACCGTATCTTCTTTTTCTAAAAACTCTTTCAGTTTTTTTGCTTCTTCTAAAATTTCTGCTTCATATTTTTCTTGTGCTTTTTTCTGACCAGCTAATTGGCTGATGCTGCTTTTTGTTGCTTCTTTTGCTAGATTGTTTTTTAATAGGTAATTTTGAGCATATCCTGTCGGAACTTCTTTTACATCACCTTTTTTTCCTTTACCTTTTACATCTTGTAAGAAAATGACTTTCATAGCAATTACTCCTTATCATATAGTTGATTCATGTTCTCGTTGATTACAGCTAATAAACGCTGTTTGGTTTCTTCAACTGTGACATTTTCCAATTGCGTAGCAGCATTCGTGAAATGTCCACCGCCACCTAGCGACTCCATGATCAATTGTACGTTGATCGTGCCCGTACTGCGTGCACTGATACCGACTAATCCATCCGTTCGTTTCGTAATGACGAATGCACCATTGATATTGATCATTGATAAGAGTGTGTCCGCTGTTTTTGCGGCTATGACACTATTATACTCTTTTTCATCTGTCCCTGTCGCTACCACAATATCTGATGTCACATACTCACTTTGGGCAATCAAATCACTAATCTCCAAGTAAGTTTCTAAATCTGAACTCAATAAATATTGTACTAGGGAAGCGTCAGCTCCACAAGCCTTTAAATAGCTTGCTACATCAAAAGTTCGAGCGGTCGTCCGAACATTGAAACTATTCGTATCGACCGTCATCCCAGCAAGCAACAATGTAGCCTCAAACCGATCTAAACGATTGGCTCGACTGCTTTGATACTGAATTAGCTCTGTGACTAATTCTGAAGCTGAAGAAGCTGAGGATTCAATGTACGTCAATAATGGTTTACTTGGGAATTCTTCCCCACGTCGATGATGATCGATGATCACGATCTTATCAAACTGCTCATAAAGGCTCTGAGAGATCGATAGTGAAGGTTTATGGTAGTCGACCATCACAAGTAAGTCCTCGTCTTTTTTCAGCTCCATCGCTCGTTTAGGCGAGATCAATTGTGCTTCCAAATCTGGATGTTTATGGATTTCTTCCAAACAACGTTCAACGTCTGGAATAATTTCTGTTTCATCTATGACCACATACGCTTTTTTCTGATTAAAGCGTGCTAAACAACTTACGCCAAATGCTGAGCCAATCGCATCCATATCTGGAAACTTATGACCCATGATAAATACATCGCCTGTTTCATCAAAAATTCTTCGTAAAGCCGTACTCATTGCTCTGGATCTCACCCGTGTCCGCTTCACTGTTTTTGCTGATCTTCCACCGTAATAGACCGGTTTCGCTCCTTCACGCATCTCTTTGACGACAACTTGGTCGCCCCCTCTAACTAGCGCTACATCCAGATTGTTTTGTGCTTCTGCACCAATTTCATCGAGTGGATCTTGACCATAGGCAATCCCCATACTAAGAGTGATCGGCAGATTTTGTTTCTCCGCTTCTTCACGTAAGCGATCCAGCAAATCAAATTTCTTATCCATCATTTTCTTTAGCACATTCAATTGAGTGAAAAAGAAAAAACGTTCTGAATTGATTCGTTTGAAGAAAACATGGTACTCATTCATCCAATCTGAAACCAACGTTGTCACAAAAGAATTCAGGTAAGAAATTTCTTTGTCATCCAGTTTATCGATCGCATCGGCGTAGTTGTCGATCGATAGTATGCCAATTACCGGCTGGCTGTTGGTTTGGTGCAGTTTCAGTAATTGTGTTTGCGTGACATCACTAAAATAGACTACGCCCTTAACAGTATCTAGATCGAATTGAAATGTTTTATCCGCTAAGTACAGCTGATTCTTTTTCTTTTCTTTTGCAGCAAAAAACGCATCCAGTAGTTCATCTTCTGATAACGCACTTTGATCCTTGATCCCTAATGCAAAAGGATTCATCCAATCGATTTTTTGAGTCATCGGCTGGTAAGAAATGATCCCGACTGGCATGATCTCTGAAACATAAGCTAAGTGTGTTTCGGCAACCGTTGAAGCTTGTTGGATCTTTTCACGATTTCGCAGTGTCAGCCAGCGTTTCACCTTCAGCCAGTAGCGAAGCCACAAGATATTCAAAACTAAAACAACCAAAGCGCTAACAAACCGAAATGGCATAAATAAGATAACCAGTACTTCGATTAATATAAATAAAATAATGAAGAGAGGTCTAGGGGTTAAGTTTGTATTTTCTTTTTCCATCGTCTTCCTCCCATACTTGATTAGTTTAATTTTACCATAACTTTCGTCATTCAAGCGATTAAACAAATGGGTAAGGATTTTTTTCTAATTTTAGTATGTTTAAACGATCTTATTTTTATGTCCCTTGTCCTTTTAAGGAAAAAGTTTACAGAAAATCGATCCTTTGTAGTTGAATCGAGGCTCTTTACCAAAATTTCAGGGGTAAAAAAAGACAACAGTCTTAGCGACTGTCGTCTGATTTTTATTCTTAGTCTTCGCTTACGAAAGGTAGTAAGCCCATGATACGTGCGCGTTTGATAGCAATCGTAATTTTACGTTGGTTCTTAGCGCCAGTACCTGTTACACGACGTGGCAAAATTTTACCGCGTTCTGAGATAAATCTTTTTAGTAATTCAATATCTTTATAATCGATATATTCAATATGGTTAGCAGCGATATAGTCTACTTTACGACGTTTACGTCCGCCTCTTCTTTGTTGTGCCATTCTATTTCCCTCCTATCAAATTCGTTTAGAATGGTAAATCATCGTCTGAAATGTCGATCGTTGAACTTGAGCCAAATGGATCAGAATTGTCACGATCAAAATCAGGCATACCGTTGGATGATTGAGATGTTTGATTATAGTTATTACTTCCGCCAAAATTATTTGCCGATTGACCAGAACTTTGAGAACCGCCGCTTTGTTGACGATTTTCAGATGCAGAACGACTTTCCAATAATTGGAAATTTTCAGCAACTACTTCTGTTACATATACACGTTGTCCTTGTTGATTATCATAAGAACGAGTTTGGATACGTCCGGTAACACCTAAAAGGGTACCTTTGCGAGCATAGTTTGCTAATGTTTCTGCTGATTTACGCCAAATCACACAGTTGATAAAGTCAGCCTCACGATTGCCGTTTTGGCTAGTAAAATTACGATTGACAGCTAAAGTGAACGTTGCAACTGCAGTGCCACTTGATGTATATCGTAAATCTGGATCTTTCGTTAGACGTCCAACTAGTACAACATTATTAATCAAAATTGTCATCTCCTCTCATCGTTTTCCATTGTTCCACATGAAACAATGATTAAGCTTCTTCTTTAACAATCATGTGACGAATAATATCGTCGTTGATTTTAGCAAGACGGTCAAATTCATTGACAGCAGCTGCTGATGATGGAGAAGTTACTTTAACGATGTGATAGATACCTTCACGGTAACCGTTCATTTCATACGCTAAACGGCGTTTTTCCCAATCTTTAGATTCGATAACTTCAGCTCCGTTATCTTTTAAGATTGTATCGAAACGTTCGATTAAAGCAGTTTTTGCTTCTTCATCAATGTTTGGACGAATAATATACATGATTTCATATTTCGTATTTTCCATTGATATTCACCTCCCTATGGACTTTCGGCTCTTAGGTTCCCAAGAGCAAGGAGAGTTTTCTAATAAATTAGACTACTCACAATCCTTGATTATACACGAAATAAACAGTTAAAGCAAGAGGACAAAAAGAAAAAGCAGACAAGATTTCTCTTGGCTGCTTTTTCATCTCAGTGATCATTCTTCCGACTGATCGTTCGTTGTTTCCGTTGAGGCATCTACTTCTTCACTTGTAGGCTCTTCTGGACTTTCAGGTTCGACTGTCGCCATCGTTACTACTTTCGTATCAGCTTCCATCTTGATCAAGCGTACCCCTAAAGTTGCACGTCCTGTTTGAGAAACAGTTGCCACGTTGAAACGAATGATGACCCCTTTATCAGTGATCAACATGATGTCTTCATCTCCAACAACAGTCGCTAGACCAGCTAGTGGACCATTTTTTTCTGTGATATTGGCGGTTTTGATTCCTTTACCACCACGGCCTTTTACTGGATACTCAGAAACTTTTGTTCGTTTGCCGTATCCTTTTTCTGTGATGATCAGTACTTCGTGATCTTCATTCATCAAAGCTGCACCGACTACATAATCTTCTTCACGTAAACGAATCCCTCTCACACCTGAAGCTGTACGTCCCATATCGCGAACGGCTTCTTCAGAGAATGTTACAGAATACCCATTATGTGTACCAATGATGATATTGGATCGACCATCCGTTAGCAGAACATTGACTAATTCATCATCTTCTTTCAAACCGATCGCAATCAAGCCATTGCTTCTGATATTAGCGAATGCCGTCACAGTGGTTCGTTTTACCGTTCCTTGGCGCGTTGTAAAGAATAGATAATGTCCTTCTTCTGCTTGCCCAGTTACAGCGATGATTGCTTGGATCTTTTCGCTTGAATCGATTCCCAATAGATTGATGATTGGAATCCCTTTGGCTGTACGGCCATATTCTGGGATTTCATAGCCTTTTGCACGATATACTTTTCCGTTGTTTGTGAAGAAAAGCAACGTATCATGGGTCGAACAAGAAACCAGATTCTTGACGAAGTCGTCATTGTGGACACCCATCCCTTGGACACCGCGACCGCCACGACGTTGTGCTCTGAATTCGTTATTTGCTAATCGTTTGATATACCCATTATTTGTTAGTGTGATCACGATTTCTTCTTCTTCGATCAAGTCTTCGTCTTCCAGACTCAATACTTCGCCTACCAATAATTCCGTACGGCGTTTGTCACCAAAACGTTGGTTCAAGTCTGCCAATTCTGTTTTAATAATATCAGTTACCCGTTCTGGACGAGCAAGAATATCTGTTAAATCAGTAATCAGTTTTAACAATTCCTGGTATTCATTTTCGATTTTTTCACGTTCCAAACCGGTCAAGCGGCGTAAACGCATGTCTAAAATCGCTTGTGCTTGGCGATCTGAAAGTTTGAATCGTTCGATCATCGTTGTTTTTGCTTCATCATCTGATTTAGAGCCACGGATGATTGCAATGATTTCGTCAATATGGTCTAAAGCAATACGTAAACCTTCTAGAATGTGGGCACGTGCTTCGGCTTTTTCTTTTTCGAAAATCGTACGACGTGTAATCACTTCACGTTGATGTTCAACATAGTTTTCAAGGATTTGCTTCAAGCTTAATACTTTAGGAACACCTTTTTCGATGGCTAACATATTGAAACCAAATGAATTTTGTAAAGAAGTCAATTTATACAAATTATTTAGAATAACTGATGCACTTGCATCACGACGAACATCGATGACGATCCGCATGCCTTCACGAGAAGATTCATCACGCAAATCAGTGATTCCTTCGATCCGTTTATCTCTGTGTAATTCAGAGATACGTTCGATCAATTTGGCTTTATTGACCATATATGGTAGTTCCGTCACAAGGATACGTTCTTTACCGTTTGGCATCTCTGTGATTTCCACTTTCGCACGAACTGTAATTGATCCTTTACCTGTTTCGTAGGCACGACGAATACCTGATTTACCCATAACTAAACCGCCTGTTGGGAAATCTGGTCCAGGAAGTACTTCCATCAATTCATTCGTTGTTACATCTGGATTTTCCATCAACAGGTCAATAGCCGCCACGACCTCTGACAAGTTATGAGGTGGAATATTTGTTGCCATCCCTACAGCAATACCAGTTGTGCCGTTCACTAAAAGGTTAGGGAAACGGGCTGGTAACACAACAGGTTCTTTTTCTGTATCATCATAGTTGCTTTGGAAATCGACTGTATTTTTATTGATATCACGGAGCATCTCTGTGGCGATTTTGCTCATACGCGCTTCGGTATAACGCATCGCAGCAGCCCCATCTCCATCGACTGAACCAAAGTTTCCGTGACCGTCTACTAACATGTAGCGGTAACTAAATGGCTGTGCCATACGGACCATGGATTCATAGATCGCACTATCACCGTGAGGATGGTATTTACCCATGACATCCCCAACGATTCTGGCTGATTTTTTATGTGCTTTATCTGGCGTCACACCTAATTCATTCATTCCGTATAAGATACGGCGGTGAACAGGCTTCAAGCCGTCTCGAACATCCGGTAGTGCACGAGCTACAATAACACTCATCGCATAATCGATGAAGGAGTCTTTCATTTCGCTAGTTAGATTGACATCATGGATGTTCTCTCTGATTTCTTCACTCATCTTTATTCCTCCTTCATGATTAAATATCTAAGTTTTTCACGTAATGGGCATTTTCTTCAATGAACGCACGGCGTGGTTCAACACGATCACCCATCAGCATTTCGAAAATCTGATCGGCTGCAATTGCATCATCCACGCTGACGCGAGCCATCATTCGATTGCTAGGGTCCATCGTTGTTTCCCATAATTGATGATCGTCCATTTCTCCCAACCCTTTGTAACGCTGTACACTAGGTTTTGGTGTCGCTGGTAAAGAAGCAACAACTTCTTTCAAATCTTCTTCAGCAGTTTTACCTGGCTGAACGTACGTGATTTTTTTCCCTTGTTTTACGCCATACAATGGTGGTTGCGCAATATAAACATACCCTGCTTCCACGATAGGTCGCATATAACGATAAAATAGTGTCAACAGCAATGTCCGAATATGTGCGCCATCGACATCGGCATCTGTCATGATAACTAATTTATGGTAACGGGCTTTAGAAACATCAAAATCTTCCCCAAAACCGGTACCCATCGCTGTAAATAAAGAACGGATTTCTTCATTCGCTAAAATTTTGTCCATGCTGGCTTTTTCAACATTCAGGATTTTCCCGCGGATCGGTAAAATCGCTTGGAATTCACGATTTCGTCCTTGTTTTGCAGAACCACCGGCAGAATCTCCTTCGACGATGAATAATTCACATTTTTCAGGATCATTGCTTGAGCAATCGGCCAATTTACCTGGCAGATTACTGATTTCCAACGCACCTTTTCGTCTTGTCACTTCTCTTGCACGTTTGGCAGCTAAGCGGGCTTTAGAAGCCAATAATCCTTTTTCGATGATTTGGCGTCCGACACTTGGATTTTCTAACAAGAACTTCATGAAGTGCTCGCTGAATAAACGGTCAGTTACAGTACGAACTTCTGAATTTCCCAGTTTTGTTTTGGTTTGTCCTTCAAATTGAGGATCGGGATGCTTGATAGAAATGACTGCTGTCAAGCCTTCTCTTACATCTTCCCCTGTCAAATTATCATCGTTTTCTTTCATCAGCTTTTGTTTACGCGCATAATCATTGATGACACGAGTCAATGCTGTTTTGAATCCAGACTCATGTGTCCCACCTTCATATGTGTGGATGTTGTTCGCAAAACTCATGATGTTTGAATGGTAACCATCAGTATATTGCATCGAAACTTCGACCGCGATATCTTGCTGTTCGCCTTCTAAATAAACTGGCTCTGGGAAAAGTACTGCCTTGTTTGCATTTAAATACTCGACATAGCTCTTGATCCCGCCGTCATAATGGTATTCTTTTACTACTGTTTTTTCTTCACGTCTGTCCTCGATCGAGATGTGCATGCCGCGATTCAAGAAAGCCAATTCACGAATACGAGTCGCTAATTTATTGAAATCAAAAACGGTTGTCTCTGTAAAAATTTCTGGATCTGGAATAAAATGGACAGTTGTTCCGTGGCGGTCACTTTGTTCAATGATTTTTAAATCATCAACGACGGCACCACGACGATATTGTTGGTAATAAACATTGCCGTCTTTATAAACTTTTACATCTAATTGTGACGATAACGCATTAACGACGGATGAACCAACACCATGCAGTCCACCAGATACTTTATATCCGCCTCCGCCGAATTTCCCCCCTGCATGAAGCACGGTAAAAACAGTTTCTACAGCTGGACGACCAGTTTTTGCTTGGATATCTACGGGAATCCCACGGCCATCATCGACTACAGTGATACTGTTATCCTCTTCAATTACGACTTGGATCTTAGTAGCAAATCCTGCTAACACTTCATCGATCGAATTATCGACGATTTCCCATACCAAGTGATGTAATCCTTCAGAACTAGTAGATCCGATGTACATTCCTGGACGTTTTCGAACGGCTTCTAATCCTTCAAGGACTTGAATCTGACTGGCATCATATTCTTTAGCGCGTTCAATTAAACTTCTCTCATCTGTCATTTAACTTTCTTCTCCTTCTATTTTTCCTTGCTGAACATAAAAAATCTCAGGTTCAACGGTCATTTTATTTTTTACATGATCAAGTGTGGTTGTTGTCAAGAAAGTCTGGACTTTACCTTCAATCGTTTCTAGCAAGTGCAGTTGGCGATTATCATCTAATTCACTCATCACATCATCAAGCAAGAGAATTGGATATTCCCCTGTTTCTTCTTTGATCAAGTCGATTTCAGCTAATTTGACGCTCAAAGCTGTGGTTCGCTGTTGTCCTTGAGACCCATAATTCTGCACGTTTTTTTGATTGACGAAAAAAGAAAGGTCATCACGATGGGGCCCTATCGTTGTTGTCCCTCGAAACAAATCTTTCTTTTTATTCTGATCTAGCAATGCCAAAAACTGTGTTTGGATCTCTTCTTGTGTTTGTGAATGCAAAGAAGAAATCGCTGTTACGTATTCAATCTCTAATTGTTCTTTTTGATGTGTGATCTGTTGATGCAAAGTGTTTGCCCAAAACTCTAATCGCTGAACAAATTGCGCACGAGCTTTCAAGATTTTACTGCCAAATTCGGCTAACTGCTCAGATAAAATATCTAAGTAAAGTAGATCTGTTTGCTTTTTTTCGTTCAATTGTTTTAAATATTGGTTTCTTTGTTTTAAGATTCCTTGATATTGAACCAGATCATAAAGATAGATCGGATTGATTTGGCCTAATTCCATATCAAGAAATTTTCGTCTTATCTGAGGACTACCTTTGACTAGAGAAAGGTCTTCCGGTGCAAATAAGATGACGTTCAATTGTCCAACATAACTGCTTAACTTCTTTTGCTCGATATGATTGATTTTTGTTTTGCGCCCTTTTTTTGAAAGTAAGATTTCTAGAGGGATTTTAGATGTACCTTTCGTGATTTCTCCTTGAATCAATGCTTGGTCATCATTCCAACCGATCAATTCTTGTTCACTATTTGTACGATGACTTCTAGTCATAGCTAAAACATAAATACTTTCCAAAAGATTCGTCTTTCCTTGCGCATTTTCACCTAAGAAAATGACGAGATTTTTCGAAAACTCTATTTGTAATTCCTTATAGTTACGATAATTTTTTAAATAGAGCTTATTCAGCCTCATTATCTTTTTTTCCTTTTTTTACCATAAAAAAAGTTCCTACTTCTGGAACTTCAACCATCATACCGGGATAAAGTTTTCGTCCGCGGCGATTCTCAGGTTCGCCATCTACTAAGACAGTGTTCTCAGCTAAATACCATTTTGCTTGCCCACCACTGCTGATCACCGTGACTTCTTTTAGCATTTGACCCAACGTCATAAATTCTGTTTTTAGAATGACTTGTTGTTTCACTCTTCATCCCTCATTTTCATTATAAATGTATACTCTATTATACCTTTTTTTGATCAATAAAACAAATTTATCCATATATTTTTCCATATAAGACGATTTAAGCAAAAAAAGGTGTTTTAAACAAAAAGAAACAAAAAGCCTTAAAATTGATTTTAGGGCTTTTTGCTTCTTTTCTATTTCTTTTCATCTAATTTTTCAATCTATCAAGAAATTTGCTTAATTTGTACGTACAGGTGTGATCAATTGGATAAATTGCACACCGTCTTCTGTTGGTTCTAAAGTAAATGGACGAATAGAAGAAATAAATTTCACTTTGATACTCATATCGCCAAAAGCACGCAATGCAGCTTTCATGTAATCAGGGTTGAAAGAGATTTCTAAAGGATCGCCACTACTTGTCACATAGTTCAAACTTTCTTCGACTTTACCAATTTCAGGAGAATTTCCGTAAAGAACAACAGAATCTGAAGTGATAGATAGACGAACGATGTTGTTACGTCCTTCATGTGATAATAAAGAAGCACGTTCGATTGCTGCTAAGAAACTAGGCACTGAAAATTCAACTTCTGTATTGAAACTTGAAGGGATCAAACGATTCGTATCAGGGTAGTTCCCTTCTAACAAGCGTGAATAAAAGTACATATTTTCTGTTTTGAACAATACTTGATTTTCCATGATGCTGATTTCAACGATTTCCTCTTCATTTGTTAGTGAACGAGAAAGTTCCGTCAAACTTTTACCAGGAATGACAATATCGAATTGATCTACTGCTTGTTCAACTGGGATCACTCGTTGACTCAACCGATGTGAGTCTGTTGCGACAGCTAGTAAAGAATTGTCTTTTAAAACAAAGTGGACTCCAGTAAGAATTGGACGGCTCTCGTGTTGTGAGACAGCAAAAACTGTTTCGTTGATCAGTTTCGTCAAGACATGCACAGGTAATTTCATTTGGTTATGACTTTCTACTACCGGTAGATGTGGGTAATTGTCTGCATCTAGCCCATTCACTAAAAAGTTGGCTTTACCTGAAGTGATCGCCACTTGTTTATTTTCTAAAACTTCTAAAGTGAATGTCTCTTCTGGTAAACGGCGAATAATCTCACTAAAGAAACGAGCTTGTAAAACAATTGATCCAGTAGATTCAATTTGCATTTGTGCTTTTTCATTTTCGACCGATAAAAGTGTTTCGATTGAAATATCTGCATTGCTACCAGTTAACGTCAATCCTTCTTGTGTCAGAGTGATTTTGACCCCTGTCAAAATGGGAATAGTTGTTTTACTTGATATAGCTCGTTGAACAGTTTGCAACTCTTGCATAAAACTTGCTCGATTTAAGGTAACTTTCATGATGTTTCTCCTTTAGACATGTATTTATTATTAGTTAATATAAAATAATAAAAGTATTAGGTACTGTTGATTCTGTGGAAAACTAAAAAAATGCAAGAAAGAAAAGAAAAAACAGTTGTGGAAAAGGTGTGCATAACTTTTTTGTTTTTTTCACTTTTATCCACAAAGCGTTTTTTCCTTTGGTTTGATTAATTTAAAAGAAAATTTTTGATTTCCGATACTTCATTCTGCATGCTTACGCTTGAATCAACTAAGTGTTGGATTTTTTCATGCGCATGGATGACTGTGGTGTGATCTTTTCCGCCAAATTCGGCTCCGATTTTTGGCAACGAACTGTCAGTCAACTCTCTTGCTAGATACATTGCGATTTGACGTGGGACAACGATCGATTTCACTCGTTTTTTCCCTTTTAGATCCTTTAATTGAATATGGTAATACTTTGCAACCTCTTCTTGGATCTGTAGGATCGAAAGTTGCGGGTGTCCTTTGCCAGATTTCAGTGTTTTCAGTGCATCAGCAGCTAGACTTGTTGAAATATCTTCACTATTCATCGCAGCAAATGCTTGGACACGTACCAAAGCTCCTTCTAATTCACGGATATTCGAATCGATTTGGCCCGCGATATAACTTAACGTATCGTCGGGGATCTCTAACCGCTCAGCAGCGGCTTTCTTTCTCAAAATCGCTGTTCGTGTTTCTAGATCAGGTGGCGTGATGTCAACGGAAAGCCCCCATGCAAAGCGTGATACTAAACGTTCTTGCAGTTTTGGTATCTCGTTTGGCAAGCGATCACTTGTTAGAACGATCTGCTTTCCTTCATTGTAAAGTGCATTGAATGTATGGAAAAATTCTTCCTGTGTAGCTTCTTTTTCTGCAAAGAATTGAATGTCATCAACTAATAAAAGATCAACGTTTCGGTATTCTTGACGAAACTCTTCTGCTGTTTTGTTCTGGATCGAGTTGATGAAATCATTCGCAAATGTTTCACTACTAACATATTTGACCTTCGCATCAGGTTGGCTCAACAGCATCTGATGACCAATTGCATGCATCAAATGGGTCTTACCAAGACCAACGCCTCCATAAAAGAATAACGGGTTGTAAATAGAGCCCGGATCTTCTGCAACGACTAATGCCGCAGCATGCGCCATTTGGTTTCCTTTCCCAATAACAAACGTGTCAAAGGTATATTTAGGATTCAACATCGCTTTTTTTATGGGATTTGCTACAGGTATTTTTGGACTTTGGACTTCTTCAATGATTTCTTGTTCTGCTTCTTCCCCGGTAACAAAACGCGGGATGATCTCTTTACCTGTCAGCATATAACCGACTTCGACGATCTTTGTCGCTAGGTTTTTTTCCCAATATTCTTTATGAATTTTACTAGGAACCTCTACAACTAGCTGGCTTTGATCCAACGATCTTGGTTGCGCGGTTTCGATCCAAGTATTATAACTTGCAGGCGATAAATCTTTTTGGTAAGTGGTTTTTAATTCGTTCCATAAAGCATCGAGGGATACCATATAAGGCCTCCTCCTTCATTAAAAAGTGAATAACTAGTACTAATTTATCATTTTTCGCTGAAGTTTTCCACAGAAAGAAAAGAAAAAATTTTTATTTTACGTTTATCCACAAAATCAAGAGGTGAATGAGAAGAAAAAAACACAAGTGGGAAAATTAGTTATCCACATGAGTAATCAACAGGTGGATAAGTGGTGTTTTGGAGAAATTCTCCAGAAGCATCTGTGGATAATAAATCTATATTTATCAATTTGTTCAGCAATCAATTCACAAGTTTTGCTCTATCTGTGGATTATTTTTTTACAGGTGTTTATTCTGTGTAAAAAGGGCATGAAAAATGCTGTGGATAATTCGTGTGCATAACTTTTTCCACATATAAAACACATTGCAAAAAATAGTTCTGTGGAAAAATAGATCACGTATTTTAACAAGAATCGTTCTATTTTATATTGACAAAATACCTTAGTTGTCGTTATACTATCAAAGTATGTCTGTGTTTAATCAGTAGATAAGAAATTTTGGAGGTGGAATACATGAAAAGAACATACCAACCAAATAAACGTAAACGTCAAAAAGTTCACGGATTCCGTAAACGTATGAGTACTAAAAATGGTCGTCGTGTTTTAGCAAGCCGTCGTCGTAAAGGAAGAAAAGTTCTTTCAGCTTAAGCCACTGGGGTTTCAGTGGTTTTTTTTATGCCCTTTTTTTGCGAAAGGGTAAAAGAGTGACATGAAATATGGTATGATTATTGACGTAAGTGAGAGATAGAAAAGGAAAGAAAACGAATGAAAAAAGCGTATCGTGTTAAAAAAGAACGAGAATTTCAAGCTGTGTTCCAAACAGGAGCATCATTTGCTAATCGTAAATTTGTCATCTACCGCTTAGAGAAAAAGGACCAACCACATTTTCGTGTGGGGCTTTCCGTAGGTAAAAAAGTAGGTAATGCCGTATGTCGCAATGATGTAAAGCGCAAGCTCCGTGCAGCGATTTATTCTTTAAAAGAAGAGATCGACCCGGAATTGGATTTTATTGTGATTGCCAGACCAAGTGTCAAAGGGTTGACTTACGATGAGATTCGTTCCAATCTAGTCCATGTCTTAAAACTTGCAAAAATAATCGATAGAGAGGAAAAGAGTAAGTGAAGAAATACAAACGTTTACTTTTGATGGCAGGTATCGTAGGTCTTGCCGTCGTCTTATCCGGTTGTGGAACTGGAGAAGTGAGTGCGCAAAGCACAGGAATTTGGGATCGCTACATCGTTTATTATTTTGCAGAAGCGATCAAGGCATTGTCATTTGGTAACGTGGGGATCGGGATCATTTTATTCACCTTGATCATCCGTGTGATATTGATGCCTTTGATGCATTTTCAGACAAAGAGCATGCGTAAAACGCAAGAGCTTCAACCTAAACTAAAAGCATTACAACAAGAATATAGTGCAAAAGATCCAGATACACAAAGAAAATTACGTGAAGAGCAACAACGTCTATATGCAGAGAATAATGTGAACCCATATGCAGGTTGTTTACCATTATTAGTACAAATGCCAATCTTGATGGCGTTGTGGCAATCCATTTCACGTGTACCAGAATTAAAACAAGGACACTTTTTATGGTTGAACCTAGGAACTGCTGATCCAACATTTATTTTGCCGATTCTAGCGGCTATCTTTACGTTCGCAAGTACTTATTTAAGTAGTATGAGCCAACTTGAGTCGAATGCGTCAATGAAGATCATGAACTTCGTGATGCCTGTGATGATTTTAGTGATGGGTGTCAATTTAGCCAGTGGTCTTTCATTATACTGGGTAGTCTCAAATGCGTTCCAAGTACTACAAACGCTATTGATCAACAATCCATTTAAAATCAGAAAAGAACGTGAAGAAGAAGCACAACGTATTCGTGAAAAAGAACGAGCAATGAAGAAAGCAATGAATCCTAAGAAAAAACGTAGAAAATAAGGGAGGTAATGCTAATGCCAATTTATGAAGCTGCGACAATAGATGAAGCGGTCCAACTCGGACTGGATGATTTGGGTCTATCAAAAGACAACGTAGAGATCGAGATACTTGATGAAGGTAAAAAAGGATTCTTAGGTCTAGGAAAAAAGAATGCCCGTTTGATGATCAAGCCTTCAATCAGTGAAACTGTTTCAGAGACGATCGAAGAAACAGTGGAAGAAGTTTTAGAAGAAAAACCTGAAATAACAGAAATTGTTTACGAAGAAGAATCTCAAGCAGAAGTGCCTAAAAAAGAACTAAGTGAATTAGGTGATGAAGCAGCTTTAACGGAATTAGCAGTTTATCTCACTGAAATTACGAAACAATTGGATGCACCAGCTGTAGTAAAAATCAAACGAGAAGCAAACATGATCGTTTTTCAATTGGATACTCAAAAACAAGGGCTATTGATCGGGAAACATGGAAAAACGCTGAATGCCTTACAATATTTAGCCCAAGTATTTATTCATCGTGTAGCTGAAAATAAGCTTTCTGTGGTAGTGAATGTAGGCAATTATCGGGAGAAACGCCAAGAGATCATCCAACGACTTGCAGAACGTACAGCGGATAAAGTCAGTCGTACGGGACAACCGGTATTTTTAGAACCAATGCCTGCTTTTGAACGAAAACAGATCCATGCGGTATTGAGTAAAAATGAAGCTGTCCAAACTCATTCAGAAGGTGATGAACCTTATCGTTATTTGGTCGTTGAGCCAGTGAAAAAACGCTTGTAACAGAAGGATGATTTCTAGAAATAATGAATACTCGTTGACAAACTTTTTTAAACCAAGTATATTTTATTAGAAATCATTCTTATCGGAGTATACGATGTTCAAGTAGTCTTACTTTGATAGAAAAAGCACATGAAGCCTCGCTTCATGTGCTTTTTTTTCATTAAGATGTACTAATTGTATCAGGTAATCAGCCAATCGTAGTTTGGACAAACTGGATGACCGTTCCGTAGGCAAATAATTCCAAGCACTGTTTTTCGCCACGTGAGCGCTGCTGATAGTCAAAATGACAATTGATCACTGCGTTTGCCCCGTATTCCAGCACTTTCTTTTTTAACTTTCGTTTCGTTGTTAAAAACAGATCCTCAGTATTAAAATTTGGGTCAAACAAGTCAGCTTCAAAGCATTCCACCACAAAAACAATATCACGTACAATATATTTTTGGTTGATATTTCCCGTGGACAACACGACATCATTGATGCGCGGGTCGTCTTCACCGTCAAATGAAACAGGATTAAACTGGCCCATAAGTTTCTCCTTTCGATAAAACAAAGTGTATGTAGATAGCGCTACCATTTCAGTGTACCTTTTTTTTAAAGAAAGATAAAGAAGTATGTAAGAAAGAGCAACGATTATTTCTAGTTAGGGAAAAGACAGATTTTAAACTAAAAATAATACTGCTACACTTGAGAAGAGGTCGAGACAAAAGTCGTTTAGGTTTGAGATTTCCGAAAAGCCTGACTTTTGGACGCCGTTTATTTAAGAAGGAGTTGCTTCTGCTCCCACCGTTTATTCGTGGGTCTTGTAGCAAAACTGATTTTTAGATTTGTCCCACACTCTTACTGGATCGAGGTGATGATCATTGAGTATTTACGATTTATTTAGAGAAAGAAAGCAGGCGAAACTTGTACGATTAGTTACGCGAAAACGTCAAAGGTACCTAAACAGTGAAGAGTACGTGAAAAACATGTGCAGCACAATTATTCAGAATTTAAATCTAATGGGAAATCCGATCCAGGAAAAAATGAAAAAAGTGCCTAATGCCGTGATTGAATTGATGTCAATCTATCAACAAATGCTTGATCTACACTCAGATAAGTTTCCAGATAGAAACATCCCTCTGTTAAAAGAATCCTTACAAAAAAGCCTGCATAGCTCCGTTGAGACAAAATTATTACCTTTTTATCTAAATGAGTTGAAAGAAGATCATCCTGACAGCTTTTTGCTTCTCCCGATAAATGTCTGTATGAAACTGCAAAATGGAGAAGATGGGTATCATGGAATGGATGTGATTATCAGAAAGGTCAGGGGAGATTTTGAAGTTGCTACTTATGACAAAGCACAGATACGCATCATTAGTCCCGATAGCCAATCCATTCAAAAAAAATTAAGGGCAGCTGTTTACATAGATGACCAAAAGAAACAGATTACACCGATTTATATCTATAAAATCAAAAATTCACCACAAAAAGTCAAGGCAATCACTCAGGCATTGCGTATAGGACGGCTGCATCTGAATTGGTTTGAACGAAACGAATTAATAAAAGGACCATTTGAAGAATATCGTCCGCTTCATTTGTTCAGTCGTTGTGCAAAGAAAGAATATTATTCCAATGATCTGGCAACCTCACAATATGTCCAAGACAATTGTATGGTCAATAATTTAAATGGTGCAATGAAATATATTTTAGGGGTCAAGAAACAGGTCAAAATAAAAAATCAAATATTTTATAAATCAAGTATTCCTAATTTATCTAATGGAGATTTCAAAAAAGAATTGACTCAGTTAGCGATAGTTCATTTGAAAAACAGTGGAGCTTCTAGTAAAACATTAAAAATACTGCAACAGGCACTAGTGACATACCTAGATGAAAAAGGTAAACGTACTGATGTATCTCAGCAAGAAAAAATTTCTTATAAACTAAAAAAAGGAAAAGAGACGCACCATGCGTGGCTACAAAAAACACTAAGGTCACAAGATTTAAAGATAAAGCAATCTCGGTAATAAAAGAGAACGACTCAAGAAATAGCCCACTTCCACGTTGCGAAAAAAATGAAAAGAATCAGCTAAGATAAATCAGGTAAATTTTACCCAAAAACATGAAAGTCCTAGTAAAGATAAAGCCAGTCTCCGATTAAAAACCCTTGATTCCTTCTATTAGATGTGATAACCTATGACCAGAATTTAATCGAGAACAAGCAGTCAAAGTGCTAAGTTCACCATTTATTACAAAGGGTGAAGTGGGCGCTTTTTTTGTGCGTAAAATGAAAGAGGAAGTGAGAAAATGGCTGAAATTACTTTAGAATTTGATACGATTGCTGCAATTTCGACTCCACCTGGAGAAGGCGCCATCAGTATTGTCCGCCTCAGCGGAGATCAAGCAGTAGCGTTAGCTGATAAAGTATACAGTTGTGGAAAGAAAAGTTTACTTGAAGTTCCAAGTCATACGATCCATTATGGACATATCGTTGATCCTAAAAATGAACAGTTAGTAGATGAAGTCATGGTTTCTGTCATGTTAGCACCCAAAACATTTACTCGTGAAGATGTAGTAGAAATCAATTGCCATGGCGGAATCGTTGTAGTAAACCAAATCTTACAATTATTATTGCGTGAAGGCGCAAGGTTGGCAGAACCTGGTGAATTTACAAAACGGGCCTTCTTAAATGGACGTGTAGATCTATCCCAAGCTGAAGCAGTGATGGATCTGATTCGTGCGAAAACCGACAAGGCAATGGGCTTAGCATTGAACCAGTTGGATGGGAATCTGTCTGCATTGATCCGTTCGTTACGACAAGAAATTTTAGAAACATTAGCACAAGTCGAAGTCAATATTGATTATCCTGAATATGATGATGTAGAAGAATTGACAACAAAATTATTATTAGAAAAAGCCACGATGATCCAAGAAAGAATCCAAGCGTTATTAGCTACTTCAAAACAAGGAAAAGTTCTTCGAGAAGGTCTGAGCACAGCAATCATTGGACGCCCCAATGTAGGAAAATCAAGTCTCTTGAATCACTTATTACGAGAAGAAAAAGCAATTGTCACTGACATCGCAGGAACGACGCGAGACGTCATCGAAGAATACGTCAATGTCCGCGGAGTACCATTGAAATTGATCGATACAGCAGGAATCCGTGAAACAGAAGATGTGGTGGAACGAATCGGCGTAGAACGAAGCCGCAAAGCACTCGCTGAATCAGATTTGATTTTATTAGTTTTGAATCAAAGTGAACCTTTAACGAGTGAAGATGAACAATTGCTAGAGGCCACAAAGGGCTTGAAGCGAATCATTCTTTTAAATAAAACAGATCTACCACCAAAATTAGAAACAGAAAAACTTGAACAATGGGTAGAAAATGAACCAGTCTTTGCTGTCTCTGTGACTAAAAATGATGGTTTGGATCGTTTAGAAACAGCAATTTCAGATTTATTCTTTGGTGGTCAAACAGGAGAACGTGATGCGACATACGTGTCAAATACGCGTCACATCGCTTTGCTTGAAAAAGCAGCTATTTCATTAGAGGAAGTCATCGAGGGCATTGCTGCTGGTATGCCTGTAGATTTAGTGCAAATCGACATGACTCGCTGTTGGGATTACTTAGGTGAAGTGGTTGGAGACAGTGTACAAGATGAACTGATCACTCAATTATTTAGTCAATTTTGTTTAGGAAAATAAGGAGGAAAATCTTTTGAATCATTATCAAGCAGATGCCTATGACGTGATCGTCGTCGGTGCCGGACATGCGGGGTCTGAAGCCGCATTAGCCGCAGCAAGAATGGGCTCAAAAACATTACTATTAACCATCAATTTGGATATGGTTGCTTTTATGCCATGTAATCCGTCCGTTGGCGGACCTGCCAAAGGAGTCGTTGTCCGAGAAATCGACGCATTAGGCGGAGAAATGGGTAAAAATATCGATAAGACCTATATTCAAATGCGTATGTTGAATACTGGGAAAGGCCCAGCTGTCAGAGCATTACGTGCGCAAGCAGACAAACATGCCTATTCCGCAGAAATGAAACATACGATCGAAAAAGAACCAAATTTGACTTTGCGTCAAGGAATTGTCGAAGAATTGATCGTTGAAGATGGTGTTTGCTGCGGTGTGATCACCTCTACTGGAGCGAGTTATCGTGCGAAAGCTGTTGTCATCACTGCCGGAACAGCACTACGTGGCGAAATCATCATCGGAGAATTGAAATATTCTTCTGGTCCTAATAACTCCCAACCTTCTGTTGGCTTAGCGAACAATTTGAAAGAGCTTGGTTTTGCCATTGAGCGGTTCAAAACAGGAACACCGCCACGTGTCAAATCAAGCACGATCGATTATTCAGTCACAGAAGAACAACCAGGTGACAAAGAACCCAATCATTTTAGTTTCAGTACACCTGACAGTGCATATAATTTAGACCAAGAATCTTGCTGGCTAACTTATACTGGAGAAACGACCCACCAAATCATCCGTGACAACTTACATCGCGCGCCGATGTTTACTGGGATCGTAGAGGGTGTGGGTGCACGCTATTGCCCATCAATCGAAGATAAGATCGTTCGTTTTGCTGACAAACCACGTCATCAACTATTCTTGGAACCAGAAGGACTGCACACCGAAGAAGTCTATGTGCAAGGATTATCCACCTCATTACCAGAAGATGTGCAAGTCGATGTTTTACACTCGATTGCTGGTTTGGAAAAAGTAGAGATGATGCGAACAGGTTATGCGATCGAATATGATGTCGTTGAACCACACCAATTGCGTCCAACACTAGAAACAAAAGTTGTTGAAAATCTTTATACTGCTGGACAAACAAATGGAACAAGCGGCTACGAAGAAGCTGCTGGGCAAGGTTTGATCGCTGGGATCAATGCCGCATTGAAGGTGCAAGGAAAAGAGCCGTTGGTAATCAAACGAAGCGATGGTTATATCGGTGTGATGATCGATGATCTAGTCACAAAAGGAACAAATGAACCTTACCGTTTATTGACTTCTCGCGCAGAATACCGTTTGCTCTTACGTCATGATAACGCGGATCTACGTCTTACTGAAATGGGCCACCAAGTAGGTTTGGTCAAAGAAGACCAATACAATGCATATTTGAAAAAGAAAGCCGCTGTTGAAGAAGAAATCAAACGTTTGATGAGCGTTCGTATCAAACCAACAGAAGAAGTTCAAGCTTTCTTAGCAACAATCAATGCAGCCCCCTTAAAAGATGGTGTTTTAGCAAGTGACTTCTTAAGACGTCCAGAGATCAGCTACCAAGATCTATTGCAATTTATTCCTGCGAATGAAGCGTTGACACGCAAAGAAATCGAACAAGCAGAAATCCAGATCAAATATGAAGGATATATCAAAAAGGCACTTGAAAAAGTAGAAAAATTAAAACGGATGGAAGCCAAAAAGATACCAGATAATATTGATTATGCAGCCATCAATGGCTTGGCAACCGAAGCAAAACAAAAATTACAAAAAATCCAACCTGAAACAATTGCTCAAGCAAGTCGAATCAGCGGCGTAAACCCAACTGATTTAAGTATTTTGATGGTCTACATCGAACAAGGGAAGATTGCGAAAGTCGAAGCTTAAAGTGTTGATACGAAAGAGGTTGGGACAGAAGTGTTTAACTCCGAGAAATAAGAAGAAATTCACGAAAATTGCTTTTCAAATTTTTGTGAATTTCGGCTTATTTCCGAAGGAGTTGCTTCTGCTCCCACCGTTTATTTGTTTTTAAAGCATTAGACAAAAGTATTTCTCACTTTTGTCTAATGCTCTTTTAGTATACGCTGACTCCGTTTTTGACTCCGACTATCAGGCATTCATATAAGAATCGAATAATTGGACTGTTTCATCTTGTCGATTCTGATACCTTTTGAAAGATTCTTTTTATGACGGTTTAAGTACGTTTAGAGTTCTGCTAGATTATGAGGAGTCTGTTAATTTTGATATTGAGAATTCTTCGAAGAAAGACCGGGTTTCTTTTTCGTTTTTAGGAATTCATTTAAGTCAGATATGTCTGAATTGTATTTGGGATAAATGTTATAATAGTTTATGTACAAGTATTTTTATTTTAGATAGCAATAAGGAGTTTTTTAGAAGGTTATTTAGTTTATTGTATTGATTAACATGAAAGAAGAGAAGAAAGAATGAAAAAGGTACTGCTTATAGTTAGCTTGTTGGCGAACGTAGCGTTAGCTGGAGCGCTGATTTATACTATTGCAGAAAGGAACAGCCTTGACCGTCAGCGGGAGAGCCTAGCAATCAGTAACGAACAATATCAGAAAAAACTAGAGGGATCTAGTTCCCCAAATAGTACGGAGACGAAGAAAACCGCTACAAGCGTTTCTAATCACTCCATGGATAATTCTGCTGTCGAAGGTACAGTAAGTAGTACAAATTCAGAAAGTAGCTCTCAAGAAGCAACTGGCACTAGTAAAGCCATAGAATTATTTAGCCAAAATTATTATTTTGATGGGTTTAATGGAACCATTACATCACGAGAAGGCGAATTGAGCCATATGTCAGAACACTTTACAAGAAGCCCTATAACAGTAACCGATAGTAGTGGTACCTACAATGCTGACTTGTATACTAACCATGATGGTACAGCCCAGATCACAGATTCAAACGGCAATACTTTATATAGTGGCACCGTTAAGCCTACTAAAGAGCTTGAGATTTTATCTCTTAAAAGCTCACTACAAAATTCCACAAGAAATGATTTAGTGGCTTCTTTGCCCCAAAGATCATGGAATAATCCAGAAGTTGCAAATTTAGCTCAAAAAACTCTAGAAAATGCCAGTGATCAGAACGTCTCAGATGAGCAATGGCAACAACTTTCCAATGATATTATTAAGCAATTAGAAACCATGGATAAGGGCAACTAGTTATTCTGTTAATAAATTGCCCGTGTTTTAGGAAAAATACCTTCAGCTAGTGTAAGCTATCTAAGGTATTTTTTCGATTTGTAGAATCTATTTAAATGACTTGTATCTGAAATAAGAATAAGGGAGTTTTATGGAACGTGTAAGGGTTTAGTTGCATTAAATATCGGTAGACACCAATATTTTAGGGGAAAAGAGGATAATCTTTATTACTAAAATAGTAGTATAGCAATAAGAGGATATGTAATAGAGCAGTTATGTATAACGTTTAAGTAATGTTATTACTTAAAGGATTCGTTCATCTCACTCTTTTTTGTCGCATCTTATCTTTTCTCGCCCCTTTCTTCCCTATCCCTTTTTCTGTTTAAATTTCTATTGGAAAGATTGCAACTCCTGACATTTTGCGTTAAAGTAAGAAGAGATTTCGTGAAACAATGTAACTGTTTCACAATGAAAGGACAAACTATGACACCAGAAGAATTTCATCAGATTTTGGCAGAAAAAGGTATCCAGTTGACGGATCAACAAATGACTCAATTTGAACGCTATTATCAACTATTAGTTGAGTGGAACGAAAAAATGAATTTAACAGCAATCACAGAAAAGAAAGATGTTTATTTGAAACATTTTTATGATTCATTGACTCTAGCGTTTGATGGGGACTTTTCAAAAGATGGTACACTTTGTGATGTTGGCTCTGGCGCCGGCTTTCCAAGTATTCCATTAAAAATCGTATTTCCAGAATTGCAGATCACGATTGTTGACTCTTTGAATAAACGGATTACTTTTTTAACGGAATTAACGAAAGAGTTAGGTATTACCGCAAATCTTTACCATGATCGAGCTGAAACATTTGGACAAAATCCGCAATTTCGTGCGTCTTTCGATTACGTAACGGCGCGTGCAGTAGCTCGATTGAACGTCCTAGCTGAATTGTGTTTACCCTTAGTAAAACAAGAAGGCTATTTTTATGCGTTAAAAGCAGCTAAAAGTGAAGAAGAGTTAATGGAAGCAAAACAGGCAATTGCTCTTTTAGGCGGTAAATTCATCAAAGAATACACGGTTGAATTACCTAACGTAACGGATAAACGGCACATTCTTATGATTCAGAAAAAGAAGGTCACACCGAAAAAATATCCAAGAAAACCTGGATTGCCTAACAAGCAACCAATCAAGTAGGAGGAGAAGAGATGGCACAAATAATATCTGTTGCAAATCAAAAAGGCGGAGTCGGTAAAACAACGACAACGGTAAATTTAGGCGCATGTCTAGCTAGTCTTGGGAAAAAAGTTCTATTAGTAGATATGGACGCGCAAGGAAATGCGACAAGTGGCGTAGGTATCCGCAAACCTGATGTGACACAAGATATCTATGATGTGTTAGTCAACGAGTTACCTATCGCTGACGCAACACTTGTCACGGAACACGAAAATCTAAGTATTGTGCCAGCAACTCTCCAATTAGCAGGAGCTGAAATCGAGTTAACCTCAATGATGGCCAGAGAATCTCGCTTAAAA
Source organism: Enterococcus sp. BSD2780061688st2 D3 (assembly GCF_005844145.1). Taxonomy (NCBI): domain Bacteria; kingdom Bacillati; phylum Bacillota; class Bacilli; order Lactobacillales; family Enterococcaceae; genus Enterococcus; species Enterococcus sp. BSD2780061688st2 D3. The sequence goes on from NZ_SPHN01000001.1 coordinate 468,733, forward strand.
GGTTCATTAGCGGAAGTCACTGACTTATATGATTATATCTTGATCGATTGTCCACCTTCTTTAGGACATCTGACAATCAATTCATTTACAGCTAGTGATTCGATTTTGATCCCTGTTCAATGTGAGTATTATGCACTAGAGGGATTAAGCCAATTATTGAATACTGTTCGTCTTGTCCAAAAGCATTTCAATCCTGAGTTAGAGATCGAAGGAGTGCTACTTACGATGTACGATGCCCGTACAAACTTAGGGAATGAAGTAGTGGCAGAAGTTCGTAAATATTTCCGTGAAAAAGTGTATGAAACGATTATTCCAAGAAATATCCGTCTTTCAGAAGCGCCAAGTCATGGAATGCCTATTATCGATTATGATCCACGTTCTAGAGGAGCTGAAGTCTACCAAGCATTGGCAAAGGAAGTGGTTAATCGTGAAGAAAAATAAAGGATTAGGTCGAGGAATCGATGCATTGTTCCAAGACTTAGAAAATTTAGAAACTGTAGATGTAACAGATGAGACCGTGATCCAGTTGCCATTGAATGAATTACGTCCCAATCCGTATCAACCACGGAAAACTTTTGAAGAGGTCTCTTTACAAGAATTAGCGAATTCAATTGAGCAATCAGGTGTTTTTCAACCCATAATTGTTCGCCGATCATCAGTAAAAGGCTATGAGATCATTGCCGGAGAACGCCGTTTTCGAGCTTCTAAATTAGCTAAAAAAGAAACCATCCCAGCAATCGTTAGAGACTTTGATGAAGAAGCAATGATGCAAGTTGCCGTTCTAGAGAATCTGCAGCGTGAAGATTTAAATCCGCTAGAAGAGGCAGAAGCGTATGATATGCTGATGAAAAATCTCAAATTGACACAAGCAGAAGTGGCAAACCGCTTAGGCAAGAGTCGGCCTTATATTGCGAATTACTTGCGTTTGTTGACGTTACCCGATCTTGTCAAAGAAATGGTCCAAGATCAACGCCTTTCGATGGGACAAGCACGTACGCTCTTAGGCTTGAAAAATAAAAGCTTGATACTAAAATTAGCAAATCGAGCAGTAACGGAGAATCTGACTGTTCGTCAATTAGAACAAATTGTGTCACAATTAAATGAAAATGATGGAAAAGAAAAGAAAAAAATTCCACGTTTAGCAAAAGAAAAACCTTACTATATCCGTGAAAGCGAAGATCGTTTAATGGATAAGTTCGGCACAAGTGTCGCTATCCAAGAAAAAGATGGAAAAGGAAAAATCGAAATTGAATATCTGTCACAAAATGATTTGACAAGAATCCTGGATATTCTTAATATTCAATTTGACGAATAAAACTGAGAAACAAAAATCTTAGGCTTTGTCCTATTCTTTCAATAATAGAGAATCCATCATTGCGCTTCGATTAATAAAGCAAGCGTTCAGATATTTTTTTCAAAAAGGAGGGGACTTTTATGTACGACTTACATGATATCGTTGAAATGAAAAAACCTCATGCGTGTCAGACGAACCGTTGGGAGATCATTCGAATGGGTGCTGACATCAAAATCAAATGTGTGAATTGTGGACATATCGTGATGATGACTCGTCGAGAATTTGAAAAAAAACTAAAAAAAATACTTGAAAAAAATGCAGAGAAAGAGTGAATAAATTTATGGCATTAACTGCTGGAATCGTAGGTTTACCCAATGTCGGAAAATCGACTTTATTTAATGCAATTACTAAAGCTGGAGCAGAAGCAGCAAACTATCCTTTTGCAACGATTGATCCAAATGTAGGAATGGTAGAAGTACCAGACTGGCGCTTACAACGGTTGACGGAATTAGTTCATCCAAAGAAAACTGTTCCAACTACTTTTGAATTTACAGATATCGCTGGTATCGTAAAAGGTGCAAGTAAAGGTGAGGGCTTAGGTAACCAATTTTTGAGTCATATCCGCCAAGTAGATGCAATCTGTCATGTCGTCCGTTGTTTTGATGACGACAACATCACTCACGTGGAAGGACGAGTTGATCCTTTAGCTGATATTGATACGATCAATTTGGAGCTTGTGTTAGCTGACCTTGACTCAATCAACAAACGCTATACACGAGTGGCAAAAGTTGCTAAAACAAAGGATAAAGATGCTGTAGCAGAATTAGCAGTACTAGATAAAATCAAACCTGTTTTAGAAGACGGCCGTTCCGCCCGTTCGATCGAGTTTACAGAAGAAGAACAAAAGATCGTTAAATCATTGTTCTTATTAACAACAAAACCAATCTTATATGTAGCAAATGTTGCGGAAGACGAAGTAGCAGAAGCAGAATCCAATCACTACGTTCAAGAAGTACGTAACTTTGCGGCAGAAGAAAAAGCAGAAGTCATCGTTGTTAGCGCGCGTGCAGAGGAAGAAATCGCCGAGTTAGATGATGAAGATAAGGCTGAATTCTTAGAAGCATTGGGAATTGAAGAATCTGGCTTAGATCAATTGATCCGTGCAGCCTATGATTTATTGGGATTAGCTACTTACTTTACTGCTGGAGAACAAGAAGTACGAGCTTGGACGTTCAAAAAAGGAATCAAAGCTCCTCAAGCAGCTGGAATCATCCATTCAGATTTTGAACGAGGCTTCATCCGTGCAGAAACAGTCTCTTTTGAAGATTTGGATCATTATGGCAACATGCATGCCGCAAAAGAAGCAGGTCGCGTTCGTCTAGAAGGTAAAGATTATGTAGTCCAAGATGGCGACGTTATGTTATTCCGTTTTAATGTATAAAAGGGCTATCAAACTGTACGTATAGTATGTTAGAATGTCTTTTGTGACAACCGTTAGAGTAACGGCTAAGGAGGACTATTAGATCATGGAACCAGAACAATTACGTGAGATCGTAAAAGAAAACAATAGTTTAGAAGAAAAGTTGACGAAAAGAAACCAACAATATATTTTTGATTTGAAAAAATCTTTAGAAGCGGCTAACTTATCCGAAGAGGAAAAAGTCACAGCCCTTCATGACATCCTTCCGACTTTAGTTTCTGAGCAAAAAGGCGGAAGAACAGCGAGACAACTATTCGGTACTGTTTCTGAACGAACAGAAGCAATCATCAATAAACCAGCTGAAGTAAAAGTAAATGCCAAACCAGTCTTGATGTGGCTAGATAACGCATTATTACTACTTGGTCTGTTGAGTATCATGGTTGCGATCACTGGATTGTTTTCACGTGGAACAACGCCGGCTTATGGAATTTCAACTCTTATTTTAGGTTCTGCAGTCGGTGGTTGGGTATTTTATCTGATGTATAAATACATTTATCAGTATGAATATCCTGGAGCAGATCGCAGTAAAAAACCAGGTATGGGTAAAACATTGCTTATTTTAGGAGGAACAACGCTGATCTGGGTTATCGCCTTTTCCGCTACAACGTTGCTTCCACCAGTACTGAACCCACTACTAGATCCAGTAGTTATCGTGATCATCGGTGGGGTCGCTCTTGCGTTACGTTACTACTTGAAGAAGAAATACGGTATTATTGGCAGTTTATCAGCACCTAGAAGATAAACAAAAAATATTCCATCAGTCAGAATTTTTGAATCCTCTTTTGGGAGGATAGAAAATTCTGGCTGTTTTTTTTAGAGCCGACTGCTGAGAGATAAGCAATAAACCATCGGTATGTAAACGCTTATAATGAATATCTTCTTAGAAAAGTTAGGGATTACGGATAGACTGTTGACTTAATAAAGAAAATCGATTATTTTAGTAGATAAACTAAAACAGAGGAGTGGTACTAAAAATGTCCAACTGGGAAACAAAGTTCACGAAAAAAGGGTTTACTTTCGACGATGTCTTATTGATACCAGCAGAAAGTCACGTGTTACCAAACGAAGTGGATATGAGCGTACAATTAACAAAAAATATTAAGTTGAATATTCCGATCATCAGTGCAAGTATGGATACTGTTACTGATAGTAAAATGGCAATTGCCATGGCAAGACAAGGCGGATTAGGTGTTATTCACAAAAATATGACGATCAGTCAGCAAGCCGATGAAGTACGTAAAGTAAAACGTTCTGAAAGTGGTGTGATCATTGATCCTTTCTTCTTAACGCCACAACATCTAGTAGCAGATGCAGAAGAACTAATGAGCAAATACCGTATTAGCGGAGTGCCAATCGTTGAAACTTTAGAAAACAGAAAATTGGTTGGTATTATTACGAACCGTGATATGCGCTTTGTGACTGACTATCATATAGCAATCAATGATGTGATGACAAAAGAAAACTTAGTAACAGCCCCAGTAGGTACTTCTCTAAAAGATGCAGAAAAAATTCTGCAAAAACATAAAATCGAAAAATTACCGATCGTTGACGATGAAGGTCGCTTGAGTGGTCTGATCACCATCAAAGATATTGAAAAAGTGATTGAATTTCCTAACGCAGCGAAAGATGAACATGGACGTTTATTAGTTGCTGCTGCTGTAGGTGTGACAAGTGATACTTTCGAACGTGCCGGCGCATTGTTAGAAGCTGGTGTAGATGCAATCGTTATTGATACAGCACATGGACATAGTGCTGGTGTCATTCGTAAAATCCAAGAAATCCGTTCAACCTTCAAAGATGCAACGCTAATTGCAGGGAATGTGGCAACAGCCGAAGCAACAAAGGCATTGTATGATGCTGGTGTGGATGTTGTAAAAGTAGGGATCGGACCTGGTTCGATTTGTACGACACGTGTCGTAGCTGGTGTGGGTGTACCACAATTAACAGCGATTTATGATGCTGCTTCTGTGGCTCGTCAATACGGAAAAGCAATTATTGCAGATGGTGGTATCAAATATTCTGGCGATATCGTCAAAGCATTGGCTGCTGGCGGACATGCGGTGATGTTAGGAAGTATGTTGGCTGGTACAGATGAGTCACCAGGTGAATTTGAAATTTTCCAAGGACGTCGTTTCAAGACTTATCGTGGTATGGGTTCATTAGGCGCAATGGAAAAAGGTTCGAAAGATCGTTACTTCCAAGGAAGCGTCAACGAAGCCAATAAATTGGTTCCAGAAGGAATCGAAGGGCGCGTAGCTTATAAAGGAAGCGTTGCAGACATCATTTTCCAAATGATCGGTGGGTTAAAATCTGGTATGGGTTATGTAGGAGCAGGTAATTTGAAACAATTACGTGATGAAGCACAATTTATCCAAATGAGTGGTAGCGGATTGAAAGAATCACATCCACATGACGTACAGATCACAAAAGAAGCACCGAACTATTCAGTTGAATCTTAAGTCGTAACAGAACAGATTGGCTACAAGACATAAGAAAGGATTTCCCAGACGTTGCTCTTGAATTTCTGTGAAATCTCGACTTTGTTTTCAGAGAAGCTACTTGTAGGAGACTGTTATCTTGAGTCAGTTCGACTGCTTAAATTGAATAAAAAAGTGAGTCATTCGAAAATAATTTAAAACGCCCCGCAAAAGTTAGATTTTTGGTCTGATTTTTGCGGGACGTTTTTTGTCTGTAGTTTTGAGATCACGTAGTGTGTATCAGTTTTTGCGTAGCACACGAACGTGCAAGCTTGAATAGTTGTCTTAAAGGCTAATTTTATTTGATGATTTTCAAATTCCCCATGTAAGGAACAAGTGCTTCAGGAACTGTGACAGAACCATCTTCATTTTGATAATTTTCAAGAATAGCTGCCACTGTTCGGCCAACAGCTAAACCAGAACCGTTTAGTGTGTGTGCGTAATGGATTTTTCCATCTTCATCACGGTAACGGATCATTGCGCGACGTGCTTGGAAATCTTCGCAGTTTGAACATGAGCTGATTTCACGATACGTATCTTGGGCTGGGATCCAAACTTCTAAGTCATAAGTTTTGGCAGCTGAGAAGCCCATATCTCCAGTTGATAAAGCAACTACACGATAAGGTAAATGCAATTTTTTAAGAATATCTTCTGCATCAGCTGTCATTTTTTCAAGTTCTTCATATGAATGTTCTGCATCAGAGAATTTGACCATTTCAACTTTATTGAATTGGTGTAGGCGAATCAATCCACGAGTATCTCGACCAGCACTTCCTGCTTCAGAACGAAAAGCTGGACTAAGGGCAGTGAAATAGATCGGCAGGTCTTGACCGTCTAAAATTTCGTCATTGTAATAGTTTGTTAACGGAACTTCTGCAGTCGGGATCAGTGTCAAATCTGTATCCTCTAATTGGAAAACATCCTCTTTGAATTTAGGGAATTGTCCTGTACCAAACATTGCACGACTGTTTACCATGTAAGGAGTGATCATTTCAGTATAACCATGTTCATAAATATGTTGATCTAGCATAAAGTTATAGACGGCACGTTCTAAACGAGCGCCCAATCCCTTGTAATAAACAAAACGGCTACCTGATACTTTTGCTCCACGTTCAAAATCTAAGATGCTAAGATTTTCAGCGATTTCCCAATGAGGTTTAGGTTCAAAAGAGAAGTTACGAGGTTCATTCCAACGACGCACTTCGACGTTGTCGTCTTCATCTTTTCCGATAGGGACAGAATCATTTGGTAAGTTTGGCAAAGTAGTTGCAATTTCTTTTAATTTTTCATCTACTTGTGCGACTTCTTCGTCAAGGGCTTTGATATTTCCCCCAACTTCTTTCATTTCATTGATTTTAGCGGTAGCATCTTCTTTGTTTCTTTTTAGTTGTGCAATTTCACCAGAAACATCATTACGGTATTTCTTCAGTTCTTCACTTTTGACAAGTAATTTTCTACGATTTTCGTCAAGTTCCATAAATTCAGCTAACGTTTCTTTTTTCACGCCACGAGTCATTAGTTTTTCTTGTACATAGTCAAAATTTTGGCGCATCATTTTTACATCTAACATTCCTATTCCTCCTTAGTATAAATAAAAAAGACCGATCCATCCCAATGTATTCTTGGGACGAATCAGTCTAACATTCGCGGTACCACCCGAGTTCAACACATGATCAGTGTTGCTCTTGCTAACAGATAACGGCTGTTTGCCGACCTTTCTTATTTCGAAAGGTACACGTCATAGAACTGGAACTTCCAAATTATTTTTTACTGATTTTCAGCAGCCATCAGCTCTCTTGAAAAAAATAAAATGTACTGGGTTCTGTGTTTCATCGATTATCCATGATTGTAATAAGAATATCGGATATTTTAGCGTTCGTCAATGGTTTCCTAGCTTTCAATGGGTAACTTTTCATTTTTTCTTAGTGGCAAGTGCATGATAAAAGAGGTCCAATGTTCATCTGATTTGGCATAGATGTACCCACCATGTAGAGCAACGATGCTCTGGGCGATTGCAAGACCTAATCCTGTTCCGCCAGTTTCTTGCGAACGTGATTCTTCAACACGGTAAAAGCGGTCAAAAAGGTTATCGATCGCTTGTTGAGGAATCATCGCCCCATTGTTTTTTACAGTTGCAACTACTTCTGAACCGATTTTTTCAACCTCGATCACGATTTTTGTTGCACCTTTTCCGTACTTTAAAGCGTTCGTCAGTAAATTATTGAAGACGCGGACTAATTTTTCAGTATCTCCATCCATGATCAGAGAATCCACTTGGCTTGTCACAACGATTTGAATATGTTTTTTGGAAGCCTCTAATTCAAAATCAGCTGCTAATTGCTCGATTAGTTGGATCAAATCAAAAGCAGAAAAATTAATAGGGACGGCTGGTTGCCGAACCTTTGTGTACTCAAAGAGGTCGTCTACCAGTGATTTCATTTGTTTCGCTTTGATGTAAGCTGTGTGTGTATATTTTAAAATATCTTCTTCTGTTTGATATTGCCCGTCTTCGATCAGACCAAGATAACCAATAATCGATGTTAGAGGAGTGCGTATATCGTGACTGACGTTGGTGATCAATTCATCTTTTGATTTTTCGATCTTACGTTCATCCTCAATGGCTGCGACAGTACTGTCTACTAAACCATTGATACTAGTGACTACCCGACTAAGGTCACCGCTCAGTTCAAAAGGAATTCGGTGGTCATAGTTACCATTTGCGATATAATGCAGTTCACTGATGATGTGTCGCAGCTGCATTTGACGATACCGACGAATCAGTCGCCAATATAAGACACCAATATCTAAAAGAAAGAAGAGAGGAAAGATAAAGTTTCGGCCATTCCAAAATAAATCGCTATTCAAACGTTCAGCAAAAATGTTTTTTGAATCCCAAATGGCATTTGTCAATGAAGGGGAACTACTGATTACTGAACTAAGAACAACCAATATTGCGACATTTAATAGAAGAAGTAAGATAACTGTGATGATTCCTTCTGCTAATAATTCGCTGATTTCTTTAGAAGTCAAGTTGATCCGCCGACGCTTTTCTGTACCTCTTGTTTTATCGTGCATCAATTTTATAGCCCACTCCCCAAACGGTTTGAATGACTTTTTCTCCACCAGTTGCTTCTTCAATTTTATCTCTTAAGTGACTTACGTGTACCATGACTGTTTTAGCAGAAACAATACTTTCCTGTTTCCACACACGTTCAAAAATCTCATCTGCGCTGAATACGCGGTTTGGGTGACTTGCTAATAAATAGAGGATTCCAAATTCTAATGCTGTTAATTGGATCTCTGTACCATCAATCGTTTTTACTTCATGTGAATCTTTATTGATGATCAAAGAATTTACTTCTAATATATCTGGTTGGTCAGGGGTAACTTGCATTTTTGTCCGACGAAGTAATGATTTTACACGAGCCATTACTTCCAAAGGATTGAATGGTTTAGTTACATAATCATCAGCACCTGCTACCAGACCTTTGATTTTATCCATATCTGTAGTTTTAGCTGTAAGCATGATGATCGGGATCTGTGATTCTTTACGCAATTCTTTTACTACTTGCATTCCATCCATTTCAGGCATCATGATATCCAAGATAAGCAGTTCGATATCGGGAATGGTACGGATTTTTGATAAGGCTTCTTTTCCGTCATAAGCTTTCACAGCTTCATAGCCTTCGTTGTGAATATAGATACTTAGTAATTCAACGATTTCTTTATCGTCATCAGCAATTAATATTTTCATCGATCGTTCCTCCAAGATTATAATGTAGCTATTTACTATATATATTAGCAAAAAAAAGCGTAAATAGATAAAAGCAACACTTTGTTAACAAAAATTTTAGAAGGTTCAGGAAATAACTATGTACCAAAGAAAACAAAACCTGAACATTTAATGGAAATCAAGGTAAATAAAGGCTAAAAAAAACGAAAATACGAACATTGAAAAGCAATTAGAGGGGAATGGTCGAATATGCTATAAATGTTGATAAAACAGCATTTTCTTATTGACTTTCTATTTTGATGTTGGTATATTATTATGTGTTCGAAAGAGCGCGAAACACTTCACAAATAACTTAAAAAAGTTCTTGACGTGTGGGTGACCACATGATAAGATAACTAAGTCGTTTGAAAAGAACCTATTGAAAAGCTTGATCTAATCAAGAAAAACTTCAAAAAAGTTCTTGACAAATAACAAAAGATAAGTTATGATATACGAGTTGCTGGAAGATTTCTAAAAACGAAATCGAAAATAACTTTTAAAAAACAGTTGACATTCACTTGTCACTCTGATATGATATAAAAGTTGCTACGGCAATTCAAGTAGACCTTTGAAAACTGAACAAAGTAAGACAAACCAAATGTGTAGGGCGTCTTGATTGATTCAAGACAACAAACATTTTTAACAAGCAAGCAATATGCTAGCAAACAAATTGAGCTTAACAATCGCAAGATTGTTCTAACTTTTATTATGAGAGTTTGATCCTGGCTCAGGACGAACGC